>CARVLU010000003.1 GCA_949082785.1 uncultured Alphaproteobacteria bacterium
GCAGAAATTATCCATACACGATGTGTATTGCGCCCGACAGTATTCCGTTAATTCCAGCAGTTTATGAATGTCGGGGCGCAACGCGACGGGGTCCGCCCCCGCCCGCGCAACAACCACCCGCGGGCCCGGCGCACGCACCGTCACCGAACGGGATGGATTTTGCGACCGCGCCGGTGTTCGCCCCGCCTGGGTACGTGCGGGACGCGATGCCGCCCAAACCGGCGCAGTTAATAAACAGATTGAAACGATAACCGTTACCCATTGCATTTTTATCCCCGTAAAAACAAAGACCGCCACAGAATTTGGCGGTCGGGGAGTTCGTAAATCACTATAGCGTTGATTCCGTCAGTCTTTCGGATGAACCGTATTGTATAACTGACGGCTCCCCGACTATGGCCGGGGGATAAATTCACGACACAAATAGTTTCTTGTGCCGGCTATAGAAGGCTTACGACAGCCCCGAATCCAAATCCCATTGAATTCGCGTGCATTATATCAAAAATAACGATGGGTGTAAATAAAAACGAAGTAAAACAAAAACCGGCGGAAATCCGCCGGCCTTATTTTGGTGGAGCTGATGGGACTCAAACCCACGACCTCTACGATGCGAACGTAGCGCTCTATCAACTGAGCTACAACCCCAAAACTGGTGCGGATAAGAAGACTCGAACTTCCAAGGCATTGCTGCCACTAGTACCTGAAACTAGCGCGTCTACCAATTCCGCCATATCCGCAGGCGTCTGATATATTATCTTAACTTTATTCCTTTTGCAACAAGAAAAATCATGTCGCCGCATTTTTATTTTTTGGCGCAAACATCACCGTCACCCACGGCGCGGACCAGTTGCCGGTTCGGAACAACCCACAGCCCCGCAATCGCGACATAAATCCCCAACGATATGTACGGATGCACCGCCGACATCAATATGGCGACAATAAATGCGACAATGGAAATCTTGGCCCGGCGCCCCGACCGCAACAAACGCACAATCGGCGCGTCCGCGTCGTGGGTGCGAAACAGCAACCGCTGCAAAATGCGAAAGGATATCACACACATCAAAAAGATAATCCCATACGCCATCACCGGGACAACTTCGCTGTGATGTTCATCGACCCAGGCGGTAAAAAACGGCACCAGCGATATCCAAAACAGAAAATTAATATTCCCCCACAGCACGGCCGTACTGATGCGGCGCGTCGCCGACAACAGCAAATGGTGATTAATCCAAAAAATGGACACATACAGAAAACTGAGCACGTATGTTAATAATATCGACACCCGCGCCGACAATGCCGCCACATCCGTCCCGTCGGGCGCATCCAGGGCCAAAACCATAACCGTAATAATAATTGCAAAAACACCGTCGCTGAATGCTTCCAGGCGCGCTTTGTCCATCACATCATCCTTTTTTTTATGACGGTATCACATCGCCCCACCCCGCCGCCGCAGGAATCAATTCCATCCGCGTATTGCGCCGCGACCCAATAAAAAACCGCCCGATGGGCGGTTTGTGGGATTTAACGCAATCCCTTTGCACGACAGCATGCAGATGCCGCCGATTTCCAATCTGAATATTGATTGCCCGGATTGCGCAGGTCTTTCCACGGCTGCCACCCGTTACATTTCTTGTTCGCGCCCGTCCCGGTGCACTTGGCATAGCGGCGCAGAGAACAGGTTTGATTTGAAACCTTGCCGGTGTCGGTTGTGCATTTGACGACGACATTTTGATTTTTTGCGTCATTTTGCCCCAATTCTTTGGACGACAAAACCTGGTACGCACGGGCGTCACGCATCGCCCCCAGGCCAAAGACCAAAAATCCGGCCAAGAAACCCAACCCAAATAAAGACAGTCCTTTTTTCATACGCGCCCCCTGTGGTTAATGTTTACTTTGTATAATTATTATAGGCAATTGTGAAACAAAAAACAATACGTAAAAAATCCCGCCGGTGGCGGGATTAATTTTGATGATGATGTGGATTACATCTGGGCATCTGCCATCGGGCAACCACGTTCACGCGCATCCTGGCGCATGGCACGCAGCTGTTTTTTAACCGCGCGGTATTCATCACGTGTGACGCAACCGTCGCCATTGACATCCGCCGACGCCAGGGCCGCCTGTAATTTCGGGCACGGAACCTGGGCCATGTCCAGGCAACCATTTACAAATACAACCGGCATTTTCGGACCGCGCATGTGGTGCGGTTTATCGCACAAGAACATACATGCCGCAAAACCCAACGCAAAGATAACCAAGAACCAGAACAGTTTCTTGACAAAGCGCCAAAAACCACCGCCGCATTTGCATGCGCGCCCATCCTGGCAACCGCAACCACAGTGCGCGCCACAGCCGTGATGTGCATGATGTTCATGCGCCGGCATTGCCGCCATGGGTTCATTAACCGGTGCCTTGACCGTTTTTTTCGTCGTTGTCTTTTTAACCGGGGCCGATTTTTTGGCCGGGGCTTTTTTCACTGGTTTTTGAGCCATTTTCCTTCCTTTGTTTGTTGACTTATCCGATTGTATTCAATATTGGAATTTATGTAAAGCAGAATTTTTGTCTAAAACAACCCAAAGTGTATTTTAGGCTTTGATTTTTCGCGCAAACGCATTACAATTTTATCCGATTAAAAAGGATACACACATGGCCAAAGATATTATTTTAACTGGAATCCGCCCCACTGGGCCGCTGCATATCGGACATATGGTGGGCGCGCTGTGGCCAAATATTGAAATGCAGAACAATGCGTCGTACGACAAGATGTACGCCATGATTGCCGACGCCCAGGGTTTGACCGATAACTTTGACAACCCGGCCAAGGTGCGTGACAACGTCATGGAAATCACGCTGGACATGTTGGCCGCCGGATACGACCCGGCCAAAACCACAATGTTTATCCAATCGGCGGTGGCGGAACTGACGGAACTGACGTTTTATTACATGAATCTGGTGACGATTGCGCGTCTGCAACGCAACCCGACGGTGAAAACCGAAATCGCCCAAAAAGAAAAATTTAACGGCGGCGTGCCGGCGGGCTTTTTCACATACCCCATTTCCCAGGCGGCCGACATCACCGCATTTAACGCGACAATCGTGCCGGTTGGCGACGACCAGTTGCCCATGCTGGAACAGGCGGCCGAAATCGTACACAAATTCAATTCCATTTACGGCGACACATTGTCCATGCCGCGCGCGATTGTTCCGCAATTAAAATCTGCGGCGCGTTTGCCGGGCATTGACGGCAATGCAAAGATGAGCAAATCGCTGAACAACGGCATTTATCTGAAAGACAGCGCCGACGACATCGCGGCCAAGGTACGGGCCATGTACACCGACCCGAACCATCTGCGGGTGGACGACCCGGGCAACACCCGTGATAATCCGGTCTTTATTTATCTGTCGGTGTTTGCGAAACCGGAACATTTTGCCGCGTTTTTACCGGAATATAAAAACTATGACGAATTGGCGGCGCATTATGAACGCGGCGGTCTGGGCGATATGAAGGTTAAAAAATTCCTGAACGCGGTGTTACAGGAAACACTGCGTCCCATCCGCGAACGCCGCGAAGCGTTGGCCCGCGACCCGGGTGCGGTATTGGAAATTCTGCGCCGCGGCACCGACGACGCGCGCAGCGTTGCCGCCGACACCGTCCGCCGCGTGAAACACGCCATGAAATTGAATTATTTTGATTAACCCACTAAACCAAGAAAAGGAGAGAACACATGAACAAAAAATTAGTCTGGGGCGTTGGGATTGTCGCCGTCGTGGCCGTTTTGGCCGTATGGTCCGCCAAATCCAGAAACACACAACCGCGCACGATTTCTGTTAACGGCGAATGTCTGACCACCGCGCCCAAGGACAGAACGGCCATCACCCTGCGCGTGACGACATTGGACAAAAGCGCGGCCGAATCCATGAAACAGGCCACCGCAAAAATCGCGCAAATCACATCGTTCCTGAAAACCCAGGACGTAAAGATGCAGACGACGCAGTTTGATTCGTACGAAAAAACAGAATGGGACCGCAACGCCCAGAAAAGCATTGTGTTGGGCATCGAAACAAACATCGCCATCGAAGTATCGGCGAACAACATCGAAACCATTGAAAATGTGTTGTCCCAGTTTGCCGGCCAACAAAACGTGTATTCGGAAAATCTGCGCATGTTCACCAGCACCGAAGCCATGAAACCGATATTGGAAGAATGCCTGGGGACGGCGGTCGAAAACGCGCGCACCCGTGCAGGCGCATTGGCGGCGGGGGACAAAAAACGCGCGGGCAAAATGTTGGCGGTGGCGTATGACACCAACGTGCAAAACGTTGTGCGTCCGACGGCGAACTTTCTGCGCAGTGCGTCCAAAGAAATGGCCGTCATGGATGCGGGCGTGATGACCGGCGGCGGCATCGTTGCCAAAGATACCGAAGTATCCGTCACCGTATCGGCCGTATTTGAAATCAAATGAATGAAGCCATTGCCGATTTCATCACGTATCTGACGCAGACGAAACATTATTCTGCGCATACGGTTGTGGGGTATGAAACCGACATCCGCGGATTTATCCGGTTTTTCGAAAACTTTTCCGGGGCGGATGTCGGATTGCAAAATCTGGCGGCGGCCGATACGATTTGCTTTCGCGCGTATTTGGCCGACCGCCAACGAAACGGATTGATCCCAAAATCCACCGCGCGGGCTTTGTCGGCTGTGCGCGCATTCTATAAATTTCTGGGGCGCCAGCATGGCATTAAAAACAGCGCCATTGATTTAATCAGTGCGCCCAAAATCCCCAAAAAATTGTCCAAGGCGATTTCCACCGACAACGTTGCCAATATTCATGACGCCCTGATGCAACTGGACGCGGACCAACCATGGATTGGTGCGCGCGACTGGGCATTGGTGGTTTTGATTTTCGGATGCGGTCTGCGCATATCCGAAGCGTTGGCATTGCGCAACCGCGACGTTGCCGCACGCCCGGATACATTGCGCATCCTGGGCAAGGGAAACAAAGAACGTCTGGTCCCGGTTTTGCCGGCGGTGTACGACGCATTGGAAAAATACACCGCATTGCGGCCGTTTGGCGCGGGGGGCGATGATGCCCTGTTCCGCAGTGTGCGCGGATTGCCCATGTCGCCCCGCATGGCCCAGAAAAGCATTGAATCCGTGCGCAAATATCTGCAATTGCCCGATTATGTGACGCCGCATGCACTGCGCCATACGTTTGCAACGGCATTGCTGGCCGATGGCGCGGATTTACGCACATTACAGGAATTGCTGGGCCATTCGTCATTATCCACAACCCAGCTGTACACACGCGTCAACATGGCCGAAATCAGCGCGATTTACAGTGCGGCGCACCCCCGCGCGCATATCAACGACGACGAATAAATCCCCGTTATTTTAATACATACACGCACATTGTCCGCGGCACGTTCGCCAACCCATCCACATTGGCGCGGATGTCAACCTGGCAAAAATTAATGGGGATCTGAGTATTCCATGCGGTAAAAACCGGCCCCCGGGTGTCCAAGAAATGATAATAAATGCTGTTGGCATGAATGGTCTTGTACGATACGGCATGGTCATAAATTGCAATGTGTGCACTGTATGCGGCGTTTTCCAATCCATCAAACGGGTCGATGGCAGTGCTACAAAATGTGCCGGTGCGGACCGTGAACAAATACGTCCCAGCCGCCAACGTCCCACCGGCGCATCCGTTAACCCGATTAATGGCCGACCAATCATTATTTAACGTGTGGTAATAATCATCATATGGCGTGGAACAGCAACTGATTTCATGCCACTGGGATAATTTGGTCGGCGGGACATTTGCATTGATTTCGTCCGCGGTCAACACCCGGTTTACCATTGTGGGCGCGTCGGCATCGGCCGATGCGCGCGTGGTCGGACATGCGATAATGCCGCCACTGCACGGCGCGCGGTGCCGGCCGCCCATACAAAAATGCCCCAGCCCGCAATCGACGCACCCGGTCGCGCCCGCAGCCAAATATGTGCCCGGCGCGCAATACGCCCCCAGCCAATATTTTGTCCCCCCAACATTAATCCGCAATGTCCCACCCGGCGCGTTATCGTTGTACAGCGCGCCCCAATATGTCCCATCCGTCATTTGCACCGCCAGCGATGGCGACGTATATCGCACCGGCGTCAATTCGACGGCGGCGGCGCCGAAATGCAACGTTGCCGCATGCGCTGCGGGCGCGCTTAATGCCGCACCGAAACACCCAAACCAAAATTTCATGATCCCCCCCCGTGAACGGAAATACCGCCCTGACGAACCGGGCGGTTGGAGGTTAAGAACTACTATGAGTAATAGTGTGCATATTGGGCCGTGGCCGTATTTTGCAACCCTCCAACCGGAATAAGTTGGAGTTATTTTTACGTCAATCATGTATCGACAACTCATACAGGGTTCTTACACCCCCGCAATGGACGTCACCCATTGCATGGATAATTATACCGCGTTTGTGGGCGCGGCGCCATATTTTTCTAAATAAATATAGTCAATGGGGCAAAAGTATAGTAGCCTGATGACCGCAATGGCCGGTCATCCATTGTTGGATGGAAACATCCCACGTTGTCTGTGGGCGGTAACCACCAGGGCAAAAAACAAATCCCCCATCCGGGGGATTTTTGTCTTCTTTGTCATTGCGAGCAGGTCGCGACATAGCGCAGCGAAGACGGACGCAGCGTGGCAATCCAGGAAAGCGGAAATGTTCATTATTCACTGGATTGCTTCGCCGGGGGCTCGCAATGACAACGAAAACATCAACATGCCACGCGGCCGCGTTTGATAATCAGCATCGCAAACGCCCCGTGAAAAACGCGGCGCAGGGTACCTTCTGCGAACAATTCGCGGCCACGTTCACATTTCAGATAATCTTTCTTGGTCATTTTCAATAATGCCGCCGCATCACCGGCACTGATTTTTAAATGTTGGCGCGCACAGCGCAAGATATTGCCGTAATACTGGGCATCGATTAACAGTTTTGCCATAGTTTTCATCTCCTTTGGTTTTTTATAAAAAACACCACCCAAAACACTTGGGTGGTTGGAGGTTAATCGCTATTTACAGAAATAGTGTGACTTATTCAATATATTCGCCACCCTCCAACCACAGGGGTTGGAGATGTTTTGTGTCATCTCTGACATCTGTAATACGGGCGATTAAACCCTACACCGGTTTCCCAATGCGTGTCCATTATATCGCATCCCGCGCGAATGTTCAAGGAATTTAAATTTATTGGTGTGGGGTGGGTATTTACTGGATTGCCACGCGGCGCTGACGCTTGCTCGCAATGACAAGGGTGTTTAATTTCCAGGAACTATATCTCCTTTGTCATTGCGAGGGAGCATCGCGACCGCGGCAATCCAGTAAATAATGTGCGCGGATGCGCGGGCAAAAAAATCCCCCGAACGGGGGATTTTTTATTTCTTCCAGAATGCAAAACCGCTGCGGCGTTCACGCGGCGCGGGACGTTCGTCTTCCCCGCGGTTGTTGCGATACTGTTGACGGCGTTCCTGGAACCGACGGGCGGCTTCTTCGTCACGCTGAATCAATTTCAATGTGGTTACCGACAATTTACCATTACGAACTTCTTCGTCAAATTCCACGATATCGTTTTCGTTCAAAAAGCGGATATCGGCCGCCTTTAACGCGCTGGAATGAACGAACACATCATCCGTATTTCCATTTTCATTCGGCGCATCGGGGGTAATAAAACCAAAACACTTTTTGCCGTTATACCATTTTACTTTACCTTGACGCATAATCTTTTTCCTTTGTTATGCTGGTTACGGTTCCCATCAAACACAAGAACCTGGAACCATTGTGACGTATTACACCCCACAACGCAAGTAAATAACAATAGTATGATTTCCTACGACTGATGTCGCCTATTTCTTGTAATAACGCTGAACTTCTTTCATGACGAAATTAAACAGACGTCCCGACAATGTGTCCGCCGGCACGTCCCAGCGCGCACTGAGATACGGCATCGCCGACACCAGGATAAAACGCGTCATCCAGCGAAAGATTTTGCTTTCCTGGGCCTGGGTCAATTTGGCCGGCGCATCCGTCACATGAAAGACTTCGTTTTCAATCGCATTGTCCAGTTTATCAAAAATAATTTCCAATACCTTTGGCGGGTAATACAACGTGCAATTGCGCGGGAAACCGTCCATTAATGCGACTTCGCGGTCCTGGCTGTATAAAATGTTCCAACCCACGCGGTCAAATAAATCGTCCAGATAATGACAGATTTTCAAATTATATTCCCGAACGCCCGCCGCCATAAACGACGCCAATTGCCGTTCCAGTTCGGCCGCATCGGCGGCCGATTGACTGCGGGCGACCGCGTACGCATCATGCGTTTTGCGTTCGTAATCAAAAAACGTGCGCACCTGGCAAATAATTTCCATGGGCGCGCGGCGCCGGCCAGACCCGATTTCCACAATCACCTTGGCATCGCGATAATTGCGCGGGTTGTCCATATCATAAAACTTGTCCCGGGTGGACATAATCCGGTCCGGCATCATTTCATGAATGCGTTCGATGAACGTGCGTGCCTGGGGCACCAAATCAAACAGACACTTTACCCGCCACACGTCGCACAACCGCAAATGCGGTTTGGTCACACGGTCCAATTCGCGCACCAATTCCACCGCGATTTCTTCGTGGCCGCGGCCAATAATCCCCAAAACTGTTTCCGATGCGGTGGTGATGAATTTTTCACGGAATTTTTCATAAATCTTGTCGGAAATGGCGCGGGCGGACGCTTCGCGTTCGTGGGCGGAAATCACGCGGTACGCGGTTTCAGCAACTTCGCGGACATAATCGTCGTAATATTTGCCGGTCACCTTGGCCAGGGCGCGTTCAATCTTTTTCTGTGCGCCGACGATAACCGTCACAATCGACGACACCGACAAATCGATTTTATGCCCTGCCCCACTGGTAAAAAATTGATTGCGCATCGGGTCGCCGTCCAAGCGATGCTGTACCAGATACGGGGACAACGGACTGATTTCAGAAATCTTTATCGGTTCATCAACGCCGGAATCGCTGTCGTAATCGTACAGCATAACGGGCGCCTTGGGCGCGCCAAAGCTTTTCCCCAGCAAATGAAACATTTCCCGAAACCAAACCAAGCCATCGCTGTACATGGTTTCCAGGTATTCGCGTGCTTCGGCATTGATTTTGCCGGCCGCCGCCGCACGCGCAATCACATCCAGATTTTTCCGGTCGTGTTCGGCAATAATATCCCGAATGGCGTTATCTGTGGCGGCGGTATGGGTCATGTTTCATCCTGTTATTTCATAATCGGGAACAAAATCACGTCGCGCAGTGTCGGCGCGTCCGCGATGATGGAAAAGAACCGGTCAATCCCCAGCCCCAATCCCGAAATCGGGGGCATGCCGTGTTCCATCGCACGCAAGAAATCTTCGTCCAGGTCAAAGGCTTCGTCGTCACCGGCGGCCTTGTTCGCCATTTGTTCTTCGAATGCGGCGCGCTGGACAATGGGGTCAACCAATTCCGAATACGCCTTGATCAATTCGGCACCACAGACAATCAATTGGAAAATATCAATACGGCGGCCGTCCGCATCGTTACGCCGCGCCAGCGGAATCATATATGCGGGATAATTGTACACCATGGCCGGGTGAATGATTTGGTCGCGAACCTTGCGCTTGAACACGTAATCGACGATGGCCGGCACGGATTTCAGCGGTTCCAATTCATCCGCCCCAAACATGCCATTTGCAACCAACTGTTGCTTTAACGCGGGGGCGTCGCGGAATTCCAAGATATCCACCCCCAGCAATTCGTTCATGCGCGCGGTGTAATCGATTTCTTCGTATTTGGAAAAATCCAGTTTTGTCCCCTGGTATTCAATCTGTAATGTGCCGCGCAAATCCATCAAGATTTTCTGGACCAACGCCCATGAAAACGCCATGTTGTCGCGATAATTCCAATATGCCGCATACCATTCCAGCATCGTAAATTCTTGCAGGTGCATGGCATCCATGCCTTCGTTTCTGAAATTCTTGCCCAATTCATAAACGCGGTCGAATCCGGCGGCAATCGTCTGTTTCAGGAACAATTCCGGCGCAATACGCAGATAGAAATCCGCATCCAGTGCGTTGTGATGCGTGACGAACGGGCGCGCCGCCGCACCGGACGCAACGGTTTGCATGATGGGTGTTTCCACTTCGACAAAGCCGTTGTTGTTCAGATAATCACGGATAATGCGCAACATTTGAAAACGCATTTTCATCGTGCGACGTGTGTCTTCGTTTGAAATAATATCCAGATAGCGTTGACGATAACGCGTTTCCACATCGGTTAAACCGTGGAATTTTTCGGGCAATGGGCGCAACGCCTTGGCCAGGATTTCATACCCGGTCACCCGAACGGTCAATTCGCCGGCGGTCGTGTGATACAATTCCCCCGTCAGCCCCACAAAATCCCCCAAATCGACGTTGGATTTAAAGAACTTGTAATTTTCTTCGCCCAGTTCTTCGCGGGACATCGAAAACTGGATTTCGCCATCAATGTCATAAATGCGCCCGAACATCAATTTACCCAGCCAACGCTGTGCGGTAACGCGACCGGCCAAACGCACGGGCGTACCGTCCGCCAATTCACGCGCGGCCACGATGGTGTGGGTGCGGTCAAACTTGTCTTTCCAGACAACGCCGTCACGGGCGCGGATATTTTCCGCCTTTTGCAGACGGGCGGTCAGTTCGTTGGTGGATATTGATGTATTTTCTGACATAACTTTGGTTCCTTGGCATTGCGATTAAAAAAACGGACGCAAAAATGTGCGTCCGTCCTGATTTCTTATGGTCGCACGTATCAATTAAAAAATTTTTTAGAAATGTTTTTCATATTGTCATGCACCTAAAAACTCTGGTGCGAGCAAAGGGGCTCGAACCCTCGACCTCAACCTTGGCAAGGTTGCGCTCTAGCCAACTGAGCTACGCTCGCACTGCGTGGTGTATTCTGACATATCTTTTTTCAAATTGCAAGTGTTATTTTATTGACAATTTTTATGGTTTGGATATGCTGATTTTAATGAAAAATATCCCAGACAAAAATCTTGGCAGTGCCCGAAAATCCCGCGAATTATTGATGGCGGGGTCGTATAATACACTGTTCGATAACCTGGTGTTTAATCCCCCGGCGCGATTTTTTGTCTATGCCGCACCCGATTCTGTTCATGACATTTTTCACAGGACTTTTGACGCACTGAATAATGCCGCCACATCCATTAACCGCCATGACGCGTGGGCGTTCGACGATGTCGCCCGCATTTTGATGGGCGCCGCGAACGACATGCAGATGGACACGGCGATTAATTTCCTGGTGTCACGGTGCGCCGTGCCGGAAACGCATTTATATATCCGGCGCGCAAATGCGCCGGGGCAATTGTTCCCGACCAACCGAATTTATCTGTCGCGATACGCCATGTGCCGGGTGGCGAATTACTGGCTGGCCACAAAAATGCGGGCGGACATCGACATGGGCCGACCCGTATTGACCGCGACGCACGCGGCGCATGACAACGGGCGCCACAAAATCCAAACGGAAATGCAATTGGCATTTGCGGCGTATTATTTCGCGTTCCCCGAAACCGATTGCGATGAAATCGCCCGCATCACATGGGACTGGGTCCGGGCAAAACCGGTTAAGCGTGCCTGGGAATCAGCGCAGAAAAATCTGACCAATGAAATGCGGCGCATTTACGGCCGTGAATTTTCGTTTCATTTATTCGAAGAGTTTAAGCAAGAACACATTTTCAACCCGCTGTTTCGTGCACCGGGCGCCCCGTCCATTCGGGACCAGTATGCGGAAATGCTGACCACGCGGGGATTCAAACCAGACACCGGCGGCGCGCGCGGCGGATGGCGGCGCGGCCGACAAACCGCCCCCAAATACCCTGGGGGATACTTTGCGCCGCATGCGCTGTTTCTGGCGGCATGGATAACCAATCAATTTTGCGAATTCATATCCAATGAACCGGCCCCCGACCGCAACCGTACCAAATGGTTTGAATTGCGGGCAAAAAATTTCATGGCAACAATCGGCCAGGGATTGGCGGCCATGCGCCGTGATAACTCCGCGCTGCGCACGGCGCAACTGTGGGCCGCGCGCCATCACAGCGACGCGTTAAAATCCATTAATGAAATCAAACATGGCCGCGGCCACCGTAAAACCGATGACGCAACCGGCCAAGTCATGCACGACAACCCGTCCGCGATGGAATTTTTCCGGACAAAGCATTTATTTTCCGATGACGACATGTGGTGCCTGAAATACCGGCAAAATGCCCAGCGGCGATTGGTTCAATTGCACGACGCATACCGGGCGGGACCGACATCGGAACTGGCACAAAAAATCGCAGACACAGAAACGCAAATCCGCGCGGAAAACATCACGCTGTACGATATGGATTTGGGGGGCTTTGTTGATGTGCCACACATTTTAAATGCCGATGGGCAATTTGTACCCCGCCCCGTTGTGACGCCCGTCATGGGGACACCGCATCAAACGATGACAACAGAACCAGCGGCGACGCCCGTCCACACACCACAACCCGCAATCGCGCCACATCAATACACCATTGATTTTGATGCGGCGCCATGGGCCCCGTTTGTTATTAAATCCCCATCTAAAATCCCCGATGGCGCGCCGTTTATTCAATCAACAAATCCAACCACCGGCGCCCCGTACGTCATGTATGACACGCACGGTCAGTTTGAATCCGTCAACCCATTGCGGCCGGATTTCACGGTGCGCGACCGAATGGGGAACCCAAAAAACAACGATGTGAATTTTGAAATGGGCAATTTCCTGTTGGAAAGCGACACCATGCCCCCCGCCGCCCAATTGGCCCAGGCGCACCGTCTGGTGGCACTGGGGGTGATTAATAAAATCGTGTGGTCTGGCAGCAAATCGTATCACATGCGCTGTACCGTGCGGCCGGCCCCACAAACGCGCGCACAGCGCAAATGGCTGTTCGCACACATTATCAATACGTATAACATCCAGGGCATCGACCCGGTATGCTGGAACAACGGGCGGTTGATGCGGCGCGCGGGGGCGACACGCCTGGTGGATGGGCGGGCGGTGACGCAAACACTGATACATCAATCTGATGCCGTTTTGGACATGGATTGGCGCCCATTATATGACGCCCACACGGCAATCCAGAAACACATGTTCGAAACCACCCACGAATTTTCACCCAAAATAAACGACCGCGTGCGCGCCATGTTGGCCCAGTGGCACGACGGCAATCGCCACAATTTATTAAACATGGGAATAATCCCCATGATGCACCACGCCGGTTGGACGGATAATCAAATTCGCGCCGCACTGATATCGGACGGCGGAAATCCGGGGCTGAACCGGACAATTGAAAAATATATCAACAATATTCGTGGGCGGTAATTTGTTGCTTGTTTAAATTGTCAAAATCCGGTATAATACATGGCATATAACCGGTTTAACTATGCCTAATGCAAAGGGACGATTAAACCCAACTTTTTTGCATTTGAAAGAATCCCCATTTTTCAGCCTTTTGTTCCTAAAAATATGGTCATTTTATGCCGAATCTAAACGTCGGATTGCTTTCGACAATGTGGGGGCAGAATGCGACGGCCGTGAGTGCCGCCGATCAGGCATGCGCCAACTGCTATTGCTGTACCAATGGGACACAGTTCGCCTGCAAGGGCACATGTTATTACGACGAAAGGTGCTGTATGGGTATGATATGCCCGGAGGGACAGATTTGGGATTCCGAACAAGGAAAATGTGTTGACGAACCCGTCGTAAAATTCTGTATGAGTGGCACCTATCCCACAGCAACCAGCTGTAAACCATGCCCGGAAACCACAGATTTTTCATCCACAAACGCCAGATGCAGTGCATCATCCCCAGGTGGAACCATAGGTGGCAGTGCTGGCGACACAAGTATTTCACTGGGCATAGAATCGTGTTACATGCCCAAGGAATACCTATCCCTAGAAGGCGGCGGCACATGCGAATACACCGATGTTTCTGGAACATTTGAATTTACCCGGAACTGTAACTATTCCGCACGGATTGAACTGGAATAAAAAAACGCCCCGACCGGGGCGTTTTAACGTGTACGCGGCGGATGATAATAACGCAACGAATCCAGCACATATTGACGCCGTGCCAGTTCCAGCTGTTCTTTCTTGATTTTCAAATCATCACGATATAAATCGTTGTGTGTTTTTAACTGGCTGTAAATACCGTCCATGCACAACGCAATAAATATTGCGCACCCGGCAATAATCCAACGCCGCCCCCCCCCACAGATTTTACCCGAACCGGATCGTCCGAAGTGCCCATTTGGGATTTAATATTGGCATCCACCTTAATCGGTTGATTTTTTATGTGTATAAATTTATCTTCTATCATCGTATTTCCCATTTATATCCACAATACATTTCCCATGCCATTTATCAAGTAAAAAAACGCCCCGACCGGGGCGTTTTAATCATGCGATTACAACCATTTCCACGGCTGCACCAGTTTCAGCAAACCGTACGCGGTACGTTTATCTGCGAACGCATTTCCACAACGCGGACATACGATAAACGGTGCCAGCATGGCTTTGACCTTTTTAAACAGTGTGAACCATACAAACAGCCCCACCGCCCATGCAGCCACAACCAATCCCCACGCAACATAACCGAAATATTTGTTCACGGTCCCGGTGATAATCTGAATCACGCCGACATTGGATTTTTCCAAATCGTTATAGATTTTTGTTGCCACCGGCCATGACGACGGACGCCACGGATAAACATGCTGGATACCGTAATTGGTCAGCAACGTTGTCCCCAACCCGCCGGAATTTTTATCCAGCTGGGTCTTGATGGCTTCGTCAATCATTTTGTCGAATTCCATTTGCAGAACGCCCGCCAAATCTTTTTCGATTTTATCCAGCTTTGCGTTCACCTGTTCGGCGATATTGTCCACCTTGGCAATGGCCTGGTTCGCCTGATCGACGGCGCCATCGGCGCGGTCAATGGCATGGTCCGCAGACGCCAGCGCATTGTCAATCGCATCGGTTTTTACCCCGAATTTGCCCGCAATCCCGGTCAGTTTTTTAACACCGCTGGTGGTTTCCTTGGCCTTGGCCGTGGATTCTTTGGCGGCGGCAGTCTTTTCTTTGGCCGCGGCGGTGGTATCGGTCACCCGGTCCACGGCACCGCCGACCATTTTCACCTGGTCGATGGCGAATGCGACGGGCTTTTCCAGATTAATAGACTTCTTAATCCCATCCAGCAATTTTTCATACTGCTGCACAATATTGCGTTGCAAGTCAAAGAACATCGATACCACAATCGATTTTTTAATCGGTTGGGAATACGTGTTTTTAACATGCAGCGGCGCCCAAATCACCAGCGCAATCCACAACACCGACACAATCGCAAATACGCGCTTGGTCCATGTGACATAAGACGTCTTTTTCGCAACGGTTTTTGCACCGCCGCGGTCGATGACTTCGACTTCTTTTTTCTTTCTTGGCATGTGTGTTTCTCCTTTCCTGGGTATAATACGATTTTATGGCCACCGGTTTCAACTGAAATTATCGCGCCATAAACATGTCATGGAACATTTTAATGCGCGGGCGCAAAATCTGGTCCATTTGGCGCACCACCGGATGATTTTGATAAACATCAACAACATCGGACATGGTGTCAAAGTACGCCTGGGCCTGGTCTTCGTCATCGAACGCCGTCACTTCGACCGATGTGTCGGACGTGTATGTACCGCCCCGCCCCATCAGATACAAAGAATAGACGTATTTTGTCACATCTTCGTCCCGAATGGACGTTGCCAGATAGATTTTATCCGTCAGGTTCAGCCGCATTTTCGGCCGCGCCCCAAACGCAATTTCATGATTTTGACTGTTTTTATCTGTCATGGTTATTGTTCCCCTGTATAATTTGCAATAAATTCACGTTTAAATTCCGCAAAGCGCCCCTGTTCAATGGCCGCACGGATATCACACATCAAATCCTGGTAAAACCACAGGTTATGCTGAGTCAACAACGTTGCCCCCAGCATTTCGTTACACTTAATCAAATGATGGATATATGCGCGCGACAGTTTGCATGCCGGGCACCCGCATTTGTCGTCGATGGGCGCACCATCTTCGCGAAAGCGTGCATTGCGCATATTCATCGTCCCATGGCGGGTGAATGCCTGGGCCGTGCGGCCGGCGCGTGTCGGCATCACACAATCGAACATATCCACCCCGCGTTCAACCGCCCCCAGAATATCCAATGGCGTTCCCACCCCCATCAGATAACGCGGCCGGTCCGTCGGCAACATTGGCGCCACTGTTTCAATCATGCGGAACATGACATCTTGGGGTTCGCCAACCGCCAATCCCCCAATCGCATACCCGTCAAATCCGATTTCCACCAATTCGCGGGCGGATTTTTCACGCAAATCCGGTTGGTCGGCCCCCTGGACAATACCAAATATGCCGTATCCATCCCGGTCCACAAACGCATCGCGCGAACGGCGGGCCCAACGGGTCACCATATCGACATTCTTTTCAACGCGTTCGCGCGGCGCCGGCAAATGCAGACATTCGTCCAACACCATGGTGATGTTCGAATCCAGCTGATGCTGAATATGAACGGAATCTTCGGGTCGCAAGAAATGTTTCACCCCGCCATCTATGTGGGATGTGAATTCGACCCCTTCTTCTTTCATTTTGACCAGATTGGACAGACTCATTACCTGGAACCCGCCACTGTCGGTCAAAATGGGGCCGCGCCACCCGCCAAATTGATGCAGGCCGCCCATTTTTTCCACCAAATCCCCACCGGGCCGCATCATCAGATGATACGTATTGCCCAAAATCACCTGGGTGCCGGTGGCGGCAACCTGGTCCATGGTCAGCGCCTTGACCGTGGCGGCGGTACCCACCGCCATAAACGCCGGCGTTTCAAAATCCCCGTGCGCGGTGTGCACGCGCCCGCGGCGCGCATTCCCATCCGTTGTAATCAAATCAAATTTTAATGACATAATATTCCCCCATCCTTACTTAAAATTATCCCGCCACACGGCTGCCAAATCGACGTTAAAATCCGCACCCTGGGTAACAATGGACATCGGCCCATCAAAGGAACCACGCACATTTTCAATCACATCGTCCCGACGAACACTTTCCGACATCCGGGTATCGGCATCCAAATCAAAAAGCCGCCCAGAAAAACGCCAGAAGCTAATTAATTTGTCACAGCGACTGGTCGCAGATTCCATCCAATCTGCCCGCGACAGACGATTGCGACAATTTATGCGTCGCAAATCATCGTCTGTAATTGTGTTCTGGGTATAAATTTTGTGTGCATTTTTGGCAATCAACGCCACCACACGTTCCACATTTTCCGGCGCCGTTTGGGTGTTAAAGCCCGTCAGGCCAAGTTTTTCGTTCCCGACACCGGTGCCTGAAAAACCATACACCAATCCATTTTCCCGACGAATAATATCAAACAATTCACGGTTCATATAACGCCAGAATTTTGACACGCATTTGTTCTGGAACAGATTTTCATATGTTGCATCCCATACGTCGGGGAACAAAATACTTAACACCACATTTTTCTTGCCCGGTTTGGAATTGTGCGCAATGGTGGGCGTGTATGTGATGCTGGCATTTTCCGGCACATCCAGGTTTGGCAAAAACCCAAAGGCCGTTTCTAAATGTCGCAACACGGCGTCCGCATCCAAAATACGACCCGATATGCCGATGATGCAATTATTGGCCGACAGGCGCCGCCCCAAAAATTCAATAACCCGATCACGGGTAAAAGACAGAATCAATTCTTCGGTCCCCAAGCCCCGCGTTGAAAACGTTGCATAGTTAAACAGTTTACCGGACACAAAATCCCTATATTGTCGCTGGGAATTATCCAGGGCACGGCGCAGCTCATCAATCACAACGCGGTGTTCAATATCAATCTTGTCCGGTTCAAACAGGGCGTTTTGCAACTGGTCACTGATCACATCAATCAAAACATTAATGTTTTCAGCCAAAATGCGCCCATAAAAATACAGTCGATTATTCCCCGTGGCGGCATTATGGTTTCCCCCATGATCGTCCAGAAATTCCTGTCGTTCCTTGGACGCTGCAAACCGCGCCGTGCTGCTGCACAACATGTGTTCGCAAAAATGGGTCAGACCATATTCGGTGGGACCTTCGTCCCGGCTGCCGGTGCGAAACAGAACCTTGACAGACACGGTTTCCAAATCCATCGGGTCCAGGATGACCGTCACACCGTTTGATAATTTATGTATGGTCGGATTGTATTGCACCAAAGCCCCCCTATCGCATATGGGCCCGGTCCGCCATCGCCATTTGCGCGGTGCGCACGCGCTGTAATTCCATTTGCATTTGGGCATATAAACGCTGTAATTCAATCACGCGGCGGCCCATCGTGAACGTCGCGGTTTCCAGTGTTTGGCGGTCTTGACGCATCGTATCAACTTGTGCCTGCAACTGACTGATTTGTCTTTGGATTTTATCAAATTTTGCTTGTTGCATTGCATAATCTTTTTTACCACCCAAATACTGATTGTTTGTGTGCATAAACTTTGTAATCGCGTCCTGGGCCGTTTTGGATTTGACGACCATCGTGCCGTATTTCAGTGCCGCCCGGCGGCCCGCCGGGGTGCGCAAAAACCGCGCCAGTAATTTCGGATTGGCCAACAAACGTAACAATACCTGCATATTATTTTTCCCCCTGTTTAAACAATAAACAACAATCCCCATACGAAAAGAACCGATACCGCGCGTCCACCGCATGGCGGTATGCCGCGCGCATTTCATCGACACCCGCGAACGCCGACACCAGCATGAATAACGTCGATTTTGGCAAATGAAAGTTCGTCAGCAACACGTCCACCGCGCGGAATTTATACCCCGGCGTGATAAAGATATTTGTTGTCTGGCAAAACGGTTTTACGCGGCGGAATTCCGTACCATCACCGGCACCCATTGCCGCACTTTCCAGTGTGCGCATGGACGTCGTTCCGACCGCAATAACGCGGCGCGCGCGATTGATGATGTCCGCCTGGTGGGGCGTAATTTGGCACCATTCGCTGTGCATTTTGTGCTGGGACAAATCTTCGGTTTTAACGGGCATCCATGTCCCCGCCCCAACGTGCAGTGTGACATGCACAATCTGGGCACCGCGGGCCGTGATTTCATCCATCAATTCCGGCGTAAAATGCAGCCCCGCCGTCGGTGCCGCCATCGACCCCAATGGCCCGGCATAGACCGTTTGATACCGGTCGCGGTCGGCGGTTTCACAATCGCG
This sequence comes from uncultured Alphaproteobacteria bacterium, assembly GCA_949082785.1. Taxonomy (GTDB): domain Bacteria; phylum Pseudomonadota; class Alphaproteobacteria; order Rs-D84; family Rs-D84; genus Enterousia. The sequence continues at coordinate 19,385 of CARVLU010000003.1, forward strand.
CTTCATATACGGGGGCAACGGCATTTTTCCCACCCGGTCCAGCACCGCAAAAATATCGTCGCATTGGAATTTCAGTTTAATCCCACTGTCGGCATCATGGTCAATGACGGTGGCCACCGTCCCGTCGTCCAGTGTTAAATCGGTGCCGACCGGGATTTTATTAAATTTTTTACACAGCCCCCACCATGCGCCGTCATCCGCCGCGGTATGCAGTGTAATTTCGTGGCCAGATGCCATAAATCGCGCCGGAATCACACGTGAATTGTTAAATACAACCACATCCCCGGGCCGGATAAATTCCAGAAAATCCCGCACACATCTGTCCGCGATTTTTTCCCCATCCACCACCAGCATGCGTGACGCATCGCGCCGGTCTAATGGACGCGACGCAATTAAATCAGACGGCAATTCAAAATCAAAATCAGACGTGTGCATTTTTATCTTTGTTTCGTATTTATTTCCCGTATCAGGCTGTCACGACGTGCATTTTCGCGCAATTCTTTTAATGTACGGCCGTTGACCGTGCGTATCGTCGTAACCGGGACTGGCGGACGCAGCCCCTGATAATACCAGGACTTATTTACCGGATTGTTCATGAAACGCGCGTTTCCCATGATAGTATCACCAATATTTAAATATGGATAAAATCCACCACGCGGGTCAATTGTATCACCGTCAAATGTCATTACATGATTGACACCGGGGTTTGCAATTGAATGATACACAATTTTATTCGCACCGCGGGCCGTGATTACATAATCATCCGTTTCATTGTCCGTCGTACACTTTACCACCATCAACGCGCCGACCGTCAGCATGACGCCCATCATCGCAAACACGGTCCAGGCGTCGGCCGGTAATTTCTGATTATTTTTCATTTGATTTGTATTCATTGGCACAGCCCTTTGTCCATTACAACGCCAATGCCACAAACGGCAACAACAACACATAAAATGCCGGGGTTTTGAACATGGTTTTGACACCGGACCAGATGGTTGTATCGTCGATATCAATGTTAAACAATGTATATTGCACCTGGGTTTTGATATTGGCCAGTTGCCCCTGTAACGCCAAAATGTTGGCATTGACCCGTTGCAGTTCCGTTTCAATTTTCATAATCTGGTCCACGTCGGTGGTTTTGGCCAGCAATTCGGTGTACCGTGTCCGGACCGCAATCATCGATTCCAATTTTGCCGCAACATCATTGCCGGTGTCGGTGACATCTGTGACACTGCGGTCAATTTTGCGCAGTTTGCCGATATCCGTCCCCATTCTGTCCAAGAAACGGTCCGCCCGGTCGGCCGGCACATATGCGATAACATGCGATGCGGTACCACTTTTGACATATCCGCCCATATCGGTGACCAATTTTTGGATTTCCCCGGACGCGGTGGCGGCATCTGTAACCTTGATATCAACATCAATTTTGTTCGATTGTTGGCGCGCGGACATTTCCAATTTCATATCCGCATCCGACGCATCGCGCCCCGCATCATACGTCGCCCCATCGGATGCCGCCACCACCGGCGCATCAATCGGCGTAATCGGCAACGTTTTGACACATCCGTTCACCGCCAACACACAAATAACAGACAAAATCACACGTTTCATCCCAACCCCCATTTTTTATTTTTTAAATTCCAATCCCTGGTCGATATAGTTTTCGGCCTTGTTCTCCCAGTCGGGTTCGACACGCACAAACAAATGCAGGCGCGCATTCACGCCCCACTGGTTTTGAATATCATGCCGGGCGGCGGTGCCAATTTGCTTTAACTGTTCGCCACCGCGACCAATGACAATTTTTTTATGCGCGTCACTGGCGACCACAATTTTCTGATAAATATCCAAAACATTTTCCGCATCCACGTCCACGCGTTCGGTCACAACATTGATGTGATACGGCAATTCTTGGTGAATATATTTATAAATTTTTTCCCGGGTCAATTCCGCCAGATACAGCGCATCCGGCACATCCGGCTGGTCGGTCGGATCAAACAGATACGGGGATTCGGGCATCACATCGGCCAATGCCCCCAGCATGCCCGTCACACCATCGTTTTTCAGTGCCGAAATCATGAATATTTCGCGCCAATTGGCCATCGCAGACAATTCGGCGACAATCGGCAACAGATTGGGTTTGGCGACGGCATCCACCTTGTTCAGGGCCACAAACAGGTTCGCCCGGTCGCGAATTTTTTCGACCAGCCCGCGAATGGTTTCGGTTACGCCCTTTTGCGCGTCCATAATTAACAAAATCGCATCGGCGTCCGACACCGCATCCATTGCGGCGGCAACCATCGCCCGGTCCAGACGGCGTTTTGGATTAAACACGCCGGGCGTATCGACAAATATCAATTGCCGGTCACCCACCATTTTCACCGCGCGCAGCCGGGTGCGTGTGGTTTGCACCTTGTGCGATACGATGGACACTTTCTGTCCCATGATTTGATTTAACAATGTGCTTTTGCCCGCGTTTGTCGGGCCGATAATGGCCACAAAGCCAGAATAAGTCTTCGTCATACCCAGCACAATAGCACACCAATTTAAAAAGTGAATTAAAATCTTGCAAATCGGCATCCCACGTATAAAATAAATCCCGAGAGAATGGCCAAAACAACAAAGACGCAAAGACACATGGATATGAGCAATACATTCTCGGACATGTGGTACGGGCAAAGCAAAACCACCATGGAAGACATCTTTCAAATGGTGCCCCAGCCACAGCTGAACAAATTATCCGATTATTTGATTCAGCAAAACGGATTAAACTACCAAATTTCAATGTGCATGGAAGAAATTTCCGAATTGGCCACAGAATTGGTTCTGGACCGATCATTTGCAGACACCGCCAGCGAAATTGCCGACGTATACATCACATTGAACCACGTGACATACGGGTACGATATCCAACGCACCGTCAACAGCATTCGCCGCAAAAAGATTCGCGCCCCGCAATTTATGTCCGGCAATGACGAACGGTTAATCGCCCTGTTGGGATTACAAAAAGAATTACTGAAACACATGAACCGCCGGCGCGACAACATGCCGGCCGTTATTAACGCAACGGCGGACGCGTACGTTGCCCTGGGGCGGTTAATCATCGCCCACAATAACATGCCGTTGGTTCTGGACACCGTTTACCAAAAGATTCAGCGCACATTCCAGCGTGAAAAATAAAAACAAAATCCGACACCCGTCGGATTTTTTATCATTGCAACATTAACAAAATTCAATATAATAACAATCGAATTCATTAGATTGGATTCGGGACGTCGAAAATCCCTTATTAGTCCGGCAGAAATGTCGTTAAAACATTATGGCTTTTGCCATTTCCCCGACACCAGGTCGGGTTGTTGCGGTTATACAACAGGATTTATCCGAAAACCGCAAGGTCATTGACTAATATGATTTTTCGAACTTCCCGACCACCAATATTTTGGTGGTTTTTGTTTAACAAAAAAACAAAAGAAGGAAATGAAAAATCATGAAAAAGCTGACAACATGTATTGCACTGGCCGCGATTTGCAGCCCCGCGCTGGGTATCGTCACCAATCCCGACCTGTTGGCATGTTTATGCGATGATGCACTGACACCATCGGTCCCCCAGGGTTCATATTGTCCGGACGGAACATACTGTCCATATAAATGTCCGGGCTGCACCAATATCAATTGGACATCATCATCAACCGGGTATGAATCACGCATAAGGGCCACATGCGATATTTATTCAGGCAACTGTAACAAAACCACCGAATATCGTTGCGCAGCCGGATATTACGGCAATACGTTAAATGGCAATTCCGGATGTTCGGCATGCCCCAGGGGCGGCACGTCCCCCGCCGGCAGCAAGTCCATAACATCATGCTATCTGCCCAATGGGACATCTGGGACCGACAGCACCGGCAGTTATGTTTATACATCAGATTGCTATTACAATTAATCTGATGCCGGACAAGGCAAGAAAAAACACATCACCAACAGATAAAATCCCCGGCGAACGCCGGGGTGTCCTGGATTACTTCCGGGTCCCGCCATCGGGTTATCCCCGGTCGAAATTTTGAATATTGGGACCTTTAGAATGCCAACATTTTTTCGACCGGCCCAAAATGCCAGGGCATTCGGGCAATGGCGGGTTGTCGTTTTTGATGGTATGGTCATCGCGGTTTTCGAGAGAGAAAATCGTCCCCATCAACAACAAAACCACCTGTGGATAAAGGTGGTTGGAGATTAGCAATCTATTAACAGTAAATAGTGTCGATATTCAATATATTCTCGACTCTCCAACCCTGGTTGGATTTTTCATCTTGAAGCAAGACGACTGTTAAGGAGTGGCTAAACTCCACGATGTGAAATCCACATCGCATTTTAATTATATATAAATATTTTCTTATTTTCCAGTAAATTATAAAAAAAGAAAGGGTTAATCCCCCTTCTTTTCTACTGGTTTTTCTACAAAACAAAACCACCAGAAAATTCAGGTGGTTGGAGATTAGCAACTATTAACAGTAATAGTGCGATATTCAATATATTTTCGACTCTCCAACCATGTTGGACTTTTACATCATGTCAAAAGACATAACGACTGTTAATAGGTTGCTAAACCCACATCGGCAACACGCCGACACGTAATATATTATATATGTTTTTTTTGCGAATTCCAGGGATTTTTTATGGACGAATAAAGGCGATTGGGGTCTAAGAACTATCGTTCGATGAACATAGCACGATTTATTTGAATCAAAGATTCTTATTCATCGCACCCCAACCACATTTATTATACACATTTTTTCTGACAATTGTACGAATTTTCTGGATTACCGGGCGCTTACTCTCCTTTGTCATTGCGAACGAAGTGAAGCAATCCAGTCAAATAATGAACTATTCCTTGCTATTCCTGGATTGCCGCAGTCGTTTCACTCCCTCGCAATGACAGGGGTGTTTAATTGCTCAAAACCGGGCGCTTACTCTCCTTTGTCATTGCGAACGAAGTGAAGCAATCCAGTAAATAGTGAACTATTCCTTGCTATTCCTGGATTGCCACGCGGCGACGTTCCGTCTTGCTCGCAATGACAGGGGTGTTTAATTGCTCAAAACCGGACACTTACTCTACTTTGTCATTGCGAACGAAGTGAAGCAATCCAGTGAATATGAACCTTGCCGCTTTCCTGGATTGCCACGCGGCGACGTTCCGTCTTGCTCGCAATGACAATGGGGATGCAGCGCCTGGCTTTGTGTCTTGCCTGCTTCATCACACTTGTTCATTGCGAGAGAAGCGACACAATCCAGTTAATAAAAGTGCCCGCCGAACGGCGGGACACAAAACAAAAAATCCCGCCGGTTGGCGGGATTTTTCACATTAAATGCTGTCGGCATTGACCCAGCGACCGTTCTTTAACAGACCCGGCGCCATGCCTTCGTTACTGCGCAGCGCGTCAATCACATTGCGGGCCTTGGCCGCGTCCAGGCCGACAATACGTACCTTGTACATATCCCCTTCCTTGACCACGGTGGCGTCGCCATATGTGCGCATTCTGGATGCCAGTGCGTCCGCACTGTCTTCGGCGTAAAATGCCGCCAACTGAACGCTGTATTCACTGCCCGATGTCGCATTCGCAGACGGGGCCGGTTCAACCGTTACCGGTGTGGTGGTTGTGACCGTTTCGGTGACAGAATAAGTTGTTGTCGCGCCCAATGTCGCGTTTTTCACCGCGATGGTCTGTTCCGGCAAAACCTGAACCTGAACCTTGGACTGGCCGGTCATGCCGATTTTGCGGGCGGCCGCCGGGGACAAATCCATAATGCGGGTGTTAACAAACGGACCACGGTTGTTCACGCGAACAATCACAGAACTGCCGTTATCTAAATTGGTGACACGGGCGATTGTCGGCAACGGCAAAGTCTTGCTGGTGGCGACCATCTGGTTGATGTCAAATGTTTCACCATTGCTGGTTTTCGAACCGTTCAATTCCGACGGGATAATGCCCGCGATGCCGGTTTGGTTGTATGTCAAATCTTCGACCGGGATGTATTGTACATCTTCGACCTTGTACGCGCTGCCAATATAATACTTGGGCGCGGCGGCCAATAAATAAGTGTTGTTTAAAGTCTGGTCTTCGCCTGTGACCAAGACTTCTTCGCCAAAACCGTCCGAACCGTAATCCGAACCGGTATTCTGGCCCGACGGGTTTGTACATGCGGCGACCAATGCGGTCAAAACAGCCAATGAAACAATTTTCTTCATGTGGGACTCCTTACATTCTTAATATTGATTTTATCATAAAAAAATCCCACATTCAACTGTATTTTATGTCAGATTTTCCGGTCGATAACCCATGCCGCCGGCAGATATATTGCCCCGTATCCCGCAATCGCCGCCCCCAGAATCCAGATACTGGTGACCGGGACAAACCACAGCCCAACCCCCAGCACAGTCGCCAGCGAACCAAACGCCACCACCGCACGAATTGTCCGCCGGTCCGCCCGGAACAAATCACGTCGCCGGCACGCACGCCCCAACAGATAATTTTTCAAATATCCGCTGACCACGATGCCGACCGGAATCGCCAGATATCCCACCAACGGAAACGCCGCCAGATATATCGCCGCCGCCACCCCCAACGATATCATACTGGTGCGGACCGGGGTCCGAACATCCTGGGCCGCGTACAGTGTTTTACTGTACACCTGGCTGACCAACATGGCGGGCAGAACGAACACCTGAATCATGATGGCGGTCGCAACCGCGTGGGTGGATTCGGCGGTCCATGCGCCGTATTCAAACAAATACCGTATTATCGGTTCGGCCAACACGAACAGCCCCGCCACACACGGCAGTATCAACATCAATGATTTGCGCAGCGATGAATTCTGTTGAATATGAACACTGCGCATATTATTATCCGCCAATGCGTTGGATATTGACGACATTAATACTGTCCCGACGGCCAGCCCAATCATCGCAAATGGCAACTGTACAATGCGGTCGGAATAATACAGCCATGATACGGCGCCACTTTGGTAACTGGCGACCAGGGTGCCGACAATAATTGTGATTTGATAAAACCCACTGCCAACGATACTGATGGTCAAACGCCGAAACAGGCTTTTTATCCCCGGCGTCCATTTCGGCACCACCAAATGCAATCCGAAATGCCGACGCCGGATGCGCCCCAGTAACACCAGACACTGAATCACACCCGACAGAACAACCGTGCCCGCCATGACATACAAAATAATCCCATCGGCATAAAATGGCGCCGCCGCCAATGCGGCAATCAGCATGATGTTCAGCAACACCGGCATAAACGCCGCCAGCAAGAATCGCGAATGCGCATTTAAAATCGCCGACATAAACGCCGCCGCGCACACAAAAATCACATAGAAAAACATAATGCGGGAAATTTGCACGGTCAGCTGCATCTTGCCCGGGTCATCGGCAAACCCCGGCGCCAGCCCCCATATCACCAACGGCATAAATATTTCAAACACCAGCGTGATGCCCAACAGCACGACCATTAGCCATGAAAATACGTTTTTCGCGAACGCGTCGTCTTTCTTTAAATCCGTGTACATGGGGATAAAGATGGCGGACAATGCCCCTTCGCCCAGTAAGTCGCGGAATAAATTCGGTAACTTGAACGCCGCCAGAAACACGTCCGACAACCGCCCCGCCCCCAGATATCGCGCAATCAGCATGTCGCGAATAAATCCGAATATACGACTGATGCCGGTCATGGCACCAACCCCGAAAATATGTTTGCCTAGTTTCATGGTTTCGATTATACTCTGGTTTGAAAGATAAAATCAAGGCAGGAATAAACACATGAAAAAAGTATTTGCAATCTTGGGGGCGATGGCCGTACTGGCCGCGTGCGCCGGGTCCAAAGATACCGTTGTCCCAGACCAGACTTTGCCGGAATTATATGCAAACGCATATGCGGAATTTAACAAAGAACATTATGAAACCGCCGCCACAGATTTCTTGGCGGTCGAAACCCAATATCCGGCCAGTCCCTGGGCCGCGGATGCATTGGTAATGGCCGCGTATTCCCAATATCTGGACAAAGATTTTGCCGGCGCCATCCTGGCCGCCGACCGGTTTATGCGTTTCCACCCCGGACATGCGGATGTGCCGTATATCTTGTACCTGCGCGGGATGTGTTATTATCGCCAGGTCAGCGATGTGCGCCGCGAACCGGGCATGTCGGCGTACGCGTTGCAACAATTTGAACAGCTGGTCGAACGATTCCCACGGTCGGAATACGCGGAAAACGCGAAAAATAAAATCGCCATTTTGAAAAACTATATCGCCGGCAAGGTGATGTATTCCGCCCGCATGGATATGTCCCGCGAAAACTGGCCCAGCGCGATTTCCCACCTGCAATCGGTCGTCACCGGCGCCCAGGAAACCGTCATGACACCAGAAGCCATGTTTCGCTTAACAGAATGCTATACCGCAATCGGATTGCCGGCCCAGGCATCCGGATATGCCGAAATGTTGCGCACCAATTTCCCAGATAACGAATGGACGAAAAAATTGGACGCCCCAACCAGTATCTGCGACAAATAAAAATCCCCCGCCGGGGGATTTTTTCTGGACACGGCCATGACACACGCTATGATTGGGCATATGAAGCAACTGACGGACACGGATATTCGGCAAATGGGGGATGGTGAATTTATCCCCGACACGCGCAGCGTTAATCGCAGCGTGCGCCGCCATTTGCGTCTGGGGCAATTAATCCCGACGCCGCCCGCGGCCGCACCGCGGTTTGCGCGACTGGACCTGCATCATAATACCCAGGAACAAGCCTGGCAGAAAATTAACCAACTGGCCGACAGTGGTGTGCGCGATGCCCAGATTATAACGGGCGCCAGTGGTATTTTAAAAATCAAGTTTCAACAATGGGTCACGGCCAGCACATTGGCCGAAAAAATCATTTCATGGGCGCCGGTTAATAACGGCAGCTTTGTGGTGAAATTCAAACGCCGCGCCGCCAATTAAAACGATATCTTTAAATTAACATGCCCGCTGTGGGATGTGTAATCCCGGCGCATATCCAATTGATATTCCAATCCAACCGAAAACATCGGCGCATACAGACGCAATCCCAATCCGCCCTGGAACGCCGCGCGGGCGGGCACTTCGACCGGCACGTCATAGAATTGACCACTCAGCACGCACACCCGCACATCACTGTTACCATGACGCAGCGCATCGTATCCCCCGCCCAGCCGGATATTCGGACGCAACCGATAATCAATGCCGGTAAATTCATATTCAACCATTACCCCCGCCATCGCCGTAATCGTGTTAAAGAACCATTTTTCAAACGCCTGGGCGGCGGCATCAATATGCTTGTCCGTGCGGATATAGCTGTACCGCGCCCCAATATGCGGCGTCATCACCCAATGCCCGCGCGTCAGATGGATGCCCCCGCTGACCTGGCCGGCCATGTATTCGGTGTCATAATCGCCACTGTCAACGATGCCGGCAACAGTTTTGTCGTTGGCCCAGCGGGTCTTGCCGCCCGTTGCCGCCACATTTAAATACATGCCGTTGGCCGCATAATACTGCGCCGCCAACACCAACCCGTTGCTGACCGCGTCGGTATAAATCCGCCCGTGATGGGTGTCGGTCATACTGCGCGTATATCCAATCGACAGGGCAAATCCTTCGGTCAAAAAGGTGTTTGCACGAATACTGACCCCGGTGGTGTTTGTGCGAAAATCCCCATTTTTACGGGAATCAAAATCATTTGTCCCACCAAATACCGTCCCGTCGATGGTGAATACCTGGCGCGTGGGGTCGCACTTTGAATTCGTCCATTGACATCCCGTGCGGCGCCGCCCCAGCGGCATGCCATACGCGTCCAGGGATGCCGCAATATGGCGGTCTGTTTCAAACAAAGTAATGGCCGTGTCGTTGTGCCCGATAATCGACACCAGGTCATAAAACGTCGCCAAATCGGAATTATGCGCATCGGTCATACGGGCCGCAATTGCCCCACCCGGCCCCAGATTTCCAAAGATACTGGCCCAGGCATCCGCCACACCCACCAAATAATCCGGCGCGCCACCGGACTGGGCCATTGCGTTCCCAAACGATGTCCGCGCCGCATGTGCGGTACCACAAAACAATAATACGACAACAGGGAAAATATTTTTCATGACGCGCCTTATTTTTTGATTATAATAAAAGCCGCCATATAAAATTTTAACAGGAACCATTTGCTATGAAGAAAGTCCAGACCGTGTACGACCATATCCGGCGCAATAATATCAAGACCATTTTGCTGGTCTTGGGATTTCCGTTAATCTTTGTCGCGTTGATATTTTTATTCGTGTGGATGGTCGCCCCCGCAAACCAGGCCGCGCACACCACAATCACCGTCGCCATCCCGACATTCATTGCATGCCTGGTCTGGTTGGGGATATCGTGGGCGTTCGGGGATTCAATGATGCTGTCGGCGGCGCACGCACGTGAAATACACGACGACAATCCCGAATATCGCCAAATCTTTCGCCGTGTGGAAAATGTCGCCTTGGCCGCGGGATTGCCGACACCACGCGTTTATATCATCGATGACGACGGCATGAACGCATTTGCAACCGGACGCAGCCCCCGCGACGCGTCGGTCGCACTGACACGCGGCATTATCAACAAATTGGATGGCCCGGAACTGGACGGGGTTATCGCACACGAAATGGCCCACATTGGAAACCGCGATATTCGTTTGGACATGTTGCTGGTCACGGGTGTGGGGGTGACGGTGTTTGCGGCGGATTTTATTCTACGCGCCATGATGGCATCCAACAATAATCGCGACCAGAACGACAAAAACAACGGCGCCGCAATCTTGATGATGGTGTGGCTGGCGTTTATGGTCTTTAACTGGATAATCACACCTATTTTGCGCATGGCGGTGTCACGCAACCGCGAATATGCGGCGGACGCAACCGGCGCACAGATTACGCGCAATCCGGGCGCACTGGCGACGGCACTGCAAAAAATTACAAAAAATTCCCATGTGGCCTGTTTGGCGAAACAGAAATCAATGCACGCGGCCTGTATCAGTAATCCGGGCGGCATGCGTGAATTTATGGGCGATTTGCTGGCGACGCACCCGCCGGTTGAACGCCGTATTGAACGCCTGGAATCAATGGCATAAAAAAAGGACACAACCAATGGCAAACCTGCACTTTCATTACGGGACAATGGGCTCGTCAAAATCAGCCCAATTGTTGATTAACGCGTACAACCAAAACAAACACGGGAACAAAACAGAAATATTAAAGCCCAAAACCGATAACCGTTTCAGTATCGACCACGTGGATTCACGTATCGGGGGGCTATCGGCCCCCGCGACCGCATTGGAAAATTTAAATCAATACTGGCCCGGGCCTGACACAAAAATGATACTGATTGATGAAATCCAATTCTTTGCCCCGTCGGACATTGATCAATTGGTCCGGATTGCAGATACGACACCGGTTATTGTCATGTGTTATGGATTAATGGTGGACAGTAACGAACAAATGTTCCCGGCATCACGCCGATTAATCGAAGTCGGTGCCAAACTGCACCGCATGGAATCGACATGCCAAATGCCGGGCTGCATGCGTCTGGCGACGCATCATTTGCGATTTGATGCGACGGGCGATGTCATCCGTGCCGGCGAACAAATCTGTGTGGGCGATTCTGCGTTTAAATCGGTCTGTCGCCAACATTTTAATGCGATATATCACAATATCAACACGCATACGAAATAAATCAGATATTTTTGCTTGCATTTGAAATAAAATCATATAAAATACTAAAACGTTGCGCCCATAGCTTAACTGGATAAAGCATCTGACTACGGATCAGAAGACTGCGGGTTCGAATCCTTCTGGGCGCGCCAGTTTAATAAAAAAATACCACCATGCGTGGTATTTTTTTATTAACCCCATGATAACGCGGTTCACCATTTCTATTTTATTATTGCCTGGGTTTTAATAAACGACTATAATACTTTTTGAATCCACGGTTGTGGGTTCGGGACTTCGAAAATCCCTTATCTGGTCGACATATTGTGTATGTCGTTATTTTGTGCGCGGCGCCTTGCCACGCCCCCCGACATTGGTCGGGTTGTTGCAGTTATACAACAGGGGCATCGCCCCAAAGGCTGCAAGGTCATTATCAGATATGATTTTTCGAACTTCCCGACCACCAGATTCTGGTGGTTTTCTTTGATAACCAAAGGATGGAAGAAGTGAAGAAAATCAAACAAATAGGTAAAGTCTGGATAATGCTGACGCTGGTCATTATCCCCGGCGTGGCACGGGCGCTGTTGGTGCCACCGGTGGGCGAATGCGTGGGCGGCACATGCCCCAGCGATGGGCAATATATTGATGGCATCATGTACGGATGCGGGCGTGCAACGGAATGTTACTGCGTCAACAGTGACGGCGAAGGAATCAATGTTCCCTGTGGATGCTTTGGCGACGCGGATTGCAAAACCAGCGGTTACGGATGTATTAACGGCCAATGCGCAAAATGCCGCAGTTGTACAAATTGTACCAGCAGCAACACCTGGGATTCTGTCGCCACCGGGTATCAACGCCGGACCACAAAAACATGTGGGTGTGACGGGACATGCAACACGTCATATTCTTACCGATGCGCACCCGGATATTTCGGCAACAGTTATAACGGCACATCGGGATGCACGCGTTGCCCGACCGACGGGGGCGTTACCGGGACATCTGTGGCGGGAACAACCGCACGAACGGGATGCTATGTCGGGGCAAACACGACGGGCCGCGATAATTCCGGGGCGTTTGAATTTACCGGAAATTCTTATTATTGTGACTAAGGCCATTTTATCCCGCCCCGGCGGGATTTTGGTTTGACTTTTTGGGGGCGGCTGGCATAATGCCATTACCATGTTCACACGCAAAGATATTCACCCGGATATTGACCCCGTTTTGGCCGCCATCGCACGGGAATTAAAAATGTATGACAATCTGGCGCCGGATGAAATCAACGAATTGACCGGCATCAGCACACATCCCACATTTATCGAATTAAATCGACGACATCATGTGTTACAGGCGCGCGCGATGGGTCACCAATATCCGGCCATGACGTATTATCAAATGCTGCGCCCAACCGTCGTGGCCCAGATTGTTGACATGGAACGCCATTTGGCGCGGTCACGCAACCCACGCATTCGGACCATCATTGGCGCCTGGATTCGGGGCACACATTTCAAGCTGGAATTCAATGATGGCTTACATCATCAGGGATTGATAAAACTGGTTCTGGCATATCCACACATGTCGGCCGCGCAACTGGCCCGTCATTGCATTACGAATAAAATTAATGTATTGGGCGATGCGGCACTGAACACAGATGCCGCGTGCATTTCTGAAATCATCGGCCACATACGGTCATATGTCAATGCGGACAAACACTGGGCCCCGCATCCCATCACGGACTGTGAACGTCTGTACGCGTCGCGGTGGCTGGAAATTTTCGAACAATCACCCCAGGGGAAAAATACAAATGGCAAGCAGCGCTGAATTCATTGAATTTGTATATGACCAGGTTGCCGCCGCCGGCGCGGTCCGTTATCGCAAAATGTTTGGCGATTACATGGTTTATTGCAACGACAAACCGGTTTTGTTGGTATGTGACGACACGGTCTATGTCAAACAAATACCGGAAACACTGGATATGTTTGTGGCCCACGGCGTAACGCCCGACGTCGGCATTCCATACACCGGCGCGCGGCCGCATTATATCTTGGACATTGAAAACCCGGATTTGGCGGTGGATATGACACGCATGCTGGCGCGTGTATTGCCGTTACCAAAGTCCAAGAAGCCGCGCCAGAAAAAATGAATATGCCCGACATAGATATTGACAATCTGCCCGGGACGCCATTCCAACGCGATGTATGGCGCGCATTAACACAAATACCGCGCGGTGAAACGCGCACATACGCCGAATTGGCCGCCATGGCGGGCCATCCGACGGCAATCCGTGCGGTGGCCAATGCGGTTGGCAAAAATCCCATGCCGCCCATCATTCCATGTCACCGCATTATCCGCAGTGACGGCAAAATCGGTGGATATTCCGCCCCGGGCGGCATCGCGACCAAGCGGCACCTGTTGCAAACCGAAGGCGTCAAATTCCCCGATTTTTAAGTCAACGGGCATATATCTTCAAAGCGCCAGACACCCGTATCATCACTGTATTCAGTATCGGCCGGTGCGAACATCATGCACACCCCGGCGGGCGTTGGCAATAAACAGCTGACCGCGTCACCCGCACTGCTGTATCCGGTGGGGCACGCGCCATCGACGACAATCATAGCTGATTCATTAATCGCGACATAGCCGGACGGGCAACTGGTTCCGGGCGCCGCCGCCATCACAGACGTTGAAACGATTATACCCACCAATAAACACACCAAACGCATCCTTAATCACCCAAATTGGAAAATAAAATTGCTTGGAAATCGGTGGATGCCGCTGCAAAAGTTGCACAGTTCCGCGCACAAGATTGAGCACAATTATACGCCGATTCCCTATCTTCCAAATACACCCAAGACGATACAGCGGGTGTAACAATTTTACACCAACAATACCGATTATTCTCACTGGTGGTACTGATCTTAACTGTATCCGATATGGCACCTATTCTGTTGCTCTTTTGGCTTCCACAAAACATAACGCCATTTATCTGAATCTTATTACAACTAAATGTCCAGTTAGATTGGCCCAATGCCACTGCCTGATTATACGAACAATTCGCACTGGGCGTTAATTTAACACATTTTGTTGCGGCATGTACGGATGACGTTGCCGCCATTAATCCCGCAGTAAAACACAACAAATAAATTTTCATTTTGTTCGCAATCCCCCCATTTTTTGCCGCAATTAACCGGTGGTTTAGATTAGGCAATTTTTCCGTTTGACACACGCCCAGAAATTGTATATTTTTACATCAATTCATCAGGAATAAATACCGCCAAATTAATCGACCGATTATTTTAGCGGTGCTTTTTTATGCCACGCGCCCTGGATTTTCGGGGGACACAACCCTGTGCATGCGGCACAGATAAAACAACAAAAATCCCCCGATTGGGGGATTTTTACAACTGGATAAACATATCCGGGTGATCGGCCAATTGCCCAATGGCGTCATCGACAACCGCACGGAATTTCAAGAACCGTTCTTTTTCCGCCGCGCCCAGATTGCTGATGGCGGGCAATTTTACCGTCATGGGATTGACGTGTTTGCCGTTCTTGATAATTTCATAGTGCAAATGCGGGCCCGTTGACATCCCGGTCGAACCGACGTATCCGATGGTCTGGCCCTGGCGGACATTGGTGCCGACGACGACGCCCTTGGCAAATTTGGACATGTGGGCGTACAGTGTTTCATACGACCCGTTGTGCCGAATTTTCACATAGTTACCGTGCCCGCGATTGTAACTGCGTGCGACAACGCGCCCCGCACCGGCTGCCGGAATCGGCGTGCCGGTCGATGCGCGGAAATCAACCCCCTTGTGCGCGCGGGTATATCCCAAAACGGGATGTTTGCGGCGCAAATTAAAACTGCTGGTGACACGGGCATTGTTAATCGGCGTACGCTTTAACGATTTAATCGCACCGTTGCCATCTTCGTCATAATATCCGGTGGTGCCGTCCGATTTGCGGAAACGGTACATTTTGACATTACCGCGCAACGCTTCGAACGACACGGCCAAAACGCGGCCATTATCTACCTTGGCCCCGTCAAAATAATTTTCTTCGTACATGACGCCGAATTTCTGGCCGGCGCGGATATCACGTTCAAAATCCATTTCGAACGCCAGCAAGTCGTACACATCGGCCAAAATCCCGGCCGGGATGCCCGCACGTTGGCCGGCGACAAAGAAACTGTCGCCATCCTTAATTTCGCCACTGCGATAAACGACGCGCGTGTCGCGTTCGATATCAACGGTCTTGCATTCCCACATGCCGTCGCCGACACATGTCAGTTCCACCTGGCGCCAGGGGCTGGGGATTAACACAACCTGATGCACGGGGGCATCTGCGCGGGGGCGGCGAAATTCGATTTTATCGGAATCTGCCCGCAGGGTTGAAATCCCGGCGTCTTTCTTTAACGTGGCGGCGATGGTTTCAATGTCGCGGGCGGTCAATCCCTGGGCCGATAATAATTGGCCCAGTGTATCCCCACTGGCGACGGCAACGGTGGACGTACAATTGGACGCGGCACCGGACACGACGCGGTCCGCAATGCGCGGACGCGTTAATACCAATACCACCGCGACCGCCGTCAATAACAACGCCAGGCCCAAGACCACTTTGGTTAAACGATTTGGGTTCAGAATATTTTTTGCTTTTTCCATGACGGGGATTATAATTGCTTTATGAAAATAAATCAAGCGTTCACAATCTTGCAATCGGCCGGCGGTATTCGCGCGGCGCGCATCATTACAAACAAATTTAAAAATCCGTCTACAATCCGTGTGTTATGGATGGCGCGTCAATTGCGCCGCGGTGTGCCGGTGGCAAAAATCATCCATGAAAAATGGTTTTATGGCCTGGCGTTTTACACGAACAGATTCACATTGGACCCGCGGCCCGATACAGAAACACTGGTGTCGGCGGTTATCACCGATTGCGCGGATGCAACGGCGCGCCGCATTTTAGATTTGGGCACCGGGACCGGTTGCGTTCTGGGGGCATTGGTCAAAAATATTGCGGGCACATCCGGCGTCGGCATTGACCGGTCACTGGGCGCCGTGCGCGTTGCACGCCGCAATATGCGGACACTGGGGCTGGATAAGAATACAACAATTTTATGGCGCAGTTTTAACACACCGCAAATGCCCGGTGCGCCGTTTGACATAATTGTATCAAATCCGCCATACATCGCACATGGTGACACCCGCGTCAACGACGCCGCACGACACGACCCGGCGGCGGCGCTGTATGCCGCAAACAACGGATTTGGGGCGTACGAAAAAATTTCACAAAACGCACGCACATGGTTGCGCCCGGGCGGACGGATTTATCTGGAAATCGGGGCGGACATGGGGACAATGGTGCGTGAAATCTTTGCCCGCACGGGATGGACGTTTGTGCGGGCCGAATCCGATTTGGGCGGTATCCAACGCGTGCTGGTTTTTACACTTGCATAAAATCCGGTAATGCGATATAATTTGGGGCATCGGATGGGGTGAATATATGCCTAGTCCAAGGGAACGATTACAATCCCCATACGTGTTTTTGAAAAAATCCCCATTTTCTGCCCCCTGTTGTTTATGATTTTATGCCGAATCCAATCGTTGGTTTTTGTGTCATGCAAATACCCCAAACAACGCGGTCGGCATGGGCCGCCAATAACTCATGCAGCACAACCATATGTACAAATTCCACCCAGTCCGGTGTGCCATATGGCCATAATTGCAGAACCAGCCAAACTGTCTGTGACGGGAACATAGGATATCGTTCATGCGTAACATGTGACCGTGCCGTATCCACCCCGGACCAGATGATAGGCGCCGAATTGTCCGGTTGCAGTGGGGTGTTCATGACATATTCAACATGCAAATGCTTAAAAGGCTATTATTCCAGTGCCGAAAAGTGTGTTCGATGCCCGGCGGATGCCGATGGCAATTATGGCACCACCGCGGCGGCAGGCGACACAACCCGACCAACAGACTGTTACCTGACGCGCGCCACAGAATACCAGGATGACAGCGGGTCATATTCTTACACCCAAAACTGTTATTACAGCAACGGTTAGGCTATGATTTAAAATATGGATTACATGTGCGCAAGTGACCGATGGTCGAATCCGGGCCGTGGCCATGAATAACCCGCGTATCATCGGGCAAATTCATTTTGGCGACATTTGATATCGACCCGCGCAAGGCGTCCAAATCGCCCCCCGGCAAATCCCATCGACCGATACCGTCGGCAAAAATCGTATCCCCCGACACCAGGATTTTTTCCCCCGCAAAATGATACATAACCCCGCCACGCGAATGGCCGGGCGCCGGAATTATTGCGGCAACCAGTCCCGGTAACACAGTTATATTCCCCGCCCCCAATACCATCGGCGGCGTATCGGAATCGGTGACACGCGGCAACCCGAAATAATCCAGCAAAGAATTTCCCCACGGGATAATTTCATGGTCACGTTCATTTAAAAACCAGGGAACATTGTAATGCGCGGCCAGAAATGGTGCAGCCGAAAAATGGTCGGGATGACCGTGGGTCGTGTACACGGCGCGCAGGCGCAATTTACGATTGTTCAATAAACGCACCCAATCGTCCCCGCGGCCCCACGCGTCAATAATAACGCAATCGCCGCCCATCGACACCAACACGGAATTGGTGTTTTCGGGCGGCATATGAATGACTTCGATTTTATGCGTCATCGGCAGATTTTTTTTGTCTGCGCACGTTTTTCTTGGGCGCGGTTGTTTTTTTACGCCCCAGAACGATTTCGCGGATTTCTTCGCCGGTCAAGGTTTCGCGTTTCAGCAATTCATTGGCCAATTTTTCAACCGTCGCACGGTTTTTCCGCAGATAATTTGCAGCATCGCGATGCGCCGTATCCAGCCAGTCGCGAATTTCCCCATCGACCAATTCGGCGGTTTTTTCGGACGCATTTTCCAGTGCACTGCGGGCGTTGAACGTGCCAACCTGGTTAATCGCGGCCAATCCAACGCGCGGCGACAGCCCCGCGACCGTAATTGAATAACGCGCCAAACGGGTGGCCGATGCGATATCGCTTTCGGCGCCGGTGGTGATTTTGTCCGCGCCAAAGAAAATTTCTTCGGCGGCGCGCCCCGCCAGGGCAACTGCCAGATTGGCACGAACCTCGGCCAGGGTCATGGACACCTTGTCATCGATGGGCAAATGCTGCACCATCCCCAACGCACGGCCACGTGGGATAATCGTCGCCTTGTGTATGGGGTCGGTGACATCGGCATACATCATGCTGACGAATGCGTGACCGGCTTCGTGATAGGCGGTCAACTTGATATCTTCGGGTCGCATTTTGCGAACCTTGCGCGGGCCCATCAGGATTTTATCACGCGCTTCTTCGACGTCGATGGGTTCGACCGCCGCGCGGCCGCCACGAACCGCATGCAGGGCCGCTTCGTTCAACAGGTTTTCCAAATCCGCACCCGAAAACCCGGTGGTTCCGCGGGCCAAGTCTTGTAAATTTACGCTGTCTGCGATTTTCACCCGTTTGGAATACAAATCCAAGATTTCACGCCGTCCCGCCATGTCGGGTAATTCAATGTACACCTGGCGGTCAAAGCGGCCGGGCCGCAACAGCGCCGCGTCCAGCATATCCGGACGGTTTGTCGCCCCAATAACGATAATGCCGGTGTCGTTTGAAAACCCGTCCATTTCAATCAGCAATTGGTTCAGCGTTTGTTCGCGGTCCTGGTCATTATAAGAATGGGTACTGCGACGCTGGCCGATGGCATCAATTTCATCAATGAACAAGATGCACGGCGCGTTACGCTTTGCCATTTCAAAGATTTCTTTTATCTTGGCCACGCCCAGCCCAACGATAATCCCGGAAAAATCACTGCCCGATGCGGCAAAGAACGGCACATTTGCTTCGCCGGCAATGGCCCGGGCCAGCAATGTTTTCCCCGTCCCCGGTTCCCCCGACAACAGCACCCCACGCGGCACGCGGGCACCGACGGATTTAAACTTGTCCTTGTTCTTTAAGAAATCGACGATTTCCATCAATTCTTGTTTTTCAGAATCAATGCCGGCAACGTCTTTGAATGTGGTCTTGGTTTTACCGGTGGTGATTTTGGTCGGATTCTGGCTGACCAGACTGCGCGACAGGCCGCCCGGCCCACCC
The DNA here is from genome assembly GCA_949082785.1 of uncultured Alphaproteobacteria bacterium. Classification (GTDB taxonomy): domain Bacteria; phylum Pseudomonadota; class Alphaproteobacteria; order Rs-D84; family Rs-D84; genus Enterousia. Next base: position 39,285 of record CARVLU010000003.1, read on the forward strand.
CGCATCCCGCGCAGTAACCACCAGATAAACAATCCCCCCATCAAAATCGGCACCCAAATCCCCAAATAATCCACCCAGGATTTGTCGTCATTAATCGACACAGTCGCCCCGGCCGCGGACAGTTTGGATAATAATTCGGGATCATACGCAATTGTTGCGCGATATTTTGTCCCGTCACGCAGCACCCCCGTCGCGCGCGCCCCGCGGATGTCCATTGTTTTAATATCTTTTTCCCGGCGCAAGACATCCGAAAAAGACAGTTCCACCGGCGCCGGCTGTGCCCCGGGCACCGCACCAAATTTGCCCGTCATCTGGCCACCGCCCATCGGACGCAGCATCAGTGCCAAAAACAATAACCCGGCAAAGATTAAGAAAATTGATGCGCCGTCGCGCTTTGTATTTTTATTGTCGTTTTGTTTTTTCATTTCTCTTCCTAAAACTTGTACTGCTTCCTTCGGCGACAATCAGGATATGGTTGCGAAACTTTCGCACCGTACAGCGCCCCAGGGTGAATTGACAGTCACTTCCCAGTTTATGTAGCGCCCGTTCCAGCGAATTCAAGCGTGGCTGATAATTGTCCCCCCCAACCCGTTGCAGTAAGTTGCCCAGCAACTTTAATCTAATATCATCCGGTTCGTCAAATAGAAAAGATTCTGGCATATATGCCGCGCGCCCGTCCATGACGGTGCGAATGCGGTCATTGACATATGATTCCATTGCCGCGCGACTGCGGCCCAAATTCTGGGTCGCCAACAAAATGCGTTCGTCTGAAATCCCCAGCATATCGCGCAACACATGGCGTCCCATGCGCATGCGCACCCGGGCAAAGCGCGTATCATCATTCATTTCATCATGAACACATTCAATCCCGCGGTCATTACAATATTTTTCCAGTTGCGCGCGCGGCACGTCCAGCAACGGGCGCACAATCATAACGCCATCGCGCATGGACACCGGTTGCATCCCGGCCAGGCCGTACAGCCCACTGCCCCGTGCCAAATTCATCAAAAAAGTTTCGATTTGGTCGTCGGCCTGGTGCGCCACCATCAGCGTTCCAATCCCCCGCGCCCGGCAAAAATCCGTCATCAGTTTGTATCGCGCGGTGCGGGCGGCGGCTTCTACCCCGCGGGTTGGTTTATCCCCCGTCCAGTGCAATACATGGCACCCCACCCCCAGACGCCGGCACGCCCCGCGCACAACATTGGCGTCATTGTCCGCCGCCGCCCCGCGCAGCCCGTGGTTCACATGCACCGCGACAACGTCCAACCCCAATTCCACTGCCATGTGCAGCAATGCCATTGAATCCACGCCACCACTGACCGCGACGGCCAGTTTTTGACCGAAAAACGGGCGCATAAAATACGCAAACTTTTGGTTCATAACGGGTTTATTTTATGCTATAATTCGCAAAAATAAAGGAAAATGTAGCATGACAAAACCGATTAAATCCATTGCCGTGTACTGTGGCCATGAATTTGGTAATAACCCACAATTTGCCCGCGATGCGGCCCGGGTCGGCGAATTATTGGCCCGGAATAAATTTCGTATGGTCTTTGGGGGGGGCAACGTTGGTCTGATGGGCGAATGCGCGACCGCCGCCATCCGCAACGGGGGCGATGTTATCGGGGTATCCACCCATCATGTGGTCGCCCTGCAAGAACCCGCCCACGAAGACGTCGCCGTGGAAATCGTTGACGGCGTCAATGAACGCAAGCAAAAGATGTTCGACGCATCGGATGCCTTTATCATTTTGCCGGGCGGGATTGGAACACTGAACGAATTGACCGACGTTATGACCATGCAACAGATTGGGGAAACGAAAAAGCCGCTGTTCTTTTTAAACACGGCGCGTTTCTGGGGCATTTTCGGCCGCGTGTTGGTGCACATGCAACACAACGGATTTATCGAAAGCATGAAAGATTACGACATCACCGTCGCCAACACGCCCGATGAATTGATTGACAAAATCTTAAAAAGAAATCAGTTTGTCGCGTGATGCGGCGCCGCGAATGATTTGAATTTGTGATTTTGGCACGTCATAATGGCGTGCCAATAATTTTATGACGGCCGCATTGGCATCGCCGTCGGCGGGCGCCGCGGTTGTGTGAACACGCACCGTGCCGTCATCGGCCACATCCACACGGTCGAATTTGGCGCGCGGGATAACGCGGACATTTATTCGCACAGACATTTCACCATTTCCCGTAATTCATCGTGCCGGTCCCCCGCCATCAGGTGCAGATGGAAATGAAACACCGACTGTTTAAACAACGGGGCATCCACGCCGGCATTGGCCAAAATGTTAAAATCGGCCGTCACCCCCAAAATTTCCGCCGTTTTGGCAAAGCATTCCCAAAATCCCGCCTGGACCGCGGCCGGGGCGCGCTGCACAAAATCCAGGACGTTTTCATATTCCCCCTTTGGGATAATCAGGGCGTGCGTCGCGCACATCGGTTCGATATCATGGAACGACATGGCGTAATCGTTTTCATAAATCTTGTTACATGGGATTTCCCCGCGAATAATCTTGGCAAAGACATTGTCTGAATTATACATTTGAAACCCCCGGCTGAATTAATGTGATATTTTCTTTACAATAAACAAAGCCCCGTATAAAATCAAGGCTTGAAATAACAACAACAGTTAATTATATCCCGCTGTGGAGGAGGAAACACATGTTCAAACCATTATATAATTATGTTCTGCTGGAACGGGTCGAAGAAGAAAACAAAACCGCCGGCGGAATCATCATCCCCGACAATGCACGTGAAAAACCGTCCCGCGGTCGCGTAATTGCAACCGGCGATGGGGCGATGGACGGCGCCGCGCGCATTCCGATGGCGGTCGCGGTTGGAAATATCGTATTGTTTGCCAAATGGGCGTCATCCGCCAACGAAGTCAAAATTGACGGCAAAGATTATGTATTAATCAAAGAAACCGACATTCTGGGAATTTTGGAATAACAAAGGATTAAACGATGGCAAAAGAAATCGTATTTGATACAGACAAACTGGCCGCGGGCGTTGATAAATTGGCCAACGCGGTAAAAATCACCATGGGCCCCAAGGGACGCACGGTCGTGATTGAAAAATCTTATGGTGCTCCTGTCGCGACCAAGGACGGCGTGACGGTCGCCAAAGAAGTTTCTTTGAAAGACCCGATTGAAAACGTTGGTGCCCGCATGGTCCAAGAAGTCGCAAAAAAGGCCGGTGACAAAGCCGGCGACGGCACCACAACCGCGACCGTTTTGGCCCAAAAATTAATCCGCGAAGGCCGCCGTGTCATCGCCGCCGGCATGAACCCGATGGACGTCAAACGTGGTATTGATATCGCGGTCTGCGCCGTTATGGCCGATATTGACGCCCACGCCCGCCCGGTTAAAAACAGCGCCGAAATCGCCCAGGTCGCGACCATTTCCGCCAATTCCGACCGCGATATTGGTGAAAAAATTGCGGGCGCCATGGAACGCGTCGGCAAAGAAGGCGTTATCACCGTCGAAGAAGCCAAGGGGCTGGACACGGAAATCGACGTCGTCGAAGGCATGCAGTTCGACCAGGGCTTTATGTCCCCGTATTTTGTCACCAACAGTGAAAAAATGCTGGCGGAATTGGACGGCGCACAAATCTTGGTTTCTGAAAAGAAAATCACCGGGTTGCAGGCGCTGTTGCCGATTTTGGAACCGATTGCGCAATCGGGCCGCCCGCTGTTGATTATCGCCGAAGATGTCGAATCCGAAGCGTTGGCGACACTGGTACTGAACCGTCTGCGCGGGGGACTGAAAGTCTGCGCGGTCAAAGCGCCCGGATTTGGCGACCGCCGCAAAGAAATGTTAAAAGATATCGCCATCGTCACCGGCGCAACCATCATTTCTGATGATATGGGCATGACGCTGGAAAACATCACACCGGCCGTCCTGGGCAGTGCGAAAAAGGTCGTCGTCAGCAAAGACGCCACACTGTTGGTGGATGGCGCGGGCGACAAATCGGCCATCGCCGCACGTGCGGACGAAATCCGCCGTCTGTTGGCCGACGCCACCAGCGAATATGACCGCGAAAAATTGTCGGAACGTTTGGCCAAACTGGTCGGCGGCGTTGCCGTGATTAAGGTTGGCGGAATGACCGAATTGGAAGTAAAAGAAAAGAAAGACCGCGTCGATGACGCATTGGCCGCAACACGCGCCGCGGTCGCGGACGGCATTGTTGCCGGTGGTGGAATTGCCCTGGTGCGGGCGGTACGCGCATTGGAAAAATTGACCGGCGCCAACACCGACCAAAACGTCGGGATTGACATTGTCCGCCGCGCCATTGTCGCCCCGTGCGCCCAGATTGCCGAAAACGCGGGCGTGTCCGGCGAAATCGTTGTGGGCAAAGTTATGGAAGCCAAAGATTACAATTTTGGTTACAACGCCCAGACCGGCGAATATGTTGACATGATGCAGGCGGGCATTATCGACCCGGCCAAGGTGGTAAAAACCGCCATCCAGGCCGCGGCCAGCACCGCCGGTGTATTATTGACAACCGGGGCAGTTATGTCGGAAATCCCCGAAGAAAAACCGGCCGCCCCGCAAATGGGCGCCATGCCGGGCATGATGTAATCGAAAATATTCGTCATGAAAAAACCGCCCCATTCGGGGCGGTTTTTAATCATCCAATTTAACGGCCGCGTTCCAAAAATGACGTGAACGTGACAATGCGATTTAATTCGCGTTCAATACGCTGGGCGGTGAACGGACTGACGCCGCGGTCCACGTGAATTCGGCGTTCACCGTTATGCGCCAATCCATATCCGCGAATTTGTCCCGCATCATCCACATACACAACCCCAGGCTGATGATGACGATTAATAATCGATGAATCAAATTCCATTTCGTACCCACGTGAGATTTGACCGCACACGCGCGAAACCGCCCCCATGGTTCGAAACACAGGCAACACCTGGCAACGCCCCGCCCCGTGGATATTTTTGATATATTTGTTGGTTTTATACGGCGACGTGTAACCATGCCGGCGATAGAAATTTTCGGCCCGCGGCAACGCCACCAAATCGACCCATTTTGCACCGATTGTGGCGGCCGTTTCCGCCTGGTGCAATAACCGGCCACCGATGCGCGCGGATTGATAATCCGGCAATACGTACAGGCAATTTATTGTCGCCTGTTGCTTTTGAATGGTGCCCTGGACGAATCCGACCATATCGCCCCCATCCCACGCGCCAAATGCAAAGCTGTACGGTAATTCCACCGCCAGCGTTTTGTAAAATTCACGCGCCACATCATCGGACCACGCATTGGGCCCCAAATCACGAACCGCGGCACCGCGAATACGTGAAAAATCGTCCCAGATGCCGGGCGTACGTTGATTAAAAATGGGATAAACATTAACGTCTGTCATACTTTTATATATAATACAAATTTTCACTTTGTCAATACAGTATCATGAAATAAATCCGCCACCGCCCGCCCCGCGATGGATAAAATCTGTTTTTATTGCATCCGCATTTGTGATATAATACGGGACATGAAATTAAAATCGATTTTTATTTTTTCCGTGTTATCCGCGCTGGCAACCGGTGGCGCACATGCCAATTGGCAATATGACGGCGAATTTGTCCGCGACGGCTGGTACGTTGACGATGGGTCGCGCTTTACCATATCGGTCCGCGGCGGCGCATCCATGGGCTTTGGTTCGATTAAAAACGAAGTTGGATCCATGACCAGCGAATATTACTATAACCCGAATGACGGGATGGTGATATCCGCGGCGTACTATGACGCGTGCCAGGAAAATGGCGCATGCGAAAATTTTGTATATGCCGGGATTGGCGAATTATCCGAATTGCCCGCGTCCCAGGATTATGAATCTTTTTCATTCGCGGCCGGGGCCAGCATTGGCTGGACCATTCCGAACGCCCCGCAATGGCGTCTGGAATTGGGATGGGACCACATCGCGGAAAGCGAATATAACGCATCCCCATTGTACGAAGGGGACATGCCCCTGACCGGTGGCAACATCGACGGCATCACCGTGCATGTGCAAAGTGGCGGCGTCCATTCCAATGTTTCCGCCGATATCATCAGTGCGATGGCATTCTATGATTTCTTTGACGGGGTCCAGAAACCGACCCGCCATGTGATTCCCTATGTCGGATTTGGGATTGGGTACGCTGATACAAAAACGGTTCTGAACCTGTCCGATTTGTATGGCGATTTGTCGTTGTCGGTGGATTTACAGAACTTTGGTGAATTGGACAAATACAACGTGTTGCAATTTTATAAATCTGAAAAAAGTAATTCGTCCATCGCGGGTCTGGTCGCGGTCGGATTGTCTTATGGAATTACGGAAACACTGTTTTTGGATTTTGGCGCACGCATCACCTATGTGCCCAAGGTAAAGTGGTCCCTGACCAACCAAGACGGCAGTCGTGACCGCGATTGGTTCAGCGCCGAAAACGTCATCTGGGCCAATGTTATGTTGGGACTGCGTTTCGAATTTTAAAAAATTTTTCCCGGTTTTCCGGGATTTTTTATTGTCTGTGAAATGGTTCTTATGGTATGGGACGGGGCCGGCGCGGCATAATTGAATTATGTTACGCAAAAACCTTTTTTCCTTGTTACTGGTGGGTGGTGTCGCAATGGCACATCCCCACATCGCCAATGCCTGTACCGGCATTACATTAACCCCAAAAGATAAATCTGTCGTCGTTGCCCGCACCATCGAATGGTCCGGCAGTGAAATGAAATCAGATTACGTCATCGTCCCCCAGGGATACACACAAAAATCCTTTGTCCCGGGCGGGGAAAAAGACGGTCTGGAATTTTCCGCACGATACGGATATGTCGGCCTGGCGGTGGTCGAACCCGAATACATTGTCGAAGGCTTGAACGAAGCCGGCCTGTCTGCGGGTCTGTTTTATTTCCCGGGATACGGTCAATACGAAGCCTATGACCCGGCCGACAATGCGACCACCATTTCCGATTTCCAATTGGTGTCGTGGATGCTGTCCCGGTTTTCCACCATCGACCAAATCCAAGATGCCATCCGCGATGTCCGCGTTGTCGGAATTGACCCGCGGGCATCAACCGTGCATTGGCGCATCGCCGACATGACCGGCCGCCAGGTGGTTCTGGAAATCGTCGATGGCGTTCCGCATTTCTATGAAAACACGCTGGGCGTGTTAACCAACGCCCCCGGGTTCGAATGGCAGATGACCAATTTAAATAACTATGTCAATCTGACACCTGGCACCGCGGGGCCGACCGATATACGCAATCTGCGGATGAAATCATTTGGCGGCGGCAGTGGCATGTTGGGACTGCCGGGGGACGTAACCCCGCCGTCGCGCTTTGTCCGCGCCGCGTTCTATGCTGCAACCGCCATCCCCCAGGACACCGCATACGGCGCCGTGATGCAGGCATTTCACATCCTGAACAACTTTGACGTGCCGTTGGGCACCCAATACCCCATTGACCAGGTGCCCACCCCAATGCCCAGCGCGACGCAATTTACATCCGCAACCGATATGACAAACCAGATTTTGTATTATCGCACAATGTACAACAGCGTTATTCGCGCCATCGATTTGTCTAAAATCAATTTCAGCGATGTTAAATACCAGGTGCACCCCATGGACGCCATCCGGGAACAAACGGTCATTAATATCCAACCGGACGCATAACAAACGCCCCCACTCGGGGCGTTTTTTTAAACTTGCAATTTGATACCCGTGCGCTAAGGTGCCGGTATGACCACAGAAAAGATTCTTATTTATGACGACCTGGGGGCGGGCGACACAAAAATCCTGGTGCGGGAAATGGCGGATTATTTCACGCCACGCGGGGTAAAAATCGATATGACCAACGCCCATGACATCACCCGGCGCCACGCATTGAATCGCCGTATTTTGGCGCTGGTGATGCCGGGCGGCCGTGCCATGGGGTACCAGCAACGGTTAAACCCGCGTGGGAACCAAATTATCACCGACTGGGTCCGCGGGGGCGGCACATACTTTGGCATTTGCGCGGGCGCGTATTATTCGGCACGGCACGTTATTTTCGAACCGGACATCCCCGAATTAACTGTGCGGCAAGACGGCACACTGAAACTGGTGTCGGCAAACGCGATTGGCACATTGCACCGCGAATTGGATATCGCGCCATACCGCGCGGATACCCAATCAATGGCCGCGCCACAAATTGAATGGACGGCCGACGCACGGCTGCACATATCGTATTATCATGGGGGCCCATATTTCGAACCGACGGGCCACGATAAAAATTTAACAACATTGGCCGTGTACGCACTGGACACCGGCGACAAACCGGCCATTGTCCGCCAAACGGTCGGTAACGGCCGCGTTATTGCATCCGGGGTACATGTGGAAGTGTCCGGCCCCGCCCTGGCCGGGACATTTGCCCAACCGACCGACATTGACGCAAACGCGCGCCACGTGGCCCACACATTGCATCAATATGAATCATACCGCAAATCATTGTTTGACAAAGTCATGGCGGAAATCGCCCCAGAAAAATAAGATAAAATAAAAAAAGAAAGGCAGATAAAAATCTGCCTTTTTGGTTGGGTGATTTCATTTTATCACGCCCCCACCCGCCCCGCAATAGGAACGAATTTCCATATCTATTCAATAACAACAGTCTTGGGGGCATTATCAAAATTGATATTATTACCCATGGCGGACAACATATCCGTGTAATCATAGACACCTGTGGGCTTTTTATCGCCGGCGGGCACCGGGCGCGCATAATTGATATACGTTTTTTTGTGCCCGGACATATTTTTGTCTGCGCCAAAGGTTATGATGGTAAATTCATCACTAGAAACCCATTCTTTACTGCCGTAAACCAGGTTACTTTTTCTGTAATACCACGATTCTGTACCGTTTTTGTTTATAATTTTATTATACGGTTCCCCGAATGCATCCAAGACGCGATTCTGGCTGATTTGTTCATGCCGATATGAATCCACAATTTTGCGTTTATCGGACGCACACCCACAAAACATCAAACACACGGACAGTAAAAACATATTCTTTATGATATTCATTTTGTATCCCCAATATTTGAACAATCCATCGCCCAAAAACCAAAATTTAAACGCCCATACAGGGCGTTTGAATTCTTGGTTGGGGCAGCTGGATTCGAACCAACACTGACGGAGTCAGAGTCCGGAGTTCTACCGTTAAACTATGCCCCAAGCGCGCCCATTATATTCCCAACCCATCACAAATGCAAGCATAAAATAATTATTTTAATCGATTGTGACGTCGATTACGGTTTCCTGTTTTTGCATATCCAATGGATGCGACTGAAACGCAACGGTTTCAAAATCAATACGCGACAGATCAATCGCCCGCACGGCGCGACTGTACATCGTATGATAATAGATAACCCGATTGGTAATATCCGTGGCCACCGTCCACTGGGTCGCCGACGGCATGTCATCCGGCACGCCGCCAACCGGGAATTGCACACCGACCGGCACATCGAAATTGTTCAGGATATGGAACGCCTGTAATACGGTTTGATACCCGCCGTCCTGGGGCACGGCGCAATTTTGCAAAAAAGCCGCCCGAACAAACCGCGACGGCGGCGTCATATCCCCCGGCAATCCGTGCAGGCCGCTGCCACTGCCGAACGCGGTCATCCGCAGGTTGCGAATAGTTGTCGGCCCGGCGGTGCCTGGATGCAGATTGACATAGTTATTCAGATTTGTTGTCATCCACGGGAATCCCGGCGCGTTGGTCAAAACACCGATTTCATTTTCATAAAATTGCGGCACACCATCGATGATTTCCAGGACCGCCTGGCGGCCGCCGGGTTCGATAATACGCCAATGGACCGTTGTTGTTCGCGGGTCGGCGTTGATAATGCGGATGTTTTTGATGGCATCTTTGACCTGGTCAATGGTGGAAAACTGGGACAGTATCCATGACACCAACTGAAAATCGGCCAGTGTTTCATCACGGTATTGCGCATCATAATCCACATACTTGCCATATGCCGGGAAATAGAACAGCGCCGCGGCCAGGCCCGCTTCGTTAACGCCATCGATTACGAATTCAGGCTGTTCCACCCCCAGCCCCGCAAACCCGTATCGCGACGTGAATTCCAATCCGCCCGCCGTCCCATCGGGCAAGATTGAACGCACGGTCCGTCCCCGCGGAACGATGACGTACATGTTATCCAGTTCTTCGCGGGACCAATCCATTGTCCGCGCCACGACCAGTGAATTATTTTTGGACCGTAACGTTATCCCGGTACAGGCATCCGCCCGCCCCATCACGCCGCACACGGCCGCAACCGTCATAAATACAACAGATAAATATTTCATGATAATTCCCCCCGAAGCGCAGTATATCGGGGGGACGCATTACCCATCCACAGGATTGGTTTCCAATCCCCATCAATCCACGATTTTGCGGAAAATTTCGGCCGGAATGGTGCCGCCGGTAATCTTGCTGTTCATTGGGGTGAAATCATCATTACCCATCCAAACCCCGATAATCAGTTCCCCCGTCGCCCCCACGAACCAGGCGTCACGGTTCCCGTTACTGGTCCCGGTTTTCCCCCCCAGCACGCCATCGCCCGCCGCGCGGCGCCCCGTGCCACCCGGCCCGATAACATCGGCCAACAATTGGGACATATAATCCACCGTCGTGGGCGCCAATATTTGAATCGCATCCGACGGATTACGTTCGTACAGCACGCGTCCCGACGGGTCCACCACGCGCGTGATGGAATATGGGCGCACCGATTGCCCGTCGTTCCAAATCACCGCATAAATGGTGGTTAAATCCAACAAATTCATTTCCGACGCCCCCAAGACGGTTGAATATTCCCGGCGCAACTGCGTCCCCACCCCCAAACGCCCCGCCATATTCAAAACGGTATCGATGCCGTATTGCTGGGTCAGTTTCAGGGGAACCGAATTCACACTTTTTGCAAAGGCCGTCGCCAACGTGATATCGCCATAATACCGTTCGTTGTAATTTTTCGGGTTGTAATCCCCAATGGCAAAGGGTGAATCATTAACATACGCATCCGGCGTCATTCCGTTTTCCAACGCGACCAAATACACCACGGGTTTAAAACTGCTGCCGGGTTGGCGCATGGCCATCGCGCGGTTAAATTGACTGGCCTGGTAATCGGCGCCGCCAACCATTGCACGCATGGCACCACCGCGCGTCATGGCGATAACGGCCCCCTGGTATGGGGCGACTTTTTCCGTTACGGTTGCAGCAACATGTTCCTGTAACCCGCGGTCCAGCGTGGTATAAACAAACAAATCGGAATCCCAGACACCAATTCGCGAACGCACTTCGTCAATGACAAAATCTGTCCAGTAACGATAGATGTTTGTGTCCGGCGCGGGCGTTGCGGGCCGCAATTGTTTGGCCGCGGCGCGGGCATCGTTGATGGTGATGTACCCCTGGCGCACCATTTCGGTCAACACCACACGCGCACGCGCGATATTTTTTTCCGGATTTTTCAGCGGGCTGTATGTCGTCGGCGCCTTTAACATGGCGGCGATTTGTGCACTTTGTGCGATGGTCATCTGTGCCGCGGGCGTCTGGAACAGTGTGCGTGACGCCGCGTCAATCCCACGCATCCCGCCCACCAGCGACACGCGGTTCATGTACAGGTCCAGTACCTGGTCCTTGGTAAAACGGTTTTCCAACCAATAGGACAGAATCAGTTCCTGAACCTTGCGCGAAATGGTTTTTTCCCGCGATAAAAATACGTTCTTGGCCGTTTGCTGGGTAATCGACGACCCGCCGGCGGCAATGCGCCCGCGCACCAGATTGGACATCATTGCGCGCATGATGCCGCGCATATCGATGGGGCCATGGCGGTAAAAACGTTTATCTTCGATGGCGACGATGGCCTGCCACACGTGGGGTGGCAGATTTTCCGTGGACACCGGCGCGCCCATAATACGATTTGCACTGCGGATTTCATTGCCATCGCGGTCCAAAATAGTCACCGCCGCGGGCCGGGTTTCATGCAAAATCGCATCCAGCGACGGCATCTGTAAAAACACGACCAAGACCCACACCGCGACGGCGGCCACCGCCACCATCACCAGGTTCAGTGTCCAAACAAGCATCCGCGTCCGCAGTGACGGCCGCGTTTTTTCCGCGGGAACGGTATTTTCAACCGGATTGCGACGTGCCACGATATATCACCCCATTGTTTATCACAAGAATTATATCACAAAAAAACAGCGCGGCGCCATATGAATAAGTATCAAAAAAATCCCCGAAACCGGGGATTGGATTTATTTCTTTTTCACCGATTTTTTCGGCGCCGGTTTTTTGCCGGAAACCTGGGCGGTGCGGGCCGCAGGCGTTTTTGCATATTCTTTGTACAGCAATTCAATGCAGATATACGCAATCAACGCAGACGCCGCCGTAATCAGCCCGGCCAACAGACCGTCTGAAAAGATGGCAAACAGCACAATCGCCACAGCCAATATCACGGTATAGAAAATATTCTGGGCCATGACACCAACGATTTTTTCAAAAGTTTTCATTTTATACTCCATTTGGAACAGACACATTATATCAGAAAAAATACCCATTGTGTATGAAATAAAGCGAAACCGCCCAAACGGGCGGTTAAGCAACAGGGGAACTGATATTAAACTTACAGAATAACCTGCCCGCCCAGACGCGCGGTCGATGGAATCGGCCCGAACGAAGAACGGCGGCTGACGTAAATATTGCCGGTGACGACAAAGTCCCCACAGAATTGCAGCATATTTACATCGCGCAGGAACAGGTGACCGTCAATATACGCATTGCACGGTAAAACATATTTGCGCATGTTTTGCAAATACACGTTACCCTGGACCCGGATACCATTGGTCAGCATATGGCCATCGCCGCGACCGTTGACGACAACGTCGCCGGTGACCGTGTAACGCATTGCGGAATTATTTGTCGGACGGGCCACCACACCATCACGACGCAACGGCAAAGTGGTACGTACCGGGCGCGCGGTCACATGACGCGGGGCGGCGGAATTGGTAACGGCAACCTGGGGGATGTCGCTGATGACAACGGGCACCGCATCGGCATCGACCACAACAACGGTCTTTTTCCCACCGCGATAAATATCGATAATCAGCATGGAAAACAAAATGATAATGGACACCAACAGTGTCAGATTCACCATACCAATCAAATCCACAGAACGCAGCCACGCCCAAACGCGCCCGCCCATGCGGCCCATCCATTTAAACGGGCGGCAAATCAAATCCCATACGCGGGCCCAAAAACCGGCCGCCGGACGGGAATTTGTACGACGATTGGCGTTGCGTTTTTTGTTTTTTTCAACGCGACGTGCGGCAATTTTCATCTTTAACTGTTTGAACATAGATTCACCTTTGGGTAAGACTTATGTCCTAAAAATAATATTTGTCAACACGTTTGTCAAGGATTATTTGCCACAAAAATATATTTTTGTCAAATACGCATCCCGCCCCATCGATGTGTTATGACGCCCCAGGGCATGGCGCGGGGGATTTTTATGGACCGGACAGCCCGCGCATCCGCGCAACATTATTGACTGGATTGCTTCGCCGATGGCTCGCAATGACAAAGGAGATGCAGTGCCAGGCAATTCAACATCCTTGTCATTGCGAGCCACGACAGTGGCGCGGCAATCCAGTCAATAAACCAACACACCTGGCGTGATATAATTCTTGAACATTCGCGCGGGATGCGATATACTGGATTCGCATTGGGAAACCGGTGTAGGCTTAGAAACCTTTTCACATCGTCGGAATCGACGTAAAACTCCAACTGTTGGTTGGGGGGCTGCGAATATATTGAATAAGCAGCGCTATCCATGTGAATAGTTTCTAACCTCCAACCGCCCACAATGTTGTCGGGCGGTGTTTTTTATAACGTAAAAGGAGTTTAAACTATGTCAAAAATATTAATCGATGCCCAGTATTACGGCAATATCATGCGCTGTGCGCGACAACATTTGAAAATCAGTGCCGGTGACGCGGCGGCATTATTGAAAATGACCAAGAAAGATTATCTGAAATGTGAACGTGGCCGCGATTTGTTCGCAGAAGGTACCCTGCGCCGCGTTTTCCATGGTGCGTTTGCGATGTTGATTATCAAGCGTGGCCGCGTCGCGTGTTGACGTGGCGCGTTGTCATTGCGAGCAAGTCGCGACGCAGCGTAGCGAAGACGGACGCCGCGTGGCAATCCAGGAAAGTGACAGCGCGCATTATTCACTGGATTGCTTCGCCGGTGGCTCGCAATGACAAAGAAGATAATGGGCCTGGCTGTTAAACACCCTTGTCATTGCGAGCAAGTCGCAACGTAGCGTAGCGAAGACGGACGCCGCGTGGCAATCCAGGAAATGACAATGGTGACGAAACAAAAAATCCCGCCGTGGCGGGATTGGTATCTTAATTTTCCGGAACGGCGGGGGTTGGTGCCGCATTTTCCTGCATAATGATTTCCTGGCGCAAATCGCTTTGGCGGGTGGCCATGTCGGATTTCGACGCAACCAATGCCAACGCCGCGCACAGAACAAAGAAAATTGTCGCCAGCCATGCCGTCGCCTTGGTCAGGAAATTCCCGGCCGCCGCCCCCGTCAGCGCACCGCCAAACATCGACGCCGCCGATGAACCGGACATGCCGCTGCCTTCGGATTTCTGTAATAAAATCAGGCCCGTCATAAACACGGATACAACAATCAAGCAAACCAATAAAATCGAAAACATTCTTTATCCTTAAATTTCTTATGTGCGAATTCTAGCCATCCTGCCCCTAAATTGCAAGGATTTTCAACATCGCGTCCGCGGCGGCAATGCTGGCGGCCTTTTTCGATGCGCCGGTGCCCGTCGCAGTGTGGCCCATGGCAGTGACCGATACGCGGAACACCGGGCTGTGCGATGCGCCCGACGGTTCCAAGTATTCATACGTCGGCAATGCGCCGCCGGAATGCTTTTGCACGTATTCTTGCAGGCGGGTCTTGGGGTCTTTTGGGGCGACGGTGTCGGCGGCGGCCAAATCGCGCCACAAATCCGTGATAACGGCGGCGGCCGCATCAAAACCGCCGTCCAGATAAATGGCGCCAAAAACCGCTTCCATTGCGTCGGCCAAGATATGCTGAATCCGGCCGCCGGTCATATGGCCGTGACGCACGCATGTGTCCAGCCCCAACTGGCCCGCGACATGCGCCAACGTGTCGGTCGATACCAGCACCGCGTGACGCCGGGCCAGTTCCCCTTCTGTTTCAGATGGGAACATCCGGTACAGCATTGTTGCCACCGTCAAGCCCAACACCCGGTCCCCAATGAATTCCAGGCGTTCGTTATTCTGGGCGGCGTTTGCGCCACTTTGCGTCAATGCCAAATCCAGCAACGACGCGTCCGTAAATGTGTAATTCAGTTTTAACACTTAATTAATCCCCATGCCAAACCGGTCCCAGCGCATCTTGTTCCCCCAATTCCAGATGGCCAGCATCGGCGAATGATAGTTATGTGAATACCAGACAAACCATACCTTGCCCAGCAGATTGTCGCGCGGCACAAAACCAACCGGGCCGCGGCTGTCGCCACTGTTGTCGCGGTTGTCCCCCATAAAGAAGTAATGGCCGTCGGGAACCGTGAACGCGGGCGTGTTGTCGTACATCGCGTTGTCGGAATATTCGATAATGCTGTGCGATACGCCATTGGGTAACGTTTCGGTATATTCTGTCACCTGGAACACGCCGCATTCGGTCGGGTACATGTTGCAGAAACGGTTGTCTTTGTATTCAATGGTATAATTAAAATCTACTGGGGCGTTGTCCATCCAAATCTTGTTCCCCTTTATCGAAATATTGTCGCGGTAATACCCCACACTGCGCAGTGATTTCGGCAATGTCGCAACAATATACGGCCGCGGGTCGGAACGCGCAACCTGTTGCCCGTTAATGTGCAGCCGACCGTTAATCATCTGGATGGTGTCACCGGGGCGACCAATCAAACGCTTGACATAATCCAGACGTTCATCGACCGGATTGCGGAACACCACAACATCCCCCACATCCGGTTCAGACGCCAAAAACCGCCCGTTCCACAAATGCCACGACCCAAACGGAAAAGAATAACGTGAATACCCATACGCCCATTTTTCGACAAAGATATGGTCCCCGATATGCAGTGTCGGAATCATGGACCCGGACGGGATATTGAACGGTTCGATTAAAATACTGCGGAACGCGATGGCAATCAGCGCCCCATAAAACAAAGTATTAAACCATTCGCGTGCTGTATTTCTGTTTTTTGCCGGCATAAAATTCATCCTTTCTTTGACGGATATATTAAAACTTGAAATGAATTTGCGCAAGCTATAATATACGCATATGATTTCTTTGAATTCCATCATATTTAACGGCATGGACAGCACGCATATTGATGTCCAGGTGCAATTGTCCAGTGGCCTGTCGAAGCCTGAATTTAACATCATCGGTTTGGCCGACCGCGCGGTAAAAGAATCCGCCGAACGCATTCGCAATGTGTTGGCGGCGCTGAACCTGTCACTGCCGCCGAAACGGTTGACGGTAAATTTATCGCCGGCCGATGTTGAAAAATCCGGGTCACATTTTGATTTGCCGATATTGTGCGGGATTTTATGCGCACTGGGGGTATTGCCCGAAGAAGAAATCGGGAAATACATCATCCTGGGCGAAGTTGGTCTGAACGGCGCAATTGTAAAGGCCGGCGGCGTCTTGCCCGCCAGTGTTTGGGCCGGCGCGAACGGATACGGCATTATCTGCCCCGCGTCCCAGGGGTGCGAAGCACGCTGGGCCGGTCACACCAACATTGTGGCCGCGGCGCATGTCTTGGACCTGATTAATCATTTCAAGGGGACGCAGATTCTGCCCATCCCGCCGATGGCCGGTCCCGCGCCCGCGGCGTCCAATTCGAACATCGACCTGGCAGAGGTACGCGGTCAACACGCCGCGAAACGCGCACTGGAAATCGCGGCCGCGGGTGGTCACGCCATGCTGATGGTGGGGCCGCCCGGGTCGGGTAAAACCATGCTGGCGTCGCGGTTGCCGACAATTATGCCGGAAATGACGGCGGACGAAATTTTGGAATCATCCATCATTTATTCCATCGCCGGGCAATTGGACAGCCAATCTTTAATCGCCGCGCGCCCGTTTCGCAGTGTTCATCACACGTCCAGTGCGGTGGCCCTGGCGGGTGGCGGGTCGGATGCCAGACCCGGTGAAATATCGTTGGCGCACAATGGCGTGTTGTTCCTGGACGAATTACCGGAATTCAGCCGCACGACGTTGGAAATCCTGCGCCAGCCAATGGAATCGGGTAAAATCATGATTTCGCGGGCGCGGCGTAACGCCACGTATCCAGCACGATTTCAATTAATTGCGGCCATGAACCCATGTCCGTGCGGGCATTTGGGCAATCCCAACATGTCTTGTTCGCGTGCGCCGCGTTGCGCGGAAGCGTACCAGAATAAAATATCGGGACCATTGTTGGACCGCATTGATTTGCACGTTGACGTGGATGCGGTCAACCCATGGGAAATGGACCGGGTGGACGACACGCCCGCCGAATCCAGCGCAACCGTCCGCGCCCGCGTTGTGGCCGCGCGTCAAATCCAAATCACGCGCCAGGGATGCGTGAACGCGCAACTGGATGGTGCGGCATTGGATGCGGCGGTAAAATTATCGCCCGAATTGACCCAGTTTTTGAACACCGCCGCGGAAAAGATGGGCATGTCGGCCCGCGGTTACAACCGGATAAAGCGTATTGCGCGCACGATTGCGGACCTGCGCGGGGCGGCGGATATTGAAATGGCCGACCTGGCCGAAGCGTTGTCGTACCGGCCCATCAATCGCGGCAAATACGGCGTACGTTTATAAAAATCCCCGCAATGGGGATTTTTTAATACTTCTTTACTTTATGCGGTTTATCCCATATAATATTGATGCCCGAACGTGTTGTTTGGGCGGGGCCTCATAACCTCTGATTTAGGCGTCGGAATTCATTCAAATGGCGGGCCACGCGCACCCATTTTATGATGCAGACGAAAATAAAACTCCTGATTTTCCGGTCAGGAGGGTTGTGGAATATCAAATACGCAACGCAATTCCTAAAAATTGTTATGAGCCTCCTGACCACCAATTTGTTGGTGGTTTTTGCTTTGTACCACAGGAGGTTTTCATATGAAGCAACATTTAACAGTCGCCCTGGTGGCCATACCCATTTGGGCGGCGACATTACCCCACGGCATGGCCGCATGCCAAAGCATGATTCAATGCCGGCAATCCGCGGGCAACAATTGCAACTGTTGTCCGACCGGGACATCCGAAACACAATACACGTGCCCCGACGGATGGGATGCCCGCGGCAGCCAATGTTACCGGGACGCAACCCGTTCATCGGACAGCATCGGATACACCGAAACCACATACGGCACATGCGCCGGAACGGCGGGCGGCTTTGTCCAATGCTACAAAGCCCAATGCGGAAACCCGATTCCAAACTGCAAGCTTTTATAACGGGGGTACTGGAAATGAAGAAATTTGTATTCTGTGCCATCATGGCATGTATCAGCGGTGCGGCGTACGGGGCATGCACAACGGCCGGCACCACATATTACGCGTGCAAGCCGGGGTATTATCTGTCGTCCGGAAATTGTGTCCGGTGCCCGTCATCCAGCGATGGATACGGCACAACAACGGACACCAACACCGGCGGGCGCACATCATGCTATGTCCCGTCGGGCACCACCGGCAGCGATGGGTCGGGTTCATATACATACATGGCCAATTGCCATTATGTGGAATAACACGGCGATCCATAAAACTATTGAATATAATAGCAATCCTGGGTGAACGTGAAACTGCCCGCGGAATCTGCCCCATTGTTCCCGGCCGCCAGATAACATGATGTAATCGCGGTGGCCCCGGGGGCGGACGTGGCATTCATATTATGGGCGGGCGAACACTGCGTACATCCCGACGTGCCGTTGGTGGTCGTGCCCCAATAACCGGCCGCGCATCTGTATTCCCACGATGTTTTGCATGTATTGCAATCACACCGCCGCATGGCCCGCCGTTCATATCCCGCACCCCCCGCCGACCAAGTGGCGTCACTGACACAATTGCTGCACCCGGTACAGGATTTTTCACAAACGCTGTATTCATAACTGCATCCGGTTTTGCTGTCATACCCCGTTTTTTCAACCAAAGTAAAACCGGTGCGACATGTGCGACATGTGGTCACCCGTTCCCCGTTCATGCACCCCAATGTCGTTCCATCGGAACATCCAAATATAATGGGCATCTGGCCGTCATCCGTGCAATGTTCCCATGAACACACCAGTGCATGCGCGCCGCGCACCAACATCAGATTCATCCCCGCAGCAATAACCGCAGCATATAATTTCATTCAAACACTCCTTTTTTCTTCAACGAATGAAAAAGCCACCAAAATTCAGGTGGCAGGAGGTTCGAAACTATCTGTAAAAAATAGCAGTGTGCTTTCAATATATAACACACTCCCCCTGCCCGCATAAAGACAGGGTCGCTTTACGTCCGCCGACGTTTACAGAAGGGTTTCGACGCCCCGACATCGGAATTCCCGATGCTGCTGTAATTATGTCACAATTATAAAAAATTTACCACATTTTTATTCTGCGTCCGCGACGTTGCGTTCAAATTCCGCTTCGTCCCAGATGGCAATGCCCAGTTCGGTTGCCCTGGCCAATTTGCTGCCGGCATCCGTCCCCGCGATGACAATGTCGGTTTTTGCCGAAACACTGCCCTGGACACGGGCGCCCATACGTTCCAAAATTTCCCGCGCCGCGTCGCGCGTATGATTGGCCAATGTCCCGGTCAACACCACGCGTTTGCCGACCAATGGCCCATCCAAAACCGGTGTCACAACCGCGACATCACGTACGGTCACAAAATTCAATAAATCATCCAATGCCGCCACATTGTGGGGGTCGGCAAAAAACGATACTATTTCGTCCGCCATAACGTCGCCAATGCCGTCAACCTGTTTCAATTTCCAGGCGGGCGCGGCGCGCACCGCATCCAGATTTCCAAACGCCCGGGCCAATATTTTGGCGGTGACTTCGCCAACTTCTGGGATGCCGATGGCGAACAAAAACCGCTGTAATTCAATATCGCGCGCCCGATTGATGGCCGCATTTAAATTCGACACGGATTTGTCCCCGAACCCATCCATCTGTCGGATTTCATCACCATGATTTTCAATCAGTCGGAAAATATCGGCCGGCGATTTCAGCCATCCACGCGCGATGAACAATTCCAATTGACGCGTCCCCAGACCATCGATATCAAACCCCTTGCGCGAAACAAAGTGTTCCAGCGCGCCAATCCGCTGGGCCGGGCATCCCAATGTGTTCACGCAACGACGGGCAACCTGGCCGGATTCTTGGATAACGGCGCCGCCGCAAACGGGGCACGTTTCGGGAAATTCAAATGAACGCGCATCGGGCGCCGTTTCCGCAACACCCACAATTTGGGGGATAACGTCGCCGGCCCGCTGAACAATGACGCGGTCGGAAATCCGCACCCCCTTGCGCGCAATTTCGTCCGCGTTGTGCAATGTCGCGCGCGACACAACAACACCGCCAATATTAATCGGTTCCAATTCGGCAACCGGGGTTAAAACGCCCGTGCGCCCCACCTGAATCGTGATATCATTCAGTGTCGTTATCGCACGCGCCGCCGGGAATTTATACGCGACCTCCCATCGGGGGCTGTTGGCACGGGCACCCATTTTTTCTTGTAAAGCGACATTATTCACCTTTAACACCAGACCGTCGATATCAAACGGAATGTCGGCGCGAATCATCATGATATCGTTATACGCCGCCTGGATTTCATCCATGTTATGCACGCGCCGGGCCCAGGGGCGCGTGGTTTTAAATCCCCACGATTCCAGACGGTCGAAATACTGGCTTTGCGTTTCCCAGTCACGCGACGACAATTCACCATATGTGTACGCAAACGCCGACAAACGCCGCGTGGCCGTAACCGCCGGGTTTAATTGACGCAAACTGCCTGCGGCCGCATTGCGGGGGTTGGCAAAAACCTTGTCCCCTTTTAATTCCGCCGCCGCATTCAGCGCCAGAAAATCCGCACGCCGCATATAGACTTCGCCCCGCACTTCCACCACACGTGGAAAATCGCCCGTTAATTTCTGGGGGATATCCGCAATCGTTCGCAGGTTCGCCGTGATATCTTCGCCAATCGTGCCACTGCCGCGGGTCAGTCCCCGTACCAAAACGCCGTCTTCGTATCGGGCAGAATAAGAAACACCGTCAACCTTTAATTCTATAAAAATATCCGAATCCGCCAATTTATCGAACCAATCGGCAACCTCTTTCTCGTCAAAGACATCGGAAATCGACAGCATGGGCACACTGTGCTGGACCGAATTGAATTTATCCGACACGGCCGCCCCAACCCGCGTTGACGCACCGCCCACCGCCAATTCGGGATATTCCGATTCCAACGCCAGCGCGCGCGATTTCGCCGCATCATACGTCGCATCATCAACGACCGGCGCATCGTTTTGGTGATATGCAATATCCCATTCGGATAATTTTTTTAACAAATCGGCATGTTCTGCACGGATAAATAAATCTGGTATTTTTGACATGTGGTGATTATAGAAAATCAAAAAAAATCACGCAATGGAAATATCGATATTTGACAATCTATCCTATGAAAATCCCGCGCAATGCGGGATTTATGTATCATCGGTGGTATCATCAGTCTGTACTTGGGCCATCAGGACGGAAAATTCTTCCATGGTGGTACCGGTGGCATCTAAAACTTTTTGAATTGTGCCCATGGACAAATATCGTGGTTTGCCGTAACGTGTGGTTCGTTTGCTTTTGTTAAACGTAGTGGCATTTAACCCGCTGATTACGGCCAATCGTGAACAAGACATATTCAATTGTCGGGCCAACGCATCAATCGCATTCCATAATGCTTTGTTACTCATTCTTCTCTCCTGTTTTTATTCTACATTCAAACACAGACAGCACATCGCATTATGATTGTATTCCCAGAAAAAATTCAAGCCATTTTAGTAAGCAAATTTTCCTAACTGCGCCTTGGGGCGATTTTACATTCCGGGCTTTATCCAAAACAAAATCCCGGACATGCCGGGATTTTGCGCGTTTATGGGTAAAAAGCTTATTTTTCTTCCAACCCTTTCAGAACGATGTCTTTTAAATCGTTGGGCATCATGCCGGTGGTCGAATAGCCACAATCGACGTGATGAACTTCGCCCGTGACCGCCGACGACAAATTGCTGAACAAATACAGCGCCGCGCCCGACACGTCGTCCAACGTCATGTTACGACGCAACGGTGTCTGGTCCGCGTTCAGGCGCAACATCGCCTTGAACCCACCAACGCCCGACGACGCCAATGTCATAATCGGCCCCGCGCTGATGGCGTTAACGCGAATACCGTCACGGCCCAGGTCAGATGCCAGATAACGCACACTGCTATCCAGGGCGGATTTCGCAACACCCATCACGTTGTAATTCGGTACGGATTTTTCCCCGCCGAAATATGTCAGTGTAACAATGCTGCCGCCGTCTTTCATCAATTTGGATGCGCGGCGTGTCAAATCGACCAACGAATACACAGAAATGTCCATGGTATTCTTGAAATTATCGCGCGAAGTGTCGGCATAACGGCCGGACAATTCATTTTTATCCGAAAACGCAATCGCGTGCAGCATGCCGTCCAGATGGCCCCATTCTTTTTCAATGGCGGCAAACAAAGCATCCATCTGTTCGTCGTTCTGCACATTGCATTCCTGAACGAATTTTGCACCGATGGATTCCGCCAGCGGGCGCACACGCTTTTCCAGGGCGGGCATCGCGTACGGCATTGCGATTTCGGCGCCTTCTTCGTGGGCGCGCTTTGCAATGGCCCAGGCCATAGACCAATCGTTGGCCACGCCTGTAATTAAAATCTTTTTTCCTTTTAATAACATATTTTATCCTTTTAAGTGATATTGGACGTTAAAAAATATAGCACTAAAATAAAAACATCGCAATAATTAAAAAAAAGACTTGAAATGGGGAAAAATCCAGTATAATATATGCGAGCAATTCGGGCATAGTTCAGTCGGTAGAACAACGGACTGTTAATCCGTATGTCGCTGGTTCGAGTCCAGCTGCCCGAGCCAAGATTTACAAACCGCCCCACGGCGGTTTTTGTTATGGTGCGGCTGGCCCACACCCGGTTCGATAATTTCTGAATTAAAATCGCGATTTTTTGGCCATTATCGAACAATCCAAATAAAAAAAGGTTGGATTACAAACCCTTTCCACGCGTTTGAGTTCAACTCAAATTTTTCCATTACTTATTGTCTATGGAAGCTTTTTTAATATATCCACCAACATAATAAGCCATCGTTGTAATCTTTGTTTACACGATTTTTTATCTTGTGTTAAATACGGATTGATTTGGCTTGATGAAAAGTTCCACGAGTCTTGAAATGATGGCTGATGGTTAAAAACATATGGATAAAAAGATGTTTCGTAAAATGAATTTTCTGTTATAAGAAATTCATTTAAATATGTCGTTCGATAGGCAGTATCAACAATTTCTAATGCAGAATTAGCATATTTCTTCCAAGACTCCAAAAGTTCTGTATCAAGAAAATCACTGGACATCAAATTAATGCCTTCACATAAAACATCAAACAATCCACTTTTAGCAGCCTGTTTCATGTCCCCAAAATCAAACATAGGTTTTATCGCCATTAATCTCTCCATTATACCTTTTGGCTCATTTGTGCCCGTTTTTCTTTAAGAATTTTTTCGTAATTTTGCTTTGAGTCAGATAGTTTATCGTTCGCAAACTCTATCCCTCCAAGTTTACAATTGACTGTTTTTACAAATGGCTTGAAAATCATAATTAACCAAACAATAAAAATTAATGAATGACCATTAAATGGTATAAAAGTCATTGCCTCGGACCAATGCATATAAAGATATATACTCCCTGTCACGAACCAAAATGTATGCCAAATACTGCGTCTGCTATTAACATATGGTAATATGAATATACAAACTGTAAAAAACAATCTGCACAACCATCGCAAAAAACATAATGCGCCAATCTTGATTTTTTGAGAAAAATTTTTTATTCCATCTAGCATATCTGATTCATTGTAGAACAAAATTAATATAAAATGCAAGTTGGCAATTTTCTCGACAAACTTTACAGTTATTGAATATAATTGTCGTATTTATGTCCTTATATTAAGGCATTTTCCTCATTATGAACTGTTTTTTGTTCTTGCAATTTTCTAAATTCAAGTTCGCTTTTTGGAAATTTTATGGAATGTCTTTTTTGTTCGTATTCATTAATCGCCTCTGCAATAGCATCTATATATTCTTCTGCATTCTTCTTATAGTGTTTTATTAACTGGCAATTTTTAAACACCTGTCTTAATTCATTATCCTTATATATCGTCGTATCAATATCACTTTCAATACGTCTTACTATGCTCCACCAACTTTTAAACATACTTACAGGATGTGGATGAAGTGCTGCATCAATCAATACAGAAAACAAGTTATCTCGTTCCTTTCTCTCTCGTTCAGCCTTGTCATTTCCGATACTATAACCTATCAAGCCACCAATAATTAAAGCAACAAAGATACTACCAGTAAGAATTCCTTCCATTTTTCATCCTTTTCTGACATTGTAATTCGCTCCTATATGGAATTCAAGCACACAATTGCTTCTTTAACAAACTGATTTGTCTTGCACATTCAAGAAATTCATTTGGATTTTTTGCTCGATAACTGCAAGCTGAGCCGAGCCAAGATTTACAAACCGTCCCCCCACGGCGGTTTTTTTGTTGTGCCCATTCGGCGTGCCGACTGCACAGTTTGGCAACATCCGCGAATATTTCCCGGGCGCGGCGACGACTGACCGCTTCAATAATTATACGTCATATGCTATAATCCGTTACAGTTAACCAAAGGAGAATCAGGATGTACAAATTATTCGTGGCCTTGGCAATGTTGGCGACGCTGTCCGCATGCAAGCAGCAGGAAACCAAAACACTGCATCTGGTGTGCAAAACAACCCCATCAGAAACAGCCCCCAGCGTTCGCCCCCAATACGACGTAACAGTTAATCTGTTGGCCGATGGTGCCACATTAACCATCGATGGCCAAACATACGATTTAATCCAAGAATATGATGCGCCGGTTTCATTTTACCGACACGACCCATGGTATAATTTCCAAATCGGCAATCGAAAGTATGGGAAATACGCCCTGGGGATTCCCACGAACGAAAACTTTGCGCGATATATCACATGCGAAGAAGTCAAATAATTTAAAACCGGCCGCGCCTAATGGCGGCCGGTTTTTGTATTGCGGTTTATTACAAACCAAATCTGTACGCCAGCCCCAGGTATAATTGCGTGGCATCAACCTTGGACACGCCGCGGGCATGTTCCACACGACCAAAATTGATGTATTTAAACCCAACATCCAAATCAATACGCGAATTCAGGTGAAACAACACACCGACCATCACCTGGTACGACAAATCAAAGGCATTATCCAAATCCCCGTCAATTTCGCCCCAAATCCCGGTTAAACCCAATCCGGCCGCCGCATACGGCGCCACCGCATTGTCAAAATCCCATAACAGATAGGCATTCAGCATATTCGCCCAAATATCATATTCAAAATTGGTATCGTATTTGGTGTACTGGGCCCCCATGTACATTGTTTCGTATTCCACCCGCAGAAAATTGGTTAAATTATTGCCAACCGTGGTACCGAAACCGAAATTATCTTTCTTGTACTTTTCCTTGTGCCCATTGGACAGGTTATATGAATACGCGGCATGTTCGTTTTTATAGACACGCACGCCGGTGTAATTGTCGCGCGTGGGCGACCCGCAATCACAGACCGGGCATTCTGGATACACAGTCACATCATAATCGATATATTCATTCGCCATGGCCCCCGTGGCGGTCATGCACATTAAAAACAAAGCCAGAAATTTTTTCATCTGTTCCCTCAATCATTATCATTTAACGATAATATATGAATGAATTCAAGTTAAAAAGTATTTGCAAATTTCAGGGGGATTTTATTTACAATGTATTTCGATGATGTCGTTGATGTCGGTTGTGTAATTCGGGGACAACATGTTGTGCATCGGGCGCCATGTCTGGTTGCCAATTTCCGCGGTTAAACGGACTGTGTTTTTGCCAAAACGGGTATTGATTGCATCTATCGCCGCCATCAGATTATCCGACGCGGCCGTGTCATGGGCGCCGAACAAATCCATCGGGCGATTGCGGGCGGGCGTGATGTCGTTGACGATGACCCCGGCCTTTTTATACTGAAAGCCGGTTCGATATATCTGCCCCAGTGCATCCAGTGCCACCGACACAATTACGCGCGTATCGTTTGTGACAAACGGCATCGGCAAAACGCGTGTCAAAACGCATTGCGGCAAATCGGGCCGAAAACGATTTGTGGTCAAAAATGTCATCACTGACCCCGCGACCAATTGTCCCGCGCGCAATTTGGCCCCACACCGCGCGGCAAACGTTGCGACCGCCGATTCCAAATCCGCCAGTTCCGTCTGCATCACGGCAAAGCTGCGTGATGTGCAAATCTGCTGCTTGTCCGCGGGGTGCATTTCCAATTGGATACAGGCCGTGCCATTTAATTCGCACCATGTGCGCAGACCGGTTACCGTCATTAATTTTTGGACCCGGGCCCGGGGCAAGCGTGCAAAATCCGCCGCGGTGAACACCCCCATTGTGTTTAAGCGCGCCCCGTGGCGCCGCCCAATTCCCCACACATCGTCCACCGGGGTCAGTTCCAGCGCACGCCGACGCTTTTCATCGTTGTCAATGACACAGACGCGTTTATATCCGGGATATTTTTTGGCGGCGTGGTTGGCCACCTTGGCCAATGTTTTTGTGGGACCAATTCCGACCGACACCGGCACGCCGGTCGATTGCGTGACATACCGCGCGATGTTTGCCCCCAATTCGGCGTAATTCGCATTATCGGGGATTTTAAAAAAGGCTTCGTCAATCGAATAGATTTCAACATCCGGCACAATTTCCGCCAGCAATCGCATCACCCGCGCCGACATATCCCCATACAGCGTGTAATTCGATGACCGTGCCACAACCGTGCCTGCATCGATTAATTTCCGCAATTGGAACGCGGGCGTGCCCATTTTTATCCCCATGGCACGCGCGGCGGGCGACCGGGCGATAACGCACCCGTCATTATTGGACAACACGACCACCGCCCGCCCCCACAGCGCCGGGTCAAAGACGCATTCGCAACTGGCATAAAAATTATTACAATCCAACAATCCGAACATCACGTTTATCCCTGGGTATGACGGCGGATGGAATATGTCACCACGCCCCAAATGACAAAATCATTATCGGGGGTAACGCGGATTGGGGTGAATTCTTTGTTTGCCGGAATCAACAGGATGGTTTTTTTCTGAATCTTGATATATTTAACCGTAAATTCCCCATTGACAAAGCACACGGCAATCTGGCCCGTTTTCGGGTTCAGCGATTTGTCCACCACGACCAAGTCCCCATCATAAATCCCCGCATCAATCATGCTGTCGCCACGGATGCGCCCCAAAAAAGTTGACGCGGGATGCGCGATTAATTCACGGTTTAAATCGATTGGCGCCGCGATATAGTCATCGGCGGGGCTGGGGAAACCGGCCTGGATTGATGTATCCGGGAATGGAATTTCGATACTGGTTTTTAAACTGACCGGATATATGGTGACGTCACCGGTTGTTTTTTTCTGTGCGCGTTTTACCATTGATGCCCCCCTGTTGCCAAACCAGTCTAGGCCATCTGGGCATCCGCATGATACAGGTATGTAACCCTGGGGAAAGATTCGCGGGCGGACGCCCCCTTTTATTCTTTCACGCGTTGCAGGGCGCCAATAATCTGCCCCAACAGACGTGCCTTTTTCGTGCCGACGGGGGCGCGACCCTGAACCTGTTTCGCGGCCAGGTTAAATGATACACGCTTGTTATTTTTTAACTTTGTAATGCGGGGTTCGCTGTACCCGGTTTTGCGCGATGTGGCGGCAACGCGCCCCCGGGACCCGTTCAATGCGGTTTGGACCGCGTCAATTTCCCCCTGGGACATTTCGGGTTTACGAACGGGGCGCACGGGGACAATATGAAATTTTCGATTCCAGATATACAGTTGATCGCACGTCAGTTCATATTTGGGCGCAATTGTCATAAATGCAACGCGTGCGGTGCGGCTGTGCGCTGGCAATTCGTCATAGACCCCACGCGCGTCACGCAAAATTTCCCGTTGCTGGGCCGGGGTGAACGCGGTGTATTGGGGCGCCGTGCGACCTTCATAAATTTGATACTGTTTATTCCATCGGCCAATGGTGTATTGTGGCACATTGAAATGCCGGGATGCGTCCGCCACGCCGTGGTCACGGGCATGCATCAAAATGGCGACAATGTCATCGTGACCGTATTCGCGCAACGGGGAATAAACATGATACTTTTTATTCCAACGGATAATCGTACTGGGGTTCACACCAAACTGGTTGGCGGCCGCCATCGGCCCAAAATCGCGCGCATATTCCAGTATTGCCATCTTTTGCGCGGATGTGAACGACGGCACCTTTGGGGCATAGACATGCGCATCTTGGTTCCACAGTTTAATGATGGCCGCCGACACACCAAATTTTTTCGTTGTTGCCCGAACGCCATTATCCCGGACAAAGGCCAAAATTTTCGCGCGTTGCCCCGGGGTGTATTCCGCCGTCTGGGGCGTGTATATTTTCAGGCGCCGGTTCCACAATCCCAACGCGTTGCGTGACACGCCAAAGTGACGCGATGCCGCCACCACCCCATGGTCGCGGGCATAGGTCAGAATTTCAATTTTTTTATCTTCTTTGAACGGGGCCGTCATATGCCAATCCTTTTAATCTTTGCGCAATAATTCTGTGGATTTTATGTATTCGGGTGCAGATTTATCCAAACGTTTGCGTGCACGCGTTGCATATTGATGCGTCTTTTTCTGGTCGCCGGTCATATTGTAATATTCCGCCATGGCCCAGTCGGCCCGCCCGTCCCCGTCGCCCCACGCGCGGGCCAAAACCCAGTATGTCAACGCCGCCGGTTCGGCAAGTAACGCCCGCCGGCACAATTCAATTGCACGGTCGCGGTCACCGGGTTTGTCCCGTTCAGACAGCACCAGCGCCAGCGCCGTCTGAATCTGGGGGGCGCCCCCCGCCAACGTCAACGATTTGTCGTATGCGGCCACACTGTCATCATAATGGCCGTATTGGTATTCAATATCCCCCAGTAATTCATAGAAATACGGATTCTGCCCATGGCGCGATATCAGGGTTTGCGTCCCGGTTTTTGCCCCCGCCAAATTCCCCGCGCGCATATTTGCGATTGCCCGCGCGTACAGCGCCGCATCGGATTTGTCCGTTGCGGGATACAGCGTCCGCACCCGGTCACCCGGATACAAATACCCGACCAGTTTGGCCCGGACCAATTCGTATTGCGCACGGCGATTGGCATCCCGGCGGGCATCTGATTTGTAATCAGACGGTCGGGCCGCGATATAATCACGAACGTTTTTCAACCGTTCGGTTGTCAAAGGGTGGTTGACGCGATTGGGGTTAATTTTTTCTTCGGCGGCGCCCGTGATATCGCGCATTTGTTCAAAGACATCAACAAACCCGTTCGGATTTTGGCCGGCGCGCATCATTAAATCCAGCCCCAGATTGTCCGCCATGCGTTCTTCGTCCCGGGAAAATGCCAGCATTGATTGCGTTGTCATTCCCGCGGTTCCCGCCAACACCCCCATCCCCAGCGACGGGTTCCCGCCCGCCACCATCAGCCCCACCCCCAATGCCTGGACAATGGCGGTGCGTTTTAGTTCTGCGTTCATACGCGCCGACATTTGCGCCATATGCCCGCCCAGCGTATGCCCCAATTCGTGGGCAACAACGGCCTGTAACGCGTCGGGCGTTTTAATTTGGGTCAGCAAACCGGTATAAATATAAACTTCTTCGCCACCACTGACGAATGCGTTGAAATCATCGCTGTGCACCACATTGATTTTCAAGCGCCCCGCCGCAATCCCCGCCGCATCCGCCAATGGTTCTACCAATTCGGTCAAATGGCGTTCAATTTCCGTATCATTGATAATCGCGGCGCCATATACCCCGGTGCAAAACCACGCCCCCACAATAACGGCCAAGATGCGTCGCACCACGTTCATCATGCCCCCACCGCCAATCGCCGGTCAAAGATAAACATCAAATCCAAAATAAACTGGGTCGGCCCGTTCATTTCCATCGCCGCACGCGACGCCAATTTGAACAAATCACGATGTTCCCGGTAATCCACAAAATGATATTGGACCCAACCGCTTTGCCGTGTGCCCAGCAATTCGCCGGTGCCGCGCATCATCAAATCTTGTTCGGCGATGACAAACCCATCGTCCGTTTCACACAGCACGTCCAGACGCCGCATTCCATCTTCGCCCAGGTAATTTCCATGCAACAAAACACAATACGATTGCAACGCCCCACGACCGACGCGGCCGCGCAACTGATGCAACGCCGCCAGCCCAAATCGTTCCGCATTTTCAATAACAATAATCGTCGCACGGGGGACGTCGATGCCGACTTCTATCACGGTCGTTGCAACCAACAGCGGCATGTCGGAATTATCGTCGGCAAATTCGGCCATGACGGCGTCGCGCTGCTTCTTGTCCATTTGACCATGGACCAGACCGATGTTCGGCCAAAATTTCTTTAAATCATCAAATCGCGCCTGGGCCGCGGTCATGTCAGATTCCGCCGTTTCCGCAACCAGTGGGGTGACCCAGAATACCTTGGCACCGGCATCAATCTGGGCCGCCACACGCCCGACCAATGCGTCAATGCGCGACAACGGCAGCTTGGTCGTTTTAATGGGCAATCGGCCCGCGGGTTTTTCATTAATCACGGAAACATCCATGTCGCCGTAAATCGTCATGGACAGTGTGCGCGGAATCGGTGTCGCCGACAGCGCCAATAAATCCGGGTTTGTCCCCTTGGCCCGCATGGCTTCGCGTTGGGAAACGCCAAATCGATGCTGTTCATCAACAATGACCAATCCCAAATCTTTGTACGCAACATCGTCGGAAAACAGCGCATGTGTCCCAATGGCCAACCGCGTCCGCCCCGACCGCAGGGATACCAGTTTTTCGCGCCGCGCGCCCCCCTTGTCCCGGCCGGTCAGAATGTCACAGACCAATCCCATCTGGGCGCACATCGGGGCCAGTTTTGCATAATGCTGTTGCGCCAACGTATCGGTCGGCGCCATTAAAACCGTCTGGGCACCGGTTTCGGCCATGGCGACGGCGGCGGCCATGGCGACCATGGTTTTCCCACTGCCCACATCCCCCTGGACCAGGCGCATCATCGGCACGTCGCGCGCCATGTCCGCGCGGATATCATCAATAGTGCGTTGTTGCGCGCCGGTCAATTCAAATGGCAAAATCTGATAAAACCGGTCCATCAAATCGTATTTGTGGGCGCGATGCGGCCGACGGTGACGTGCATCACGACGTTCACGCCGGGTGATAGCAATCGCCGATTGATGCGCCAACAATTCGTAATACGCCAATTTAACCATGTATTGGGCATGGGGCGCCAAATCGGCGGGGTCGGTCGGGAAATGCACATGACGCAGCGCATCAAAAAATTCCCGCGTTTGGTCATCGGCATCATTCAGCCCCACCCGTTCGTCCAGGGCACGGAATACCTGGTCACGGACGGCGGCAAACGTTTTTTGGGTCAACCCTTCGCCGGCGGGGTAAATCGCCTGGACCGCGGGGATTTTGTCCGCCCCATCCACCGTTTCGATAAATTCAGGATGATTGATAATCCAATTGCCGCGCGGGCTGCGTTCCAATTTGCCACTGACGACGCGGTATTCGCCAATGGGCAATTTCTTTAACCAATAATCCAGAAAATTCACGTTAAAGAACTGTATCACCACGCGGTTGCCGCCCATATCGGTACAGACAACCTGGCTGGGGGCGCGGCGACCGCGGAATTTTCCGCCCACCTTGTGCGATTGGACGTTCAGACGCACCGTCACAATATCACCCGGGGTAACATCGGCAACATTATCCGTTATATCGCGCCGGCGCACACCACTGGGGCGATGCAATAAAAAATCCAGAACGCGGCGACCACCCAACACGTCTTCGAACCGGGCGGCGACGACGGGGCCAACCCCCTTGACGAATTGCAAATCGGTTTTCAGAAAATCAAACAGTTCCTGTTTCATATGCAATAACGGTACCCAAAAACACCGGCTGATTCAATAAAAAAACGGGGCGTGGTGGACGTCCCGTCTTTCTCTCTCCGACGGGCAGAATACCAAAATGTCCCATCGCGCACAAGCGGCATAGATTCACACGCATAATGAAAAACAGCCCCCGCATGCGGGGGCCATTGGACTGTTTTATAATCGATATATTATCGTGCGTTACGCGCGGCCGGACGGTCGATGAACGCCCAAATCAACCAAATCAACGCAGCGATACCGATGATGCAGTACACGATGCGGCTGGCAACGGTGGCCGGGCCAAACAAAAACGCGACCAAGTCAAAACCGAACAAACCAATCAGACCCCAGTTCAAGGCGCCGATAAAAGTCAACGGTTTCAGGATATAGCGGGTTAATTCTCTCATCTTTTTGTCTCCTATTTAAGATTTAATGTGTCAGTTACGACAGGTTCATTATATCTGTTTTTTTACCGCGTTTCAATTTGAATACAGCGTTTAGGAAAACGTTCTTAGCCGCGGATTTCCTGGGAATTTTTACACATTACCGGAACATGCTGCCGCAACATTATTCTGTTTCATCCGTTCAATAAACGGGTCCATAATTTTATCAAAGACATCATTGCAATCCGATTGAGCAAAACGCTGGTTCAATATTTTTATCCATTCGGGATTGGCCCCACGACCGCTGTCACTGCGGGCACAACGCGCCTGGTATTCTTCCTGGGACTTGGTAATATAATGATTACATCGGATATGATTCCACGTGGGCGGATTATTCGTTTGGTCAATATGACCCAAACGGCGCCCATTTTCATCAATGGTAAAACCGGCAACGGCGTTGACATGCGCGCTGTGCTGGCGCAGGGTCAATCGCGGATTAACAATCGATTTCACCCCCCACGATTTTGCACTGTGATACTTATAATTTTCAATAACCAGTCCGTCTGGTCGTGTCACGTGTCCCCCAGAACCGTAAATTACCCACGTCATAATTAATTGTGCAAACCCGGACGGCAAACTGTACAAAAATTCGGGAATGGTTTTATGATATACCGGCACAATAAATTCATCCAAATCGACCAGGGCCATCCAACGCACATCTTGGTCATGGCGATTAATCGCATCGACATAGGCCGCATTTTGCATCTGTTTTCCGGGCCACCACGTATATTCAACGATGCCGCGCGCGATATATGGTGCCAAGATTTCCCGACTGTTGTCATCCGAACCGTTATCATACAGATAAAATTTATCCACCCCGACCAAGATATGAAAATCCAGCCATTCTTTTAAATACAGCCCTTCGTTTTTCATAATGGCGGCAATGGCCAGTGTGCTGTCAAACTGACGATTGTTATCGCAACGCAGAACATCACGGTATTGACGTACCCCCAGCTGAATAACGCCACGCCATGCGCGGCGCCATGCGGCAAACGGAATCCAAAACGTGGCCAAAATCGACCAATACCGTCGCCCCCGTGTTATAACAGGTAAAACCATTTCATACCCCCATGTCTGATAAAAAACCACCAGAAATTTATTCAGGTGGCAGGAGGTTCGAAACTATCTATTATGAAATAGCGCGGGTTATTTGATATTCACCCGCCCTCCCGCCGACAAGCAGGAGGCATTTATCGTCTGCGCAGACGCATAATAGAGAGGTTTCGACGCCCCAAAACCGGATAATCCCGGTATCAGAACTTATGATACAAGGCAAAGGGGAAAAATGCAAGCCCCATCAAAACAAAATGTAAATCGCCATGGGCGCAATCACCGCCGTCAGCAAACCCGACAACACGATGGCCAGACTGCTCATCGCGCCTTCGACGGGGCCCATTTCCATGGCCTTGGTCGTGCCGGCCGCATGCGACGCGTTGCCGATGGCCAATCCCCGGGCGATTGCATTGCGCAGCCCCAATCGGCGACAGACAAGATCACTGACCGATGCGCCCAGAATACCCGTAACAATCACCGACGACACCGTCAAGGCGACCACCCCGCCCAGCTTTTCCGTGATGCCGATGGCAATCGCGGTCGTCACCGATATCGACACCAGTGATTTGGCCACAACATCACCCAATCCAAACATAATGCAAATCAATGCAACGGAAAATACCGAACACAGCACCCCAATCAAAATCGACAGCAATATGGCCGGCCCATGCCGCTTTAACAACGGCAACTGGCGATACATCGGCACGGCAAAGCACACCGTCACCGGCACCAGAAAGTATGTGATATACTGGGCCCCGTTATTATACACATCATACGGCACGTCCAGAATCAACAAAACCGCGATAACAAACATCGTCGCCAGAAACAGCGGTGTTGTAAATGGATTTGACCATTTGCGATTAATAATCACCGCCAACGCGAACATCGCAATCGTCAACGCAACACCAAAATACGCCGACGCCGTTAAAAATTCCATTATTTTGTCCCCCCTGATTTATGAGCCCGACCCGATTTGTGCGCAGCGTTGGTATCCGGAATCAATGCCTGGGCGGTGACACCGGTCGTCACCATCGTGACCAAATACGCCACCACCAGCAGTATTACCAACATCGGCCAGATATCAGCAATTTCGCCCCAAATACTGATGATTGCGACGGCCGGCGCGACAAAGAACAACGACATCACCCCATGCAACCAATCGGCCACATCCGCAACCCACGACAATTTGACAATCCCCGTGACCAACGCAATAAACAGCAGAACCAATCCATAAATACTGCCCGCGATGGGCAACGGGATAAAATATTCCATCACTTCGCCGACAAAGACGAACAGCATAATCACCCCAAACTGAAACAGATATTTCATTCGCCCCCCTTTTGATACCATCAAATCTACACCATTTTTGGGGTGGGTGTCAAACCACAAAAAATCAAAAACCGCCATACGGCGGTTTGTTTCAGAACGTATAACGCAATCCAACGTTAACCCCAAATAAATCCACGGAATTTTCTGACGTGGTCATAAAATACCGCATGCCGACATCGGCGGACATATGTTGCGAAATATTAAACCCAATCCCACCGTGCAGACCGTATGCAAACGCCGTTTCTGCCGCGGACAGGGAAACATCGCTGGTGTGACCGCCCGCATACGATGTCATGAACGCATCGACATCTTCGTCCAGACGCATCATCCCCAGCCCAAAACCGACAAACGGTTTAATCTTATAATCGGCCAAGAAATCGACATATCCATTGGCCAGCACCGATGTAAATGTTTGGCTGTTTTCGACATATCCAAATGACATGGGGAACAAATCGATATCCTTGTCATCGCCCAGGAAAGATAAACCACCTTCGACTTCTGCACGCAGATTGACACTGGTCATCTTGTATTCAATTCCGGCCGCAACGGCAACCGCGATACCCGACGGGTCCACGCCCGCATCATCCCATGATGATGCCGCATATCCCCCGCGCAATGCAATATATGCCGATGGTTTGTGTGATACGGTATCTTGCGATTGTTCGCCGTGGGCATTGACCGCACAGCACATCGCAACAGGCATTACAAACAACATTTTTGATTTTTTCATTTTACATTCCTTTCTGTTGTATAGAAATATTTTCCTATGCCAGGCATAAAAAAATACCGCCAAACAAGATGGCGGTCGGGAAGTTTAGAAATCATATTTGTTGAAATGACTCCGTTGCCTTTGGGATGACCCCTGTTGTATAACGAACGGCTCCCCGACCCAGGTCAGGGATATAACGGCACAGTCATGCACCATCACATCAGATTCAGATATCGATGCAAAACTGCACCGCAACAAATAAGGGTTCTAACACCCCCGAAGCCAAATCCCTTTGGTTTCTGGTACCAGTTTAATTTATCGGGATTTTGTTTTCAACTATTAATTATATGCCCAATCGCCACATTCGCCAGATGCAGCCCAAACGCCCCCGTCACCGTAATCATGGACCCCATGGGCGCCGATGGCGTGGCGGCGACGGCAACTTCGTCGGAAAACACAACCGGAAAATCCGGCAGCCCCGCATCCCGCGCC
This sequence comes from uncultured Alphaproteobacteria bacterium, assembly GCA_949082785.1. Taxonomy (GTDB): domain Bacteria; phylum Pseudomonadota; class Alphaproteobacteria; order Rs-D84; family Rs-D84; genus Enterousia. Next base: position 75,735 of record CARVLU010000003.1, read on the forward strand.
ATCCGACGGATTTTTGCCGCCAACGGACAAACCGATGTTTTGGATATCCGGGATACGCGAATGCGGGAAATGTCGGTCTTGCGCGCGGCGCCCATGCTGGACACAAATGCCGTGTCATGGCCCACGCACCATTTAATCAGTGCAATCTTGGACGCAACAGTGTCAATCGCATCAATAACGAAATCCGGCCGCACATCAAGGTCCGTATCCGCATCCCAAAACATGGCGCGGACATCCACATCAATGTCCGGATTAATGTCACGCGCGCGCGCGGCGGCCACATCCACCTTGGGCGCGCCAACAGTTGACGTTAATGCAAATAATTGGCGGTTGATATTGCTTTCTTCGACGCGGTCAAAATCCACCAGAATCAGACGCCCCACCCCGCTGCGCGCCAATGCTTCAATCGCGAACGAACCGACCGCCCCACATCCGACCACCATCACGGTGGCGTTTTGCAGACGCGTAACCGCCGCGTCCCCCAACAGCAAACGAATTCTGTGTAATCTATCCATTGTTTAATGCCCCCCGGGTGTTTGTATAAATAACCGATGTCATATCGCGACCGCGTATTTCGCCAATACGGCGAACAACATCCACAACCGCGGCCAAATCATCGCCATCGCTTTCGGCCAAGATTCGGTTTACGGGCGCGCGCCCGACACATTCATGCGCGCGACGGCGCCGTGGATTGAAAATCCCGGGACCAAATGAAAAGTAAGCCCCAAACCGCCGGTCGAATTCAGCCATGGTTTGGGCACTGCCGCCAAAGGCATGCAGAATAATCCGCGGCGGCAAATTATCACGCCGCCCATCCAAAATACGGAACAACCGGTCCCACATCCCGACCAAGTGGATATGCACAACCCGCCGCATTTCGGCCGCAATTTCAATTTGGCGAATGAAAACGCGTTCCTGGACATCGGGGTGTGGATAATTCTTGTCCATGCCAATTTCCCCGACCATCAAATTCGGATGGGCCGCCAACATATCAATCAGCCGCATGTCCCACCCATCACGAACATCCCCCGCATACATCGGATGAATTCCAATCGCGCCCAAAATGCCATCACACGCCGCCGACGCATTGGCAATTGGCGTCCAATCGGGTTCGACAACCGCATTCCACACCCCGCCCATAACCCCGGCGGCGCGTGCGCGCGCGACAATGGCGTCCAAATCCGCATCACGATTGAAATGACAATGGGCATCAATACAGATATTTTCCATACCCCAACCATACCCCGCCCACCCCCAAAAATTCAAGCAAATATTCACGTCAAAAATATCCCAGGCAAAGATTCCACAGATAAATGTCAATCCCCGCAACACACAATTCACAAAAATCCCCCTGGATACGGAATTCCAATCTGATATAATTATAACTGGCGCACCCTAGTGGACGATTTCGTTGCACCTAGACACCGAATTCCAATCTGATATAATGTATATTCGGGACAAATTGAAACCATTGTAGTTGCACCTAGACACCGAATTCCAATCTGATATAATATCCCATCACCAGTGAATTTTAGCGGTACAGTTGCACCTAGACACCGAATTCCAATCTGATATAATCCCACCCAAGATGTGGGCATCACACAGACGGTTGCACCTAGACACCGAATTCCAATCTGATATAATTCAGTTCTTCCGGTGGAACATAGACTTTATGTTGCACCTAGACACCGAATTCCAATCTGATATAATTGGACATAGTAAACATGTCTTTCGGCCAATGTTGCACCTAGACACCGAATTCCAATCTGATATAATCAACCAAATGAATAACGGTAGTAGGTTCTGTTGCACCTAGACACCGAATTCCAATCTGATATAATTTCTTTTAATAAAGCCTGTGCTGCCGGAATGTTGCACCTAGACACCGAATTCCAATCTGATATAATACAGACGACAACGGAATGAAACGCGCAACGGTTGCACCTAGACACCGAATTCCAATCTGATATAATGCAAATGACTATACTTATGATGAATTGGCGTTGCACCTAGACACCGAATTCCAATCTGATATAATATTCTGGGATAAAACTTTTGTTGTCTTCCAGTTGCACCTAGACACCGAATTCCAATCTGATATAATAATAGAACAGTCCCGAAAAGATGCGTTTGAGTTGCACCTAGACACCGAATTCCAATCTGATATAATACATCATAGAAAAAATCCCGGATTTTCGGGATTTTTTTGATATATACAGAAATAAAAAATGACTGACATTGATTCATAAACTGATTCGGTAACTTTATTTTTTTAATCCGTTTATGCGTCGCCCTCTATTGACAAACTATATTTTTGTATTACATAAAATATATGCAAACAAACATTATTGAAATTTCACAGGATAATCGCGAACTGTCCATTCGACGTGGATTTCTGTGTATCAAAGGACACGGCGAGTTAGTGGGCGAAGTTCCACTGGACAGTATTTGCGCCGTGATGACCACGGGCCGTGCGGTCATTTATACACAAAATTTAATGGCCGGATTATGCGAATACGGCATTCCACTGATTATCATCGGCAACAATTACCATCCCATTGGAATTATGACCCCGCTGATTGGCCAAGGTCGCCAAATGGCAGTCCAGCAATCCCAGATAAACACGTCCCGTCCACTGGCCAAACAATTATGGAAACGCATTGTCCAAGAGAAAATCCGCAATCAATCGCGCGTTTTGGACATGCTGGGCAAACCCAATCATATAAAACATATGCCAGCCATGGTTCAATCCGGTGACACAAGCAATATCGAAGGTGTTGCTGCGCGTCTGTATTTTCAATCCCTGTTTGGGCCGAATTTCCTGCGAATTCATACACAGCCCGGAATAAACAGTTTCCTGAATTATGGATACGCAATTCTGCGTGGGGCCGTTGCCCGATTGGTCATCGCATCTGGATTGAATCCATCTTATGGAATTCAACACCACAATCAGTTGAACCCGATGTGTTTGGTCGATGATCTGATGGAGCCATACCGACCGATTGTTGACACGATTGTACACAATTTATTTGACGGCATTGACAACCCCACAAAAGCGATTACACCAGATGACAAGCGGGAATTGGCCGCCATTTTGGATATGGATATTAAAACGCGCACGGGGGGGTCACCATTGATAAATATCATGCAACGCGACATTTGGAATTTCGTAAATTCGATGGCCGATAAAAAGAATAATCTGGATTTTGAAAATGTCATACAGAACTGATGGATTAAGATATATGTGGATGATGGTTATGTTTGATTTGCCCACCGAAACCAAGCAACAACGTCACGCGGCGTCGCGTTTTCGCAATTGTCTGCAAGATTTGGGATTTTCCATGGCCCAATATTCGGTGTACCTGCGCTTTACCGGAACACGCGAAAATTCACAAAAATACATCCGCGCCGTCAAACGAAATAATCCGTGCACCGGCGATGTCAATATCCTGTTTTTTACAGACACCCAGTTTGGCGACATAATCCATCTGGATAAAACCGATGCCCCAACCATCCTGGCACAGCGGCCCAATCAGTTACAATTATTCTAGAACTTTTCCTGTTGGGCTGACGCGTATTTTTCGGGCCTTGTACTTTTGCAAAGATGTCGCATTGGCTTGCCATGTTTTTGTATCAGCATCTTCTTTGGCAATATAATGCGGTCGCAAAAATATTGCACCATTGCTGCTGATTTTCTTTACCCTGAAAATTATATTTACTGTATCTGTGTCTTGCACGGCCAATTGATGACGCACCGCGTCTTCCAACCCTTTGAGCAAAGGCACATTATCCCGCGAAAATTCCGCCATGACCATATCATTGATTCTGAGCCGCATCACCCGCCGGGCCGTTGCATATTTGCAACGCCACATGGGCGTGCCATTATTCAATGTGGCACAGTAATTGGATATAATTTCAGATTGCCACTGGCCGGCCAATGCGGGATAGCGTCGGTCATCAGAACGAATTTCGAATATATCCGCACAAAAATTATTTCCACTGACAAACCACTTGTATGCACGGGCGGCGGCATTTTGATACAGCGCCAATAAATGCCTTTCCTTTTCCTGCTGGGCTTTTTTAGCCTTTGGTTCTGTCATCCCCCGCGCGATACCCGCGGCCGCATACCATTCGGTCCATGCACGGTTAAACGCATTTTTATCCCCGCGATTGCGAAACACCGGGATATAAGTCGTCGTATCCACCCGCGTCTTAAACATACGTACTTTTTTAATTCCGCGCATCTGGCACCAATTCAAGAACTGGTCTGCGATGTCATTTGCGTCGTTTGCCACCCCGGTTTCGGCCAAAAACATTTCCAATGTTTTGGGGTTCAGCGAATCAAAATCCTTCTTAAATTTGGCACGCGCATCCGCCGTGGTTGGCAAGGTAATCCGGCGTGACATCGTTGCCCGCGTTCCGGTTTCGAATTTTTCCAACTTATACGCCGTATCTTCGTGCAGACATCCAACAGTATCCGATGCGGCCGGTTCTTTTACAGATGGGCGATAGGATATAACACATGCTTCGCACCGCATCCGAAAATCATAGTAATCAAATTCCGGGAACGGCAGATACATGTCCGCAAACAATTGACGATGTTTTTCTTTCAGTGTTTTTCCATGAAAATCTTCCAGATGCGTGGCATTTTCGGCCAATTTTTGTAAATTCCCTGCCCCCATACACGCAATCACAAACGCATCAATGGCATGATGGATATGACTGGCGCGATATGTGTCCGCATCATCGTGGTTTTTCCACCAATCCAAGTGCCACATATCACGGAAAATCGCCGTCAAACGCCCCGGCAATCCACGGACTTTGTTTTTATCCGAACAGATATGTTTTAAATAGTTAACCGCCATCACAGACATAAAACGGGTATCATTTAATGCGCGTGCAATACAATCACCGTGCCGTGTGAATTTTTCCATGGCATCCCGGTCAAAGCGCCAACGACTGCCATCGGGCAGATTTTGGGCACGCGCCCAAACATCTGCATACGCCCATGGGGATGCCGGATCGTCAAATGCTTCGGCCGGGCTGCGGTTCCCTTTGAACCGGTTAGCGGCAACGGCAGATATGGTCTTGTTTGCCAAAGAATCATCCAATGTCTGGGCAAATGGCAAGATATGTTCAATTTCAAACCGCCCACTTTTGAACAGCGCGGCCAGACTGGTAATCGGTTCGCCGGTATAGACACACCGGCGGTTTTGAGGCTGGGGCGCCAAATTTTCCCATAACTTATATTTTTGAAAATCTTCGCGGGATGGGTTTAATATGCCGATTTCGGCCAGTTCCGCCCGAATAGCGTCATTCTTGCGTTTGTTGGCAGATTGCTGTTTGTCCAATTCGGCGCGTTCTTTGGCACCCGCACGCACATCACGGCCCAATTCTATGTTAATGGCGCATGGTCGGCCATAACGTTCAATCAAATCGTTTACAACCACCCGAATTTGATTCATGGCAATGTGAACCGTTGCATTCATGGTCCGGTATGCCCCGTCGCGCGCCGGCATGGGCGATGTTAAACAACACATTTAACAGCAGCGAACTGTCCGGCCCCATCCCGCCCGAATTATTCAGCGGGATAAAGGGTGCCCCGGCCGAATATATGTACAGTGGCACATTTACGCATTGTCAAAATTTGACGGGCCCGCTGCCGGCCAAATTGTTTGGCGACATCCGCGGCGCGCCGGCTGAATATATGTATTATGGCGTACTGGGCAGCTGCGCAGGCATAACCGGGCAAATCCCGGAAAACATGTTTGGCGACCTGTCGGGGCCGGCGGCCGAATGGATGTTTTACCAATCGTTCAAGGATTCAACCGGTCTGACCGGCCCATCGGCGCGCATCAACGGCAAATACCTGTATGAATTGTGGCCCGATGGGACCGCCAACGCCAGTACGGGCTGTTACCAAAATGCGACGGGACTGTCCGATTACGACACAATGCCCGCCGCATGGAAATAACCTCCAACCGCCCGATATCGTGGCGGTTGTTTTGTAAAAGAAAAAACCGCCATGCGGCGGTTAATTCTGGTGGGGACACAGGGACTCGAACCCTGGACCCAATGATTAAAAGTCATTTGCTCTACCAACTGAGCTATGTCCCCAAAACGGAACCGGAAATTCTGAACACTGGGTTCTGTTTCCGTGGTTCGGGGCCAATTTTGACACATATTTTCATAAAATGCAAGAAAAATTATACAAATTTTGCTATTTATTTTTTACCGAAATCAAACCCTGCTTTACCATTTCCTGAAAATGCAGTGACATTTCCGCGTCCGTATCCAACCAATCCGTTATCCGCGTGACAATCCCCGCCACATATTTTGACGATATCTGTTTGTTCGCGTAAAATCCGTGTTCGTTTATCAGATGCGATAAATCGCGCGCCATGGCCGACAAATCTTGGATTTGATTTGTGGTCAAAATGTTCGCACGCGCATATTTGTAAATCAAATCGTTTAATTCATCCCGATACTTGCGCAGTTCATCCAGGTCCCGCGATGTAATCTTTAACCGCCGCGCGATATAGGACGGGCGCCAGTCACTCATTTTATTAACCGATTCCAGTGTTACCGGGCCACGCACATCGGATATGCGCCGCATCACCAATATCAGGTTCATAACCAACAGATTTATCGTATCGCCCAGATTTTGCGCCATCGTCTGACTCAGCCGTTTAGACACACGCGAATTGGAATAATCATACAACAAAAACACCAGGGGAATCGCCAACAGGGACGCGGCAATATTATTTATCAAATCCGCGACATTTTCGTTGCTGATGTTATCCTTGGTCAGCACAAACAGCAGCAAGCCACCCGCCACCGACAACGAATACGGAATCATTTTCAATAAAATATCGCGCAGTTTCATAGATTACACTCTATACCCGCGCCAACGCCCCCGCCACAGGAAGCATATCACACCATCACGCGACGCTGTTTGTGCCGATTTGGGGTGCGGTATTTGCGGCCCGCACATCGGCGTTGGGGACCGCGCACTGGTTACGCACAAACAGTGCGCCCCAAACACCGGTCCACACCAAAACCGCCCCCAGCATCGCCACGCCCCAGCGCCAACTGCCCAGGCCCGACCCCAATCCGATAACACCGCACACCATGACATAGGCCGCATTTGACCCAATACTGTAAAACGACAACAACACCGAACGGGCGTGCGTTGGGATGGCATCTTGGAATTTGGAATACAGCAACGTGTTCAGCACCCCGACCAAGAAATACGCCGCGCACAGCAACGCAATTGCGGCAACCGAATACACCGCGCAAAACATCCCGAACAGCGCACCCACCGCGCAAATCGCGCCATAAATGGTGTAATTGGATATGCGGGCAAACTTGTACGCGATTCTTTGGCCCAGAACACTGCACCCCAGTAATAAAAACGGCATAATTCCGACATAGTTCATCGGCAAACCGATGGCCACCCCAATCGGCCCCAGATAATCGTCCAAATACGCAAAGTTCGCCACCATCAGCGACAACAGCATTAGATTCAAAATACACGGCACGGTCATGCACAGATGGCATCCAACACGCATCAGGCTGGTGAACCGAACCTTTTTCGGGATAACAACCACCGGCGCCATCTGACGGATGTTCAGCACGCACAACACCGACAGCCCCAGCGCCACCACTGACGCGACCGTAACCCAGCCATACCCCCACACCATGGCCAGTGACCCGAATGCCGACACGGCGACGCCGGACGCTTTGGCCACGAAATAACGCCCCAGAACCCGCGTATATGCCCCACGTCCATGGCGGGCATCCAATTCATCGTAAATCAGTGCATCCATCGCGATTTCCGAAAACGCGAACTGCATCCCCCACAGAAACATCCCGACCGCAAATCCGGACAACGTCGGCACCACGCACCAAATGACAAAGGCCAACGCTTTTAACATTTGGCCGATAACCACGGCGTATTTGCGTCCGATACGGTTTGTGATTTTCGTGACCGGCATCTGGGTCAGCAAAATCGCAATCGGATACAGCATCATCAAACTGGACAATTGTGCGTCTGTGACACCGTTTGCCTGCATAAACAACGCATAGACCGGCGTCAACAGAGTCATCTTATTAAAAAAACCATACCCGTATATATTGCGCAGAAATCGCTTCAAAGAATGTTTATTTTCCATGTCGGTTATCCTGGTATTTTAATGGGGGCATTATAACCATTTTGCGCCGGCCTGTAAATATTGATTTTTGGCATTAATTGCACTATAATTAATGGGACGGAATAACGCGATGAACGATTTTCTTTTAAAATATTACAGACAGCTGCATTTCAACAGCATGCCGGCCGAAATTCGGGCCCAGTTCAACGTGTATGCCAAGGGTGATGATTTCCGCGGAAATATGAAAAGCTGGAAATCAGACCTGATGCACCGCGACCCCAGTGGCAAGTGGGTCAACAACGCATTACCCGACCCGGCGGCGAACGGGATGACGGACGCCGAATGGGACAAATTGTTCAACGCCCTGCGCGATGCGTTCCAGGCGATGAACGCCAACCGGTCAAAGTTCAAGGAAGATAAAAAGACCACAGAATTTCTGGACGATTGGTTTGGCCCGGGCAAACTGTTCACCAATGCCCAGCCCAGCCCCGCGGCCCAGGCCCAGATTCCCGCGCTGATACGTCTGTTACAGGCGCATGAACGCACACTGGCCATGAAATTACAACAGTGGAATCTGGTGGATTCGGATTTCACGTATCAAAAATTGGTTGATGGCCTGACGGGGGGCAAGTACAAGACCGACCCCGCATTCCAGGAAAAATTAACCCAGGTTGCGCGTTACCTGACATACTATACCAACGGCACCAACGACCCCGCGTTACAGGCCGAAATCGGGGTCCAGAATTTTTCCGACATCGAAAACGGTTTCCAAGATAACAGCGTCAGCGCCCCGCGTCGCGATTATTTAAAGGGGAACTATGACATTTTATTGCGCACGTTGTACACGAACAAAAAGGCGTACGACGTATTCAAGCAATACGATAACGGCAAAATATCCAAGCAATTGGCCAAGGCCATTGAAAAAACCGATTACACCAACAAGGACAGCAAGGATTACGTCCCGCCCAAGCGTACGGATGAATTAACCCTGGGGCAGCAAATATCCAATTGGTGGGGCGATACATACGCCGACGTTCTGGAAAAGTTTGTAAAACTGCGCGGCGACCAGATGTTCATCAAACCCGAAGCCCAAACCATCGTCGGCGCCATTCACGGTGCGAAAATCAAGCCGACCGACGGATTAAAAGGCGTCCTGGACAAGGCGGGTGATATTGAAAAAAAGCTGCAATACAAATCGCCCAAGGCAGTCGAAGCATTTCAGTACTTTGTCAAAACGATGAAGGATTTGCAATCCACCATGCCCAAGGCGTTCGAAAAAGCGCTGTCCCATGGGTCACAGCGCCGCGCACTGGTCGAAGAAATGGTTATGACCGCCGTGCGCGATGGCAAAAAAGAACAGGCGAAAATCGCCATGGAAATCCTGTCCGTTATCCGATACGGCTGGACCACCAGCAAAACCATGGACGCATTGGCCAAGGAAAATTTATCCATCTTTTCCGACCCGTCGTTGTCTTGGAATAAAACCGAAGGCATCAAATTCGTAACCACCGCGTTTGACAAAAGTCTGAAAACCGCGTTCATGGGTGTCGGGTATGCCATCACCATTGCGGGCAACAAAATCCATGCCCGCGGGGCCAAATTTAACGGCAAACGTGGCCGCATCCGCGGGGCCCAGGATGCCTGGCGCGCGCAAAACGATGCCGATAAAAACGCGGCAATACGTGCCCGCGACGATGCGGTGGCCCAGCGTAACGCCGAACAACAGCGTATGGATACCATTGACCAACAATATGGCATCAATGCCACGACCATCGGCGCCCACGAACAGCAATTAAATAATGACCAACAAACGCTGGCCACATATCAAAACACCATCGACAATCTGCAAACCCAGATGGACGATGCCACCCAGAAAAAAACGGATTTGGAACAAAACACCCTGCCCCAGTTCCGGGCGTGGCTGCGCGACCCGGCAAACATCAACCACCCCCAACGGCCCCAGGTTGAACAACAATATCGTCAATTGCGTATCCAGCGCGTCCGTCTGTGGCAACAGTTGCGCCAAGACCGCGCCACCCTGGCCCAGGAACAGCAAAATCGCGACGCCCTGCAAACATCGGTGGATGACCAAATCGACCACATCGCGCAATTCCACGATGCCCAAGATAATGTCAATTTCCTGGGCGAACGCGTGCAACAGCGTAATGATGAATTAAACGGTTGGGACGCGGCGCATCGGGATGAATATAACGAATTAATGGCGCATTGGGATTTTCTGGAAACGGGGCACAAAACGCGCAGCTGGACCATCAGTAAAAAACGGGCCCAGCAAAAATTCAGTGCCAACATCGCCCCCAAATTACAAGATTGGTACCAGAATCATCAATATGCCGCTTGATTTTTTCGGCAAAATTTGGTATAATAATTTTATAAACTTTGACACCGCCATACGCGGTGTTTTTTATTTCCACCATTTAACCAAAGGATTACAAATGGCACGAATTCTGCAAATTCGGCGTGGTACAACCGCACAAAACGATAACTTTACGGGGCTGCCGGGCGAAGTTTCGTTTGACACAGACGCCAAAACACTGCGCGTGCACGACGGCGAAACACTGGGGGGATTTACCCTGGCGCGCGCCGACCAGGCCACCGGCGCCCCGGGCGACGGCGCGGGCTTTGACATTAATTCCGTCCCCGACGAATTCTGGCAAACCATCATATCCAAATTCGCCCCCGCCCCCATCCAAATCCACGAAAGCCGCACCGCACGCGTCGTCAACATGGGCCACATGGAATATCTGTGGAACGGTGGGGCGACGGTCAAATTCGCCTATGTCGCATTGGTCTGCCAAACGCCAGAGGCTGATTACAGCATCGGCGACGTCGTGACGGCATTTGGAATCGGCGACCGGACGAACCCGTTGCCGAACGTCTTTTACGATACGCTGGGGGCGCATATCCGATTGGCGATTGGGTCTGAAAACTTCTGGGTCAGCCACAAAACCACCGGTGTCCAGGTGCCCATTACCAACGACCGCTGGAACATAAAATTTATCATTTGGTATTGAAAGTCCGGGAAACATTTGCTAGCCTGAACCTGGAAATTTAATACCAAGGGGAAGCTTATGTACATACTGGCGCTGAATTGCGGTTCGTCCACATTAAAATTTCAGGTTTTTGACACCCAGACTTATCAACCCGTGTTCAAGGGTAATGCCGAAAAAATCGGCGAAGATGGGTCCAACATCACATTTAAATCCGACACCAATCGCGGCAAGAAAGACATCAAAATGGAAAACCATGCCGCGGCATTGACGGCGGTTATCGAATTGCTGACGGAAAATGGAATTGCGTTGTCGGAAATCGGCGGTGTCGGTCACCGCGTCGTTCACGGTGGTGATAAATTCGCGTGCAGCGTGGCCGCCACCGACGAAGTGATAAAAACCATTAATGAACTGACCGATTTGGCGCCACTGCATAATCCGGCGAACCTGATTGGTATTGTCGCGGCCAAAGAAGTATTGCCCAACGCGACCCAGGTTGCCGTTTTCGACACGGCGTTTCACCAGACGTTGCCGGATTACAATTACCGATATGCGGTGCCGGGCGCATGGTATCGCGAATTGGGCGTCCGTAAATACGGATTCCATGGCACATCGCATCTGTATGTGTCCAAACGCGCGGCGGCATTACTGGGCAAACCGGCATCCCAATGCAACATCATTTCCATGCACATGGGGTCCGGTGCATCTGCATGCGCGATTAAACACGGCAACAGCATTGACACATCGCTGGGGATGACACCGCTGGCGGGGCTGGTTATGGGGACACGCTGTGGCGATTTGGACCCGTCGATTCCGTTCTATGTCAAAGAAAAACTGGGCCTGTCCGACAAATTAACGATGGAAGCATTGAATAAACAATCCGGCATCCTGGGCATCACAGAATGCTATGCCGACCGCCGCGACGTTATGGAACATTTTGGCGACAACGACAAATGCCGTCTGGCCATGGAAATGGAAGCGGCCCGCGCAAAAAAATTCATCGGTTCGTACATCGCCGCCATCGAAGAACCCGTTGACGCAATTGTATTCACCGCGGGCGTTGGCGAAAACAACTATATCGTTCGTGAAAAGATTTGCGCGGGTCTGTCCCACATGGGCATCAAACTGGACGCGGAAAAGAATCGCGCCGCAATGGCGTTCATGGGCGCTGGCGAAATGGAAATCAGCGCCCCCGACAGCGCGGTTAAAATCTTTATGATTCCGACCAACGAAGAATTGGTTCTGGTCGAAGATACCGTCGCCATCATGAACGGGACATACAATCCCGACCATTTGAAAATGGATTATTCATTTGCAAAATAAAAAATCCCCCGAACGGGGGATTTTTTTAACGCTGTTTTTCGGAATGGTTTTGAACCTGGGTGGCCTGTTTGTGCGCCAACAACGCCTTTAACTTTGCCTTGGCCCGGGAAAACAGGCTGGGCCGGTCAAAGCGTTCCTGTTCGCGGCGCGCCGCGTGACGCAGTTTCGCCTGGCGGTTGGCTTCGATTTGGGCCTGGATTTCTTCTTCGGATTTGCTCATATCCGGATATACAACAATTTCGTCTTCGTACATTATGGGTCTCCTTTTGTTTTTTTATTTTCTGATTAAACTACACAACTTCGGTCACGGCGCGCAGTGCCCCGTCGCGCGACAATTGCACGACACGGATTTTCTGGCGCATTTCTGCGATTAATTCACTGCGGTTATATGCGGGCTGGGTATGCAAAATTCGGTCGGCAAAGGCCGCATACGCCGCATCCGCGCTTTCCGCGTGAATGGTCGTATAAAAATGGTCATGCCCCGTCCCCAACATTTCCCACAACACCGACGCATTATCCGTCGAAATTTCCCCGCCGATAATAACGTCCGGCGTCATACGCACCACCAAATCCAACAGGCGCGCATAATTAAAATCGTTGTTTTGTTCCGTACGCGATAATACGAAATGCACCCGGTTTTCCTGGGGCACGCGGATTTCACGCGCATCTTCGACGGTAATCACACGGCTGCCCTGATTAATCAGCGTCAGCATATGATTCAAAAACGTGGTTTTTCCCGTGGCGGTCGCCCCACTGATTAAGATGGGACTGCCATCATTAATGGCGGCCATTAATCGTTCGTACGGGTCATCGGGGCGCACGCGTTCGCGCGGCTTTACCCGCAACAATTCCGCCCCGCGTTTCAAATGATAATTTTCAAAACTGGTATCAAACGCCGACCCGCCGCGAATATTTAATGCAACGCCGCCCGTGACATCGCGTTCATCATATTGAACATTGGGGCCGGCAATGGCACTGAACCGGTGATTGCCGGGTAATGTGGCATATACCACCGGCACACCGTGGGTCGGATTAAACGGCCGTTCATAGATATTGGCGACCGTGTGAATCAAATCGACCAAATATTGTTTGGATAAATTTGGCGCCGCATACGACACCCACGGCACGCGCGCGCCATGCAGACGCATCCACACCTGGCCGGCGTGATTGATGGCGATTTCTTCCACAAAAGACGGGGTGTAAAATTCCGCCAATGGTTTCAGCAAAGATTCTAAAACAACATTTGTCATTGACTTGATTTTATCATAAATCGTGACTTGAATCAAAAAGCTTTATTTGCTAAAATTAAAAAAAAGAGAGATAAAATGAAGCTATCAACCATCTGTTGTGTTTTGTGTTCGGCGCTGATGCTGGCGGGGTGCGCCGGCAGTGATGATGCCCCGTACAATACGGACGACTTTGCCCAGGGTGGTGCGGACGCGCCGCTGTATAACGAACGTACGGGCACATTTATGCAGTCGGACAACCAATACGCGAACATTGATTCTTATAAGCCGAAATCGGCCGAAGAAAAAGAAAAAAGCAGCAAGCGTTGGAACACCGCGCGCAAGGAAACCAGATGGCAAGAGTACAAGGGCGCCATGGTCCGCGTTGAAATCTTGCTGGGCAATACGGATTTGCGGGAAATGCGTCTGCGTCTGATTCAAAACGCCAACGGCCAGGATATTGACGGCGACGCCCGCACCATTCTGTCCAAGGTGGCCGATTACGAAATGAAACACATCTGTGGCCGCAACGCCGACAGCATTGTGATGGTATATGACAACCCGTCGTTTGACACGATGCGCCCGACCCCCTATTTCGATTATCGTATCGAAGCCGAAGGGGCCACCATGCGCGAATACGGTTTCCGCTGTGTCTATCGCGATTATTAATATCGGGAGAAAATTATGGCAAACAACGAATACAAAACCGCAATTGAACGCATAACCCGCTGGGCCGATGACGCCGCGCGCGATGATGACAAAATCTTGGCCCGCGAATTACAGCGTGCGCGTGAATATCTGGAAAAAAATTACAATAAGTTGGCGGACGCCGGCGATGTCAAAAACCGCGAAGTCATGTCGCATTACAACAAATTGGTTGAAATTGCGATGCGCCATTCGGACGATCGCATTGAAAAATCCACCGGCGACCATATGAAAATGGTGAATGCTGTGCTGGAACGCGAACAAATGAACCGCGGCAAATAACAACCAATAAATAACATAAACCAAGGATGGAAAGATGAAAAAAATGATGTCTGCGCTGGGGGTATGCGGCGCATTGTTTTTGGGTGCATGCGACAGCAATGCCGGCGCACAGAACGGCGACACGGTCGTAATTGATTTTGCGGGATTTTTGGACGGGGTTCAATTTGATGGGGGCACGGCATCCGGTTTCCCGTTAAAACTGGGCAGTGGCCGGTTTGTCCCCGGATTCGAAGAACAATTGATTGGGGCCACCAAGGGCGAAGAACGTGACGTTAACATCACATTCCCGACCCAATACGTACCGGAACTGGCGGGCAAGGACGTCGTGTTCAAGGTCAAAGTTGTCGATATCGTCAAAGAATAAAAAATCCCCCATCTGGGGGATTTTTTATTTTGGATGCACATTTGCGTCGCAATGAATACCGGGCCTATGACATTCGATTGGCCGCCAGTGCATCCGTTATCAGGATAACAGCGTTAATATACCGTGGGTCCATTTTGTTCAAATTTCGCAAAATACGCATTCGTTTTGCGTCATGGACATATTCCGCATCCGATTCCTGTAAAAACTGTCCCATTGGTATTTCCAAGTATTTACATATCTGGTACAGTCGCGATACCGCCATGCGGTTACCGGCACATTCATATTTTTGTATCTGTTGAAACGAACACCCGATTGCACGCGCCAAATCTTTCTGTGTTAATCCCAGACGCGTGCGCTGCATGGTCAATAATTGTCCCAAGCGTTTATCAAAATCGGTCAAAACTGTTGATTTTCCGGCCATTGCCCATCCCCATATTTTATAACAATAAAAAACCACCGGAATTGAATTCAGGCGGTTGGAGGTGACTACCACGAAAGATATGGTGTCGCTTATTCGATATATTCGCGACCCTCCAACCCAGTGGGCGGAGTTTTTCATCGATTACAGATGTCTTTCTGGGGTAGTCATCCCCGACGACGGAACACCCGTCGCCAAATTAATTATACGATATGGCAGAATAAAAATCCATTATTTTGTTTGGGGAATTTTTTGTTGGGCGATGGTAACCACCAAAGGTGTGGTTCCGTTTATTCTATTATATTGACGGACACCCAACCAGAATATTATATAACATTTGTCCCGTTAAATCAACAGATGGGCCGAATGGCCCATCTGAAATCTACTGGATTGCTTCTACGGCAAATAAAAACCACCAAAAAATTCAGGTGGTTGGAGTTGACTATCACGAAAGATATGACGTCGTTTATTCGATATATTCACGACCCTCCAACCCAATGGGCGGAGTTTTTCATCCATTACGGACGTCTTTCTGGGGTAGTCATCCCCGGCAGCAGAACACCTGCTGTCGGGATGATTATATAACATGTAAAAATAAAATGCCATTCTTTTTTTGGAAAATTCCCGGCACCGGTGTGGTACCGGGGGTGCGCCATCACACCAAATGCACGTTGTCGAATTGCATGCACGTGCCGTGCACTTTATACACCTGGCCCCCATGGTCAATCAATGGGGTGACAATGGGGAGTAAGTGCCTGGCTTTGTGCCTTGTCTGCTTCATCATCATTGTCATTGTCATTGCGAACGCAGTGAAGCAATCCAGTCAATAATGTTCGGTTCCTTACTATTCCTGGATTGCCACGCCACTGACGTGGCTCGCAATGACAGGGGCGATAAAGTTCCTGGAAATTAGACACCATTGTCATTGCGAACGCAGTGAAGCAATCCAGTAAATAATAAACATTTCCACTTTTCTGGATTGCCACGCCATACCGGCGCCCCGCAATGACAAAGATGATGAATGCGGCACACAAATTAAAAATCCCCCGGATGGGGGATTTTTTTAACCGACAATTTTCTGCCACAGGCTTTTCTTCTTTTTTTCCTGGGGGCGGCGGCGACGGCGACGCGGGGCATTCATGGTTGTCTTTTTGGCATCCATATGCTTTTGATTTTTCTTTTTCGCGTCGGTGGATGGGGCATATGCCGTCAACAAATCTTCGGTTTTGTTCTGTTCGGGGGCAACGCGCTGAATCGAATATTGGTCAATATTCATCAGGCTGTCGTCACCAACAATCACAATTTCGGTATCGAATTTGGATTCCATTTCGGCCAATTCCGCCCGCTTGTGATTCAGCAGGTAAATCGCCACATCCGTCGGTACTGTCATGATGATTTTCTGGGCACTTTTTGCCAACAGTTTTTCTTGCAAATGGCGGAACAGAATAATCGCCGCGGTCTGGATGGACGGCACCACGCCCGCGCCCAAGCAATGCGGGCACTGGACATACGATGATTCCATAAAACTGCTGCGCAGACGCTGGCGCGACAACATCAATACGCCGAAATTGTTAATCTTGGCCACCTGGGTGCGGGCACGGTCACGTTTCATGACTTCGCGCATTTTCAGTTCCAGTTTGCGGTTGTTCTTTTCTTCTTCCATATCGATAAAGTCAATCGCCACAATCCCCGCCAAGTCACGCAGACGCAGTTGCAGGGCGATTTCTTCGGCCGCTTCTAAATTCGTGTTCAGGGCCGTTTGTTCGATATCTTTTTCCTTGATCGCGCGGGACGAATTAACGTCGATGGTCACCATGGCTTCGGTCTGGTTAATCACCAGGGAACCGCCCGACGGCAACTGGACATACGGGCCGTGCAAACCTTCCAGTTGTTTTTCAACGCCGGCCTTGACCATTAATGGGACGGCGGCGTCGCGATATTGCACCAATTGTTTACGCGGCGCGCGGCCGTACATCTGTTGGAAATAACCACGGGCCGCTTCATATGCTTCGTCCCCCTGGATAACCAGAACATCTTCTTTGTCCGACAGAAAATCGCGCACCACGCGGCGTAACAATGAATCTTCGGTATGAATGGTGACGGGCGCAACGGATTCCAATGTCGTCTTGCGAATTTCGTTCCACAGCCCGACCAGGTAATCATAGTCATTGGCCACATCCGTCGCCGACGCGCCGAACGCCGCCGTACGCAGAACGACCGTCATGCCGCGCGGAATTTTCAGTCCATGCAAAATATCGCGCAGACGGGCACGTTCCGCCTTGTCAGAAATTTTCTTGGAAATGCCATAGCTGTTGCGTTTGCGGGAATTGGGCATCAACACCGCAAAGCGTCCCGCCAGTGACAGGTATGTCGTCATCGACGCGCCCTTTTGGCCGCGTTCTTCTTTGACCCCCTGGACCAGCAAAATCTGTTTGGGTTTAATAACGTCCTGGATCTTAAATTCGCGGGCGCGTTTTACAAATTCTTTGTTATCTTCGCCTGCGCTGTGGTCGTCGTATTCGGCGACTTCGTCATCATCATCGTTGGGGTCGTCGTCGTCGTCCACAATATTGGCATGCGCCAATTCCAATAATTTTTTCTTTTGTTCCGGGGTAACCTGGTAATAATCGGGATGAATTTCAGAAAACGGCAGAAATCCGTTTTTGCCCGAACCATAATCCACGAATGCCGCCTGTAATGACGGTTCGACGCGAATAACCTTGGCCAGATAGATGTTCCCCTTTATCTGTGGTTTTGTCGTTGTTTCAACGTCAAAATCAGAAACACGGTTCGTGGCGGTATCCACCACCACCACCCGCGTTTCTTCCGGGTGGACTGCGTCCACATAAATCTTCTTTGACATCTGGTAATCCTTTGGTTTTATATGCGTATTTTACGGCCACGACCCGTTCCCGTGGGGCGGTCCAGCCCATGCCAAGGAAAGGCGCCAAGATACCCAACAGCACCGTTCGAATCATGCAAATCAGTTGTGAAATAAACACGATTAATTTACCCCATAAAATACAACATTATACAGCATAGCACGCCGCCCCCCACCATGGCAAGGCAATTTTAAAAGCCTCGCATAACGCGGGGTCCGGAATCATTTCTTGGTTGTGAATTTTGGCAGCTTTTGCTTGGCGTCGTCAATCCATCGACGCATCCGCGCGCGCAGCCATCGTTCATAGATGAAAAACAGCCCACCCACCCCAATCAGCGGCAACACATAATAAATAATGCGGTACGCCAACAGGGCACCAAAAATGTTCGCTTTGTCCACCGTTTCCGGCAACGCCACCAAAAACACGGTTTCAAAGACCCCCATGCCGCCGGGCACCTGGCTGAATACGCCGGCGGTCTGGGCGATAACGAATAACCCGATAAATGTCCCAAACGGAATATCTACAAACGGCGCCAGACAGAAATACAGCACCAAACCGGCCAGAACACTGTCCGTAATCCCCAGCCCCATCTGCATCACGGCCATTTTTGTGGTGGGCACCTGGAATTTCAGCTGGGCGATTTTAATCGTCTTGTTATGGAAAAACACCGTCATGACAAAATACGCCACAATCGCCGCCAGACAGACGCCAAACAACCAATTCAGCCCCATACTTAACCCCGCCGAACGGTTGAAAATATCATGCGGCACCAGGAAATATCCAATCACCACAATCGCCGCCGCCCCCAGAAAATACGTAAATCCCGACAGCGTCAGCATTTTGACGATATCCCCACTGCGCACGCGCCAACGGGTGTACAGCCGATATCGAATGGCGCCCCCACTGACCACCGCGTGGCCGGCATTATTACTGATGGCAAAGCCCAACATCCCGGCCAGCATCCATTTCCACCAGGAAACCTTCTTGTTTTCCCCGACATAGTTCAGCGCCAAATAATCATACAGCGCCAGCGCAAAGTACCCCGCCAAACACGCCACGCATGCCAACGCCAAATTGGTCAGCGGAATCGCCATAATGGCATTGGCAATATCGCGCAGACTGTAATTGCGCAACTGCCAGTACAACATACCGGCGGCCAAAATAAAAAAGAATATCCCCGAATAACTAATCAGCTTTTTGATAAAGCGTTTTGTCTTGGCTGACATAAAAATCCTTTGTAGCGTGCCCAGCATACCAATATATAAGATAAAAAGCAACCACCAAAAATCCCCACCTCCCCATCAAGCGGTTCGTATTCCGATTAAAGTTTTTATTGTAATCCCTCGATAATCTTCTATACTGGGGTGCAAACAAAACCAAGGAATAAAGAATAAAATGTTGCGACCGTCTTTGCGGAAATCCGACCAAATGCGTCCGGTATCCATGGAAATCAATATCAACAAATGGGCCGAAGGGTCATGTTTAATCAAAATGGGCGGCACGCATGTTCTGTGCACGGCGTCAATTGATTATAACCAACCTGTCTGGAAACGCATTCAGAACAAAACCGGCGGTTGGGTCACGGCGGAATATTCAATGTTACCGCGCGCGGTCGGCACACGCAAAAACCGAGAAACTTTAATGAAAGACCACCGCAGTGCGGAAATTTCCCGTCTGATTGGTCGCGCATTCCGCAGTGTGGTTGATATGGAAAAATTGGGCCGCCACACGATTACCATCGACTGTGACGTGATTCAGGCGGACGGCGGCACACGGTGTGCGTCGGTGACGGGGGGCTTTGTCGCGATGGCGTTGGCGGTGCGCTGGCTGATGGACCAGGGGCGCATTCGTGAAAACCCGATTTTGGATAATGTTGCGGCCATCAGTGCGGGCCTGTGGCAGGGGGAATTGATTCTGGACCTGGATTTCGAAGAAGATTGCCACGCAGAAATGGATTCAAATTTCGTCGTATCCGGCAATGGTAAATTTGTAGAGGTTCAGGCCACCGGCGAAGCGCACCCATTTGCCGCGGACCAAATTGTGACATTAATGCAAATGGCGTCCGACGGGTGCAAACGCCTGATTGAATTACAAAACCAGGTACTGGAATAAAAAATCCCCCATCCGGGGGATTTTTTTCACAACAATGAAATAGCGCATAAAAAATCCCGCCCATATGGGCGGGAAATATCTGACCCTGTCTTAGTGGGGCATTTTCGCTTCGGTAAAGACCACATGCTTGCGCAATTTCGGGTCGTATTTACGGAATTTCATTTTGCCCTGGGTATTTTCGGACTTGGTATTTTTTGTGGTTGTGTAGAAATAGCCGGTTTCTTTGTTTTCCAGCTTTACCACTTCTTTATTGCCTTTTTTAGATGCCATTTTATTCTGCCTTTTATTATTCTGATGCGGATTTTAGGATATATCACAGCCAAAATCAAGTCTTTTTTTGGTGCGGGCAAGGAGAATCGAACTCCTATGGGTTACCCCACTGGAACCTAAATCCAGCGCGTCTGCCAGTTCCGCCATGCCCGCGTCGGATTAATAGACCGGATAATTGCGCGGATAACCGTCCGGCCGCACCAAATCTGATTTCACCCCGCACCCGGCAACCCCCAGGGTCACAATGACCAAAAATCCCAGAAATATCTTTTGCATGTGGCGTATTATATCCAGCGCCCCGGCGTCTGTCAAATACTTACGGCTGGAAATCAATCCTGTACATTCGTCTGGGTGAATAATTTATCGTTATTCTGCGATACATATCAAAGGAGAGAGTGATGTATTACAGCAACGGAAATTACGAAGCCTTTGCCCGTCCCATGCCCCCAAAAGATGCGGATAAAAAATCTGCATACCTGGTCGGCAGTGGTCTGGCATCGCTGGCCGCGGCGGTGTTTTTAATCCGCGACGGCGGCGTTGACGGCAAAAAAATCCATATTTTTGAAGAACTGGCGGTCCCCGGCGGCAGCATGGACGGCATCTGGAACCCGCAACGGGGCTTTATCATTCGCGGCGGCCGTGAAATGGAGGCCCACTTTGAAACCCTGTGGGATTTGTTCCGGTCGATTCCATCGCTGGAAACGGCCGATGCGTCGGTGTTGGATGAATTTTATTGGCTGAATAAATCCGACCCCAGCTTTTCGCATGCCCGCGTGATTGAAAAACGTGGCCAGCGTATGAAATCAGACGGCAAATTGACATTGACACCAACCGCCATCCGGGAATTGGTGAAACTGGCCCTGATGACCGAAGAAGAATTACAAGACGTCCGCATTGACCAAGTCTTTGGCAGCGAATTCTTTGATTCCAATTTCTGGCTGTATTGGGCGACGATGTTCGCGTTCGAACCATGGTCCAGTGCAATGGAAATGCGGCGCTATATCTTACGCTTTGTGCACCACGTGGGAACGCTGGCCGATATGTCGGCATTGAAATTCACGCGGTTTAATCAGTATGAATCATTGATTTTGCCGCTGGTGAAATATCTGGAAAAACGCGGCGTGCAATTCCATTATGATACCCAGGTGACCAACATCGTGGTTGACGCCACCCCGGAAAAAAAGGTCGCGAAAAAAATTGAAATGGTGACGGCCGGCAAGAAAAAGACGATATCACTGACCCGCAACGATTTGGTGTTCGTGACCAACGGTTCAATTACAGAAAGCAGCACATATGGCACCAATGATTCCCCGGCGCCAACGCCGACCGACATTGGCGGTTCGTGGAAACTGTGGAAAAAATTGGCGGCGCAATCGCCCGATTTCGGCCATCCGGAAAAGTTCTGTGAAAACATCCCGGCCGACAACTGGGTCATCAGCGCGACGGTAACGTTGAAAGATGACAGCGTCACCCCGTACATCGAAAAAATATGCAAGAAAGACCCGCACAGCGGTTCCATCGTCAGCAGTGGCCCCGTCACGATAAAAGATTCCAATTGGTTGTACGGGTTCAGCATTTCGCGCCAACCGCATTTCCGTGCCCAGAAAAAGAACCAAACGATTGTCTGGCTGTATGGTCTGTTTTCCGACCGACCGGGTAATTATATAAAGAAGAAAATCACCGAATGTACCGGCGCCGAACTGTGCGCGGAATGGTTGTACCACATTGGTGTGCCCGAATCCCAGATTATGGAAATCGCGACAACGTCCGCCAACACCGTTCCGTGCCATATGCCGTTTATCACGACGTATTTCATGCCGCGCGCGTTGGGGGATCGGCCACTGGTGGTGCCAAACGGGTCGGTGAACCTGGCGTTTATCGGCAATTACGCGGAAACCGTTCGCGACACGGTGTTCACGACCGAATATTCCGTCCGCACCGCAATGGAAGCGGTCTATACCCTGATGAACGTTGACCGTGGTGTGCCAGAAGTGTTCGGTTCATGCTTTGACGTACGTGTTTTGCTGCGCAGTCTGTATTTCTTGACGGACAAGAAATCATTGCGCCAGATGAAGCTGCCGTGGTTTATGTCACTGATTGAACGGCGCGGGATGAAGAAAATCCAAAACACATACATCGAAGAACTGTTGCGCGACGCGCATTTGGTGTAACACCATTTTGCAAAAAAAATCCCCCGGTTGGGGGATTTTTATTTTGAAAAAATTCATTTCTTGACACGGTTGTCGGTGGATGGTAATTATCACAGGCTTTTATTTTTTATGCAGTGTGGGGGAATGAAATGATACGTAATCAAAGCCAAAAAATCGAATTATTGGGCCAGGCACCGGTGCGACGGGCACTGTTGGCGATGGGGTTGCCCACCATGATTGGCATGGTGATTATGGCACTGTACAATCTGGCCGATGCGTATTTTGTAGCCGGATTGGGGACCGGTCCCATGGGCGCAATTTCTGTTTTGTTTCCGCTGTCCCAAATTGTTGTCGGGGTCGCATTGCTGTTTGGAACGGGGGCTGCATCGTTCATCGCGCGTCTGCTGGGGCGCGATGATGCGACGCACGCAAACCAGGTGGCCAGCACCGCCCTGTACGGTGCGATGGCAACCGGGGTGTTGGTGATTATTTTAACCATGTTTGGCATGACAAACGTGTTGCGGCTGTGCGGCGCAACAGATGGGATTATGCCGTACGCGGTGACATACACGGCGATATATTTGCCATTTGCCATTTTTGGGATTTTCAATGTAACCATGAACAACATCGCCACCAGCGAAGGCGCCACCCGCGTCAGCATGCTGGGGATGATGGCGGGCGCAATCGCCAATATCATTCTGGACCCGATTTTGATTTATTGGGCCGACATGGGCATCGCCGGGGCCGCAATCGCGACCGCCATTGGGATGATGATGTCGTCGGCAATTTATCTGCATTATATTTTCAGCCGCAAAAGCATCTTTACTTTCCGCATCCGCGATTGCCGTTTTAACCGGGAAAACATGGTCGAAATTTTAAAAATCGGTGTCCCGACATTGGTGACCAATGTTTTGACCGCGACGTCCGTGACACTGACCAACCGCGCGGCGGCCCCGTTCGGCGATGTCGCCATTGCGGCCATGGGGACGGCGATGCGCATTTTGGCCATCGGCGCATTGATGGTATTTGGCTTTATCAAGGGGTTCCAACCCATCGCCGGGTTCAGCTATGGCGCGCGAAACTTTGACAGATTGCGCGATGTCACCCGCACCGCGATTTGGTGGACGACAACATTTTGCGCGGTCATCGGGGCGATTCTGATTGCGCTGCGCACGCCCATCATGGCCCAGTTTGCGGCCGGGAATATGGAAATGATGAACATTGGCCGCACGGCGTTAACCGCGCATTCGGCGGCGCTGGTGACGTTTGGTTTTTATACGGTTTGTTCATGCCTGTTTCTGGCACTGGGGCGGGCCCGCGCGGGATTGTTTTTGGGCATTTGCCGCCAGGGAATCTGTCTGATACCCGCCATCATCATTATGCCGACCATTTGGGGATTAAACGGTGTTTTGTATGCCCAGCCCGTCGCCGACGTTATCGCGTCCATCATCGCCGCGGTTATGACATTGCGTCTGCAACGCGACATCCGGGCAATGCGTGACGGGGCGGCGCAAAAAAAGCTATGACCGGGCGGGCTGGTGTGATATGGTGCCCGTATGCTTCGATTTCGCCGCGCCGTTTTTTGTTATTACATTCTGAAATTTCCACCCGCGATGCACCCGTGGCTGTTGCTGCTGACGGGGGCACTGCGGCGGGATGGATTTTTGACCATTGGCGCCGACCACCGAAACCAGGTCGCCATCTGGGTCAGCCGCATGTTCACCAAACAGGAAGATTTTGAAACCATATTACACGTCTTGTTGGGGGACGCATTTTTCGAACGAAACAAAGCGGACGTTTTAAAACTGGAACGCGAAGTGGGCCGCCGCGTCATTGATTTATGGGACACCGACCCGATATTTGATCGGTACCCGCATTTGCGGGGTTTGGGCCGCAATCGTGAATTCGAAGAACGCATGGCCAAAATGAAACAGGCCGCCCGCGAAAAACAAAAATAGCAACGTCCACCGGAATAAAAACGGAAAAGATTCCCATAAACTTGTTGAAAAAACATCCAAAATATGTATAATTGTGGTCGTGACAGATTATGACCACTGTCACGGGGTGTAGAAACCCCGCCAGCAGCGTCCACAGGCGACGTAACGCCTCCAACAGATGGGTTGGAGGGCGGTCGTTATAAGAACCTTCGTTCCAAGGCACCGCACTATCTGCTGGTAGTTTCTACCCTCCAGCCCACCTTCCGGTCAAGGCGGGCTTTTTCAGGGGGCGAATAAACTTTCTCTCTCCTAGATGAATGTTTCGCCCCCCATTCCATCTGGACATCTGCCGTTTTTTACATGAAATTTTGGGGATTTACATCCACCTTTATCCGGATGTTTGCCGGCACGCGCACCGACGACAACCATTGGCGTACGGCGGGCTGTAAATTCGCGCGCGCGGGCCCCGATACCAAAAACCGCATCCGATACCAATTACGAATCTGGTAAACACCCGCCGCAATCGGCCCCATGATTTTACCACCGCGCATCGCGGGCGCGGCCGCCGCCAATTGGGCACAAAATGATTGCAGGGTGGATTCTTTCTGTCCTTCGACAATTAATGCAATCAGCTGGCCGTACGGGGGCATCTGGGCGCATCGCCGCGCGGCCATGTCGGACGCCATAAATTCATCACGCGCGCCCGCGCAAATTGCCGTCATCACAGGATGTTCCGGCTGGTACGTCTGCATCAGCACGCGTCCGGGTGTTGCCCCCCGCCCCGCCCGGCCGGCCACCTGGAACAATTGTTGGAATGTGTGTTCGGCGGCGCGAAAATCCGTGCCGTACAATCCCATGTCCGCGTCCACCACCCCGACCAAGGTCAGGTTCGGAAAATGGTGTCCCTTGGCCAGGATTTGCGTGCCGATGATGATGTCGATTTCGCCATCTTCCATTTTGTGCACCAATCGTTCCAGCGCCGCCCGCGACAGCATGGTATCACTGGACACCAGGGCCGTGCGCGCCCCGGGGAATTTGGCGGCGACTTCTTCTTCTATGCGTTCAAGACCCGCGCCGCGCATGGTCACATCATTGCCGCAATCGGGACACGTTTTGGGCAATGGGGCCGTTCGCCCACACATATGACACAGTAATTTGCCCAGCCGTTTGTGGTACGTCATGCCCACGCTGCAATCGGGGCACTGGGCCGCCCAGCCGCAATGGCGGCATTGCACAATGGGGGCAAAGCCGCGCCGGTTGATAAACAGCATTACCTGTTGCCCCGCCCCCAATGTTTCGCCAATTGCATCGCACAGTGGCGCCGACAACATGCCGGGCCGGGCCGCGTCATCACCGGCCACAACATAATCCGCCGCGCGCCCCCCGCGCATATCAATGGTTTGGATATCGGGCATTTGCGCCCCGCCAAACCGTGACGTCAACCGCAACCGCCCGTATTTGCCCAGCGCAACATTTTCCAGCGTTTCCGCGGCGGGCGTCGCACTGGCCAACACAACGGGGAAACCGGCAATCGCCGCGCGCAATATTGCCATATCACGGGCATGGTAATTGCCCATATCTTCCTGTTTATATGACCCGTCATGTTCTTCGTCAATAATGACCAGGCCCAAATTCTGCCACGGTAAAAACAGCGCACTGCGCGTGCCGACGACCACACGAATATCGCCCGCCATCACCCCGCGCCAAATTTCACGACGCCGCGCGGCGGTTAAATTACTGTGCCATACGACGGGCGGCGCGCCAAATCGTGCGGCAAACCGGTCCATAAACTGCGCCGTCAGGGCAATTTCCGGCATCATCAGCAACACCGACGCCCCCCGCGCATATGCCCGCCACAGGGCGTCAAAATACACCTGGGTCTTGCCCGAACCAGTAACCCCATCCAACAGATTTACCGAAAAACCGCCCGCATCAATGCACCCGGCCAATACGGCGGCGGCGGCGGCTTGGTCCGTGTTCAAGGTAACGGCCCCGGTATCCAAATACTGATACACAAATTGATTGTCGGCGCGCGGGCGCACATCGGCCGGGACCAAGTTACCACTTTTAATCAACCCGCGCACAACCGACGCCCCGACATGCGCAATATTTTGCACGTCGGCGGCCGACATAGCTTCGTTATCATTGGCGGCAAAGGCATCGGCCACCATCTGGCGCTGGGTCGTCATTCGGGTTCCATCCGCGATGGCCCACGTATATAATTGTTCCACCCGCGGCGGGGTAAACGCATCGGGCACATTCAAAATTAATCGCAGAACCGCGCCCGGCGCCATCATGGTCCAATCGGCCATTTTATGAATCCAGCGCAAATCGTTCGCCGACATCCGCCCATCCAGCACGGCGGACACAGATTTAATTTTCTGGGGCGGCAAATTGCTGTCGCCCGGGCCGATAATCACCCCGACATAGGGCCGCATCATTACCGTCACCCGGACCAGTGCCCCAATATCCGCGGGCGCCGTCAAACGATAATCGTACCCCGCGTTGACAACGTTGGGGATTAAGACTTTGACAATATCGCCGGCATTAAACATGAATGACAAAGTACTTGTTTTTTATGATTTTTTCAATACCATTTATACCGGCAGATAAAAAATTTACAGCAAAGCGGGCCGCCATGATGAAATTCTTTTTTACGTTGGGTGATTTATTAACATCACTGGTGCCGTTTCCGCGTTGGCGTGAAAATCTGCGCGTGGTTCAATTATACGATTTTCGGCGCAAATATCGGGCGTTGCGCCATGCGTTCCCCAACATGCCGTTCGGCCATGTCAAAATGGTAAAGGGCGGATGGAACATCGGATTTATCGTTGACCGCAAATACGTCTTTAAAATACGCAAATCTTTTGATGGTGGCGCGCGCGTCGATAAAATCATCCGGGAAAAACGCATTACGGACGCATTTTCCGGGATTTCGCCCATCGCCATTCCCAACATTGACATTATCGAATCCGACGGGCTGACGTTTTATAAATACGACTTTATCCCGGGCCAGAATTTAAATCGATTTTCCCGCCGCACCATTATGCGTCATCGGGAAAAATGGGGGCGGCAAATCGCACGCTTTATCCACGCGGTACACACCAGTGACCCGGCCGAAATCGGCGATTTGAAATCTGGTGATGGCGACGGGTGGAATCACAACGACATTTGCAACAATATTATTGTCAATCCCAAAACGATGGATATTGTGGGTCTGATTGACTGGGAATATTCGGGATGGGGCACGTTACAGACGGAATTCGACAACACGGTCGCGTTTTCAACGGCCATGCGTCAATCCGGAATCCAGGACGTCGTTATCCGGGAATATAAAAAGTTGACAAAAGATTAAAATCCTGTACCATGAATTTGTCCACACATTGATTAACCATCCCAACCCAAGGGGACATTTATGGCACAACAACATCAATTCAACAAATCATCCGCGGCCACCCGGATGTTCAGCAAAAACTATACCGCATACATTACCGAATTGGTCATGGCAGAATATGGCCCATCATATACATCGGTACAGACGCACGGCAAACAATGGCGCAACATTATTAAATGGACCCCAGAAATCGAAGAATTTCTGATTTTGAAATCCAAAATGTTCATCCGTCTGTTGGACAGCCGCGACAGTGCATCCACCGACCCGCGCTTTCTGTTGGCGTTAACACGTCTGATGGCGGATTATCTGGCAAAATTTTGCATGATGTCGCCCGACGTTCCCACCCGGAAAAAGGCGTTCAAAAATCTGCACACCGAATTGTATGACAATTTCGGATATATCCAGCATCTGTTGAATATCCAGGCGCAAAAACGTGCCCTGCGTGATTCATACGCGCACCAACACACGTCCCCGCGGCAATCCGGCGCGAAACCGGCCGCCCCCACGCCCCAGGATATTGCGGCCCGTTACAGCAACGTGCGCAATCAAATGGCGGCAATGGCCGGTAAATCCCAAAACCGTACAAAATAATTGTGGTTTTTTATAAACGTTGAACCAGCGCGTCGATATCGTTATCAGTCGGCGCGTTTGTTATTTCAATATCGGCATCAAATTGCGTCCGGAACCAGGTCCGCTGACGCTTGGCATATTGATTGGTGCGGGTTATCCAATTTTGGTTGCACGTGTCGGCATCAATTTCCCCGCGTAAAAATCGGCACAATTCGCCGGCGCCAATGGCGCGGCATTCGTCCCAGCCACTGGCGATGACGGCGCGCGCTTCGTCCAATGCGCCGCCATCCATCATTTGTGGAATACGGGCGGCAATGCGCGCGGCCAATATATCGCGCGGCGGATTAATCAGGATGCGCACCGGCCGCGGCACAATCGCCCCCCGGCGCGGCATTTGTTGCCAATGGGCCAGCGGGCGGCCGGTTTCCAACAACACTTCCAACGCGCGCGCCATGCGCTGTGGATCGGCGGGGCATTGTTCGCCCAACATGGCGCGCACCGCATCGCCATCCGTTTCGACCATATGACGCGCCCGGCGACGCGCATCATCGGATACATCGGGCATCGGCGACAAACCATTTATAATCGCGTTGATATAGAATCCCGTCCCCCCCACAAAGATGGGCAACCGCCCCGCCCCAATCGCCGCATCGTATTGCGCACGCGCGTGGCCCAAATAATCGGCCACACTGATTTGCTGGGTCAACGGTAATATGGAAAACAACCGGTACGGCACACCGTCGATATCGGGCGTAATGGGCCGTCCGGCAAATGGACTGGCCGCGATGTTTTCGATTCCGTGGTAAATCTGCACACTGTCACAATTAATGATAACGCCGCCCGTGCGCAATGCCAAACGGTGGGCAAAATCGGATTTGCCCGATGCGGTGGGACCGGCGATAATAACAGATGTTGCAATCATGGCCCGATTATACGGCGCAAATTTGAAATTTGCAACCGACATCATTTTAAGATTGTGTTCACGAAAAAATGGTGCCATGATAGTACCGTTTGAAGAAAACAAAAAAGGAAGAAAAATGTCAAAAGTAAAAGTTGCTATTAACGGGTTCGGCCGCATTGGTCGCTTGGTTTTGCGCGCCGCCCTGGAATCTGGTCGCGATGATATTGAATTCGTTGCCGTCAACGATTTGGCCCCGGCGCAGCAGAACGCATACCTGTTGGAATATGATTCTGTGCACGGTAAATTGCCGATGGACGTGAAATTGGACGGCGATTACATCATCGTTGGCAATCAAAAGATTAAATGTATCGCGGAAAAAGACCCGACCAAATTGCCCTGGGGCGAAATGGGTATTGACATCGTGATGGAATGCACGGGTATTTTCACCGCCGCGGACAAGGCGCGCGTTCACCTGGACGCGGGCGCGAAACGCGTATTGGTATCCGCCCCGTCTGCCGGCGCCGATGCGACAATCGTGTATGGCGTTAACCAAGACACATTGAAATCGACCGATTTAATTGTGTCCAACGCATCGTGCACAACAAACTGTCTGGCGCCCGTGGCCCAGGTTTTGGACGAAAAATACGGCATTATTTCCGGTTGGATGACAACGGTTCATGCGTACACCGGGGACCAACAGTTGTTGGACAAAAACCACAAAGATTTCCGTCGTGCACGCGCGGCGGCGCTGTCGATGATTCCGACCAGCACCGGCGCGGCCAAGGCAATCGGATTGGTTCTGCCGAAATTGGCGGGCAAACTGGACGGTATGGCCATCCGCGTTCCGACCCCGGACGTATCGGTTGTTGAATTGGTTGTGAACCTGGAAAAAGACGCCACGGTTGACGACATCAACGCCGCCATGCGCGCCGCATCGTCGAAAACATTTGGTTACAACGACAAACCGTTGGTTTCCATTGACTTTACCGGCGACGCACACAGTTCCATCTTTGACGCGTCCCAGACCAAGGTACTGGGCGATCGTCTGGTCCATGTAACGGCATGGTATGATAATGAATGGGGCTTTTCGAACCGCATGGGCGACACGGCGGTTGCGATGGGCAAATTGATTAAATAATCATCCCAATAAAAATCCCCCGACCGGTGGGGGATTTTGGGTTCCGCCATTTGGGTTATCCCCAATCAGACCCCAGCATATTGGAACAGGAAAAATTCAATACGCCCATCCAATTGGTCCGGATGCCAGGGCATCCGGACAACGGCGGGATTGGTGTTTTTGATGTACGCATACTATACGGGATTATAGAGTCTATTATGCAACATCAAAAACAAAAACCACCAGTTAATGACAGGTGGTTGGAGGTTCTAAACTACCATAAAGGAATAGCACGGTTTATTCAGTATATTCACCGTCCTCCAACCATAAAAGGCGGTTGGGGATTGCAAACTACTATTAAGAATAGCACGGTTTATTCAGTATATTCACCGTTCCCCAACCATACAAGGTGGTTGGAGATTAAGACCTACTGTCAAGCAGATAGAGTGACTTATTTGAAACGAAGTTCTTATTCACCACTCTCCAACCATAAAAGTGGTTGGGGTTTAAGAACTATATCAATGAGATAGAGTGACTTATTTGGAACAGAACCTTATTCGTCACACCCCAACCATTTGTATTATATACATTTTGTGGGCAATTGTGTAATTTATTTTTGGATTGCGGGGCCCCATGGTCCAGCCATGGGATGACAATGGGGTTTAAGTGCCGGGCCTTGACCGCGCTTCATCCCAGTGGGCAGATTTCTTCGAATACAAAAATACCGGAATCATCGTCGTAATCAACGATCGGCGGCGCATACATAATGCACACATCATCGGGCGTTTCCAACAAACAACTGTTGGTGCCATGCCCGACACTGGAATATCCGGCGGGACACGCCCCATCGGTAATAATCATATTGGATTCAATAACAGCAGCATAACCCGACGGACATTCGGTTGCCGGCCCGTCGGCGGCCGCCGTCGCCGGACACAACGCGATGGCAATTACACACATCGTCCGCATAATATTCATGATACCCGCCATTAATCCGTCATCCCGGAAAACAACGCCGTTCGAAACACCGCATTCCCGGCGGCATTCCCCGCACAGTTGCGGGCGCAATAATACGCACACCGCCCGGGAAATTCAAAATCCAGATAAAACACCCATCGTGACACGGCGGGGCTTAACATTCTGCACCAACAGTACCTGTTGTCCGCTTCGTCCAAACTGGTGGTCAGCACATTTGACGCCGCGCCAGTGGTGCCGCCATCCTGGCTGCTGCAAAATCCGATACCAGAAATTAAAACACCGCCACAGGTGGCCGTCCAATCGGATTGCCCCGCATCAACAAAGGTATCGGCCGTACATGTTGTACCGGCGGTCAATTTAACGCATTTTGTAACGGCATATACCGATGACGTCACCATGGCCGCCCCCGCGACCAGCCCCAACCAAATTAATTTCATTTTTATCCTGGTCCATGTATTTGGATACGGGAAAAACATACCGGGCAACAAATCCGAAAAT
Organism: uncultured Alphaproteobacteria bacterium; assembly: GCA_949082785.1. GTDB lineage: Bacteria > Pseudomonadota > Alphaproteobacteria > Rs-D84 > Rs-D84 > Enterousia. The sequence continues at coordinate 108,023 of CARVLU010000003.1, forward strand.
GCCGGTCATAATCGGTCGTTTGGATTAGGCAATCTTTCCATTTGACGGCGTCCCGTCCCCCGTGGTATAGTGACATTATACGGAATAAAAAATACCGCCAAAATAATCGACCGTTTATTTTAGCGGTATTTTTTTATATCCCGATTCCCCGATTTCCGGGCCGTGCATACATTTTGATTCAGCAGATTTTTTTGTTCGTGATTTATTTATGAATCGGCGTGGGCGGATGACCGGATTGCTGCGCCACCTGGGCTCATGCGCTGCGCGCACCGGTGTCCGCCCGTCCACCTTTCGCCGGCGGTTCGAACCGGCGTTGCACCTGTTCTTCATCCGGGATTATCACTGATTATAAAAAAACGCGCCATGGGGCGCGTTTTTTATAATGGGGCGGATGACCGGATTCGAACCGGCGACAACCGGTACCACAAACCGGTGCTCTAACCAACTGAGCTACATCCGCCATACTTCACAGAACATTCGTTCCATTGAATTCTGGTGGAGCTGATCGGACTCGAACCGACGACCCCTTGCATGCCATGCAAGTGCTCTACCAACTGAGCTACAACCCCATGCGGATGCTTATTCTATATTTCTTCTTGCCAAATGTCAAATCAATTTGCTAATCTTTTTACAAGTTATAGGAGATTTTTATGGATTATGCTGCTTTAAAGGCCGAAGTTGAACAAAAAACACTTCAAACCATCGATGTTTTAAAGAATGAATTTGCCGGTTTGCGTACCGGTCGCGCGTCGGTTCACCTGTTGGATGGCGTGCGCGCATCCGTTTATGGCGCGGAAATGCCCCTGAACCAGGTGGCAACCGTATCCGCCCCGGATAATCAGACTTTGTCGGTCACCGTCTGGGACATCACAAACGCACCCGCCGTGGAAAAAGCCATTCGGGATTCGGGCCTGGGGCTGAATCCGATGACCGCGGGTGGTGTAATCCGTCTGAATCTGCCGCCGTTGACCGAAGAACGCCGCAAAGAACTGGTCAAGGTTTCCGGTAAATACGCCGAAGAAGCCAAGATTTCCATGCGCAATATCCGCCAGGATGCCATGGGTAAAATCAAACGCGCCGTCACCGACAAAGAAATTTCCGAAGATGACCAGCGCCGTTACGAAGACGATTTGCAAAAGGTTTTTGAAACCCGCGCCGGCGAAGTTGACGCATTGGCGAAACAAAAAGAAGCAGACATTATGTCTGTCTAGGTCACAAATCCGAATCGCAGGCGAAACATATGTTTAAAATCTTTACAAAAAAGAAAGCCGCGCCCGCAGCCAATGCCCGCATCCCCCAGCATATCGCATTTATTTGCGACGGGAATCGCCGGTGGGCCGAAAACCGCGGGTTGCCGCCACTGATGGGGCACCAGGCCGGAATTTCCAACTTTGAAAATCTGGTCGATTGGTTCATGGCACGCGGGGTCACGACGATTACGTTCTTTATCTTTTCCACGGAAAACTGGACCCGTTCGGACGAAGAAGTCGGATTCTTGATGAATCTGTTCTATACCGAATTGAAAAAGAATCTGAAACATGCGTTGGAAAAAAATTTGCGTTATCGCGTTGTCGGTTCCCGCGACCGTTTGCCGGCGCGGCTGGCCGCACTGTGCGATAAACTGGAAGATGCGTCGGCCGAAAACACCGGCGGGACGGTGGTCTTTGCATTAAATTACGGCGGCCAAGATGAAATCATCGATGCGGTCAACAGCGCCATCGCGGCCGGCGCCCCGGTGGACCGCGCCACATTCGAATCGATGATGGACACGGGCGATTTGTTGCCGGTCGATTTGATGGTCCGCACCAGCAATGAATCCCGCATTTCCAATTTTATGTTGTGGAAACTGGCATACGCGGAATTACTGTTCTTGCCCCAGCATTGGCCCGATTTGGTTAAATCTGAAAAATTGTGGCAGCATGTGCTGGATGAATTTGCGGGTCGCGACCGGCGCTTTGGCGGCGGGAAAAAGGCCAATTATTCAGGGAAAAAGAAATGAAAACACAATTATCCAACAGCACTTTGCGTGTCATCGCGGGCGCGGTAATGGCCGCGGTGGCGGGGGGCGCGGCGGCGCTGCAATACTTTGGTTTGCCGGGCGTACGGTGGTTGGGATGCGCGGTCGTCATCATGATGATTGGCGAATTTGTTTTGGTCATGCGCCGCAATCGCGCCAAATTAAAAGAAAATAAAAACGGCCTGATTTTCGGGGCGTTTTTGGCATGGCTGTTTTTAATGCTGATGGCGATGAACACGGTTGCCACGCGGCCGTGGATTGTGTTGCTGTTGCTGATGATTATCTGTGGTGCCGACATTGGCGCGTGGTTGTTTGGGCGTCTGTTGGGCGGCGACAAAATGTGGGAACGTCTGTCGTCGGGCAAAACATGGTCCGGGCAAATCGCCGGCATCGCATGCGGCACATTTATGGCCGTGATGTACGGATTGCTGGGGACGGACACATTTTTGCCGCAACTGATGTGGATTGGCATCAGCGTGGCGTTGCTGTCGCAATATGGCGATCTGACGGCCAGCTGGATTAAGCGGCGCATCGGGATAAAAGATTTTGGCAACATTATCCCCGGTCACGGCGGTGTATTGGACCGCTTTGACGGGTGGATTTACGTGTTGCCGTTGGTTTGGTTGGTGATGATGTAAAAAATGCGGCGCCGCGGCGCCATGGAAAGGTAAGGAAACAGGAAAAATGAATACGCTTTTGACCATTGTCGCGTTGTTAATTGTTTTGGGTGTTGTGGTATTTGTGCACGAATTGGGGCACTTTTTGGCGGCACGCTGGGCGGGGGTACGCGTAAATACTTTTTCCATCGGATTTGGTCCGGCATTAATCAAATGGCATGACCGCCGCGGAACCATGTGGAAAATCGCCGCACTGCCATTGGGGGGATACGTTTCCATTTACGGCCAAGAAGATATGTTCGACCGTAAAAAATACGCCGCCCTGCCCGCGGACAAAAAGCGTGGCCATTACCTGTCGGTGCCCGCATGGAAACAATTTATCATCATCGCGGCGGGCGTTACGATGAACTTTATATTGGCGTGGGGGATTTATTCGGCACTGTTTATGTTCCAGCCGAAAAACGTCCAATTGCCCGTCATCGGCCAAGTAATCCAGGAATCCGTCGCGTTCAAGGCCGGCGTCAAACCGGGCGACACCATTGTCCGCATCGACGAAGAAAAAATCACCAATTGGGGCGAATTAATCATTGCCAAGGAATTGGCGGCCAACCGCGATGCAAACGTGTTGGTGGTGCGCGGCGAAAAACTGGTCCAGGTAAAGTTAAGCCCCGCCGAACGTTGGGGGCTGATTGCCGACGGCAGCAAAACTGAATTCCGTAAAAAGGGCCTTTGGGGTGCCATCTATTCCGGGGCGCGTGAAACATATCACCAATCGAAAACATTGCTGGTGGTGTTAAAACAAATTGTCACCGGCGAACGTTCGTCCAAACAGTTGGGGTCGTTCATCACCATTGCAGAAGTTTCCGGCCAGGCCATGGCCATGGGATTCTTTGCATTGTTGTCCATCATCGCGTTGTTGTCGGTGAATTTGGCGGTGATTAATCTGTTGCCGTTGCCGGTGTTGGACGGGGGATATCTGCTGATTTTGATTATAGAAGGTATCACACGCCGCAAACTGGGCGGACGCGGTATGGAAATTGCGATTTTGTGCGGGTGGATTTTGATTGCCGCCATGTTCGCGTTGACCATGTGGAATGACCTGGCACGTGTATTCGGCCTGCGATAAACCAACAACGGGGAAAAATTCTGATGACAAACCACAACAATTTATTTTATCGCGGGGCGGCCATTTCGTTGGTGGCGTTGATGGTCGGGCAAATGCCGATGACAACGCACGCCGCCACCGTGTCGCGCATTGATGTTGCCGGCAACAGCCGCATGGACGCGGAATCCATCCGGATTTTGTCAGACGTGAAAATCGGGTCGAATTTAAATTCTGAAAACGTCAACCAGATTGCCAAGAAATTACAGGAAAGCGGGTATTTTTCCAAAATCGATGTCCGCATGTCCGGCGACGTGTTAAAGATTAATGTCACCGAAGCGCCCATCGTATCCCGTGTCACCGTCGAAGGGAATGATGATATTTCCACCGACGATTTGAAAAAGGAAATCCGGTTAAAGGAACGCGCGTCATACGATGAATCCGTCATTGGTGCCGACGTTCAGCGCATGTTGACCATTTACCAGCGCAAGGGATTTTTTGGCACCAAAATCGAACCCAAAAAGATAAAGCTGTCGGACAACCGTGTGAACGTCGTCTATGAAATCAAAGAAGGTCATCCGACATACATCCGCGATATTAATTTCAGCGGGAACAAAAAATTCAGCAGTCGCACGCTGCGCGGGGAACTGTTGTCGCGCGAACACGCGTGGTGGCGTTTTATGACCCAGTTCGATGTTTTCGACGAAGACCGCATTTTATACGACCAGCAAATGTTGCGCCAATTTTACCTGCGTAACGGATATGTCGATTTCCAGGTAAAAAATGCCGCCGGCGAATTCACCCCCGACCGCGAATATTATTCCGTCACATTCACCGTGGACGAAGGGGCAAAATACAAATTCGGCAAACTGAGTGTCGATAACCCGTTCCCCGATGTCCCGGACGAAGTTTTGAACGATGCACTGAAAATGTCGGAAAAAGACACGTATAACGTTGACCTGGTCGAAGAAACGATGGTCGCCCTGCGCGGGGCGGTGGCCGATTACGGATACGCGTTCATCAATGTTGAACCCGTCCCGGTCAAGCATGATGACAGCCAAACCATCGACATGGAATTCAAGCTGCAAAAAACAAACCGCATTTATTTGAACAGCATTAACATTCTGGGCAATGTGCGCACGTTTGACACGGTGATTGAACAATTGTTGCCGATGCGCGCGGGCGATCCGTTTTCCCTGCAAACAATCGAAGAAGGACGCCAGCGTTTAATGCGCACCCGTTACTTCAAAGACGTGCAGATGATTCCGACCCGCATCGCGGACGCCAACATGATGAACCTGGATGTAAAGGTCGAAGAACAACCGACCGGTGAATTGTCCGGCGGGTTTGGATGGTCCAACATCAACGGGTTCATGGTTGATGCCGGGATTACCGAAAACAACTTTATGGGCCGCGGCCAGATTGTGCAATTGCGCGGGTCCATCGCCGAATATCAGAAACAGGCATTATTCAGCTTTACCGAACCGTATTTATTCGGCCGGGCGTTGTCGGGCGGCGTGGACGTGTCGTACACCATGTATGATTATTCGTCCCTGGGCAGCTTTGGCTATGACCGGGATTCATTGGCGGTATCCGGGCGCATGGGCTGGAAACTGACCGACCATTGGTCCCAGACACTGCGTCTGTCGGCATCGTTTGACCAAAATTACGATATCCAATCGTCAGGGTGGCAGACCGCCAATCTGTACACATTGGGCACAAATTTCAGATACCATAACCTGGACACCAATTTTGAACAAAACACCCACACCGGGGTCGTTGGAAATATCGGTATTGCATATACCGGCTTTGGTGGCACCGAAACATTCATGCGATACAGCGCGGATGTCATCGGGTTTGTGAATTTCTGGGATGACCGCTGGCAATTGCGTTCATCGCTGGATTTGGGAATCTTGCAATCAATTGGCGGGGATTATATTTCGCGCGTGTACCGTTATTTCTTGGGCGGGGAATCGCTGCGTGGGTTTGACGTTGCGGGCGTTGGGTCGCGCAACTGGGCATATACCAATTATTCTTTGGGTGGGCTGTGGAAAATCAACGGGTCAACACAGTTGAACTTTCCCATCTTTATCCCCGATGAATACCAGGTCAAAGGATTTGTTTTCGCCGATTACGGTATTTTGGGCAAACCACCAAAAGAAGAAGATTATTTCGCCGGCCGTCCCAACAAAATCGACCAAGATTTGCGCACATCTGTCGGGGTCGGGATTTATTGGAACACACCGATGGGGCCGATGAACTTTTCATGGGGTTGGCCGTTAAAGATGAACAAATACGACCGGGAACAGCGGTTCTTGTTATCGTTCGAAACACAGTTCTGATGGATAAATGGCAAATAAAAAACGCGGGAAATTCCCGCGTTTTTTAATATTGCATCAAACGACGCGACCGGATGTCGGCAAAAATCTTTTGCGTGCATGTCCCATATGATTCCAGCGCGTTTTCAAACGAATGATTTGCGCCGGGGATGACCATCAGTTCTTTGTTCGTGGCGTGCACCCCATCGTACAGACGCACGTTCAAATCATATTCGGCCATATCATCGGCACTGCCCAATACGAAATACAGACGAACCGCCCCCAGATACGAAGACATCGCATACGCCAGATTTTCCATCGACGTGGCGGTGGCGCGCCATTGTGCCGGCAACGGAATCGACAAATTGTACAGGCATGTCGGCACGCTGTATTGAACATTTTCAATTTGGCGCATTTGCTTGCTGGCGCGTGTCAACAATGTCCGCCACATTTTGCCCGACGGATCGCGGGATAAATATTTTTCCTGGGTCCGTTGAACGCGCGACGGCGGCATAAAATACGGATTGTTCAGCACGATTTCGTCAAAATACGCGCGCACTTCGGGGACAAGCACCATCAAATCGGCCAACGCCCGGCATGAAATGGAATGCGGCCATGCAATTTTATAAGACTGGTTTAAATCTGTTAATTCCCGGGCAAATGTCAACCCGCGCAACATGGCCAGTTTTTGCCGCGCCAGATTCATGTCTGAAATTTTATGGTCGGCACCGCTGGTTGCGGATAATGCCGCCCCTTCGACGGCAACAACATCGAAACCGTTTTTCAATGCGGTCTGCATCGGCAATTTCATACAGGGTTCAATCGGACTGCCGCCGTAACCATGAATCATATACGCCGTGCCCACCGATTCCAGCGGCCGCGGTACGCGCGCCCAATAAACATTAGCCAGGGGCCGGCCCCGCCGGTCCAAAATTTGGTGTGCATCATCAAAATATTTCAGCGAAACGTTGTCAATTCTGCGTCGGTCACCGTCTGACATGTTTAATATCCCCCGGGTTTTTAAATAGCAATAAATAGTAGCCCTTTATTTCAAATTGTCAACAGGTTTGTATAGACATAGTGTTTTAAAGCTTGACGCAGTCCGGCGATTTTTACTACAATCCCATTAAGCATCCAAATGGGGCCGTCGGCCCCAAAAGAAAGGGGGAAATGGTATGAAAAAAATTATCTTGGGCGTGTTGGTGGCGGTGGCGCTGGCCGGTTGCGGCCAGGTATATGACCGCGAACCGGTGGGTGTCGGTTATGACACAAATGAATTAAAGTTAAGCCCGTGCGCCTGTATCATGGTGTACCAGGCATAACGCATTAAAACCACCCGCATTTACATCCATCCACAGGGGGGACAGATTGGATTACCCAGGCAATTTTGAAACGCCCGCATTTCCGGCCGGACCGCGCATTGCTTTGTCGCGGGTGATGGCCGTTTGGACGTTGATTGCCTTTTTCATTATTATCTGTCTGTGCGGATTGCTGTTGTGGGCGGGCGCGTCGCGGCGTCTGGACCCGTTTATGATTTCAATTAATCCCACAACCGGCACATGGACCATCGTCGGTCGAAACGGCCCGCAATTGGAATATTCGGCCCTGCGCACCGTCCAGGAATCCGTTGTCGGCAAATACGTCACAAACTGGTTCCGGATATCGGGCGAACCCGATGACGACGCGGCATGGCGCAAATGCAACCGCGACGAATGCGCATCGGGCGACGCGTTGCTGTTTGGGACGCGGCTGTGCGCGATTTATTGCGGCGCGGGCGACGACGTGTTTAACCAATTTACATATAACGTGGTCGATGATTATATGGCGCGCGCCGCGCGGGGCGAAACCTGGTCGGTGGACGCGGCGACATTATCCATTACACCGGCCGGTGAAATCACGGACATGGGCGGCACGTTTCGCGTGCGCGCAACCGTTGTGTCGTCAATTGGCGCCCCCATGCAGATTCAGGCCTTTGTCAAGGTGGCCCGAAACACCAAATACTATCCGTCAACAATGGGATTCTATATCGCAGACTTTAACGCGTATCGGATGAACTGATGAAGAAATTAATTATGTTTTTCGCCGGTTTGGCCCTGTTGCTGGTGACGGGGGCGGGATTGTATTTTGCGGGCGCACTGTATGACGCGGGCGATAAATTTACCGTCCAACCCTTTATTTTTCAGCCGAACAATCTGTCCGCCGCGCGCATCGGGACACCACTGTCCATCGACCAATTGTCGGCCGACACGATTTTGGAAACACTGATTAAAAAATTCGTTACCGAATATTTCTATATCACGCCCGACGCCGAAGATATCGCACAACGCACCCGCCGCGGCAGTATTTTGTCCATGTTGTCGTCGCCCGATGTATTTAATGAATGGAAAAATGACCAGGCACCCGTCATCGAACGTTTGGCAGACGCGCACGTGTTGCGCACCGTCCACGTTGCGGACGAAATTTTAAAACCCACCGGCAGTGATTATTGGACGGTTGTCTATGAATTAAAAACATGGGACACCCCGAACGATATGGCGGCGCGCCCGACCACAACGCGCGGCGTGATTTATTTACAGGTTCGATTTGAAAAAGAATTGCGCGACACGATGCAGGGCAAACCGTTCGACGTTCGCGAATACCTGGACCGGGGGGGCGACCCGGCGGCCATCTTTAAATTCCGCGTGGAACGCGTGGCGCAAAACCTGAACTAGGGCACAATGAAAATGTTAAAACGCTTTGTCTTGTATTTATCGGTAATTTGTGCGGCGACATCGGCGCACGCGGCGGATGATTTTTCATTTGAAAATTTCGCCATCGTTGACAGTGCGGATGCCGACATCAATGCGGGCCCGGTCACACTGAATGCGGACGCGGGGGCGGTCAATGTTGCGGGTTTTGACATCGCGGGCATCATGCTGGGCATGGCATTCGAAGATGTGCAAACACTGTTCTTTAAGACCAAGGGATTATACGCCCCCCGCCAGAAAAACAGCATTATTTATACCATTGCCAAGGATTGGAAATACAACCTGGATTACGAATGCCGGCAACAGGGAATTTATGTCCCGGCGGAATTGGAAAAATGTATCAACAGTCTGGCGCGCAACCGGGGATTGCTGTATGCGTCCGAATTGCATCTGGTGCGCGAAACCACGGGCGAAGAAATTGTCGTTTATTTCACCAGCAATGCGACAGACAATGTCGTGTGGCGCGTGGTGTACACCAATGACGTGAACGACGTCGAAGGGGACGCGGAAAAATTCGCCAACCAACGCGAAAAAAAGATTCTGGCATTCTGGCAAAATGTTTTGGATAAATACGCCGCGCCCAATTCCGGCACGGACAAATGGATTACCACCAGCAATGCGTACGACCCCATGATGACGGCGTATTACGGGTCACTGGATTTGGTGGACATGGGTCGTTTTTCCACCGACGCGGCCAAGAATGTGCAACAGGCCCGCGAAAACTTTCATGCCAAACCGTATGCTTTTTAAAAACTGTTCCACATATAAAACCGGTTTGCGGGCGGAATTCTGGGCGCGGATGTATTTGCGCATCCATGGGTTTCGCATTTTGAAAACGCGTTACATTACCGGACGCCACACAGGCCGCGCGGAAATTGATATCATCGCCCGGCGGGGGAATTTAATTATTTTCTGCGAAGTTAAATATCGCCCCACCCCGACTGATGCCTGGGACGCGATAACGGTGCGGCAAAATGCGCGTCTGCGCGCGGCGGCGGAAACATATCTGTGTCGCACGCAATGGCGGGGCGATGCCCGGTTCGACGTAATCATTATCACCCCGCGCACAATCCAGTGGGTGCAAAATTCCCTATAAAAAACTTGAAAACACACGTGGATGGGGATATAATCACAGCATGCTTTTGTAACGAAAGGAGAAGTAAATGAAAAAAGTAATGTTGGCCCTGTTTGCTGTCATGACTTTGGCGGCGTGCACTGGTTCTTATAAATCCGGCAACTGTGAATATGATTTCTTGCTGCACAAAGATATCTCTATCTCCAAAATCATTGGCAGCTGCAACTAAGCGTTAATGAATCCCGGTATAACCGGGATTTTTTAATCGCGGGCCCGTTTGCGGAAAATTAAAATTTTATGAAAAAACCACTTGCATTTATTCCAACAACAGGTTAAGATACGAAAGCTCTGGGGTTGTAGCTCAGTTTGGTTAGAGCGTCTGCCTGTCACGCAGAAGGTCGCGGGTTCGAGCCCCGTCAATCCCGCCAGAGATTTTCACCGCCCATGGCGGTGTTTTTTATTTGTTCTGTCACAGAATCCCGGCCCATAAATTCCCCGCCGCCATTGCGCCCCAAATGGGAATATTCACAAAAATGTTATTATACGAAATCAGTTTATTCCGAAAAAAAGTATGCTATACTGCAACCATAGGACCAAAGGAGAAAACAAATGAATTTAAAATATTTTGCCCTGGCGGGCGCGATGGCGGCTTTGGCGGCGTGCGATAATTCCACCGCCCAACAGAACCCCGACGCGTTAAAGGGGACCAATTACATGGCCCAGCAAAACGGCGTGAACATTGCCCTGGCATTTGATTCGAACGACATGACCGTTCACGGCCAGATTGTGAATCTGTATAACGGGCCGTACATTGCGGACGGCAATAAAATCAAGTTCGGCAACATGGCAACAACCATGATGATGGGCCCGCAACCCGCAATGGAAGTCGAACAGCAGTTCTTGCAATTCATGAACACCGCCGACACATATGAAATCAGCGACAGCAAACTGACGATTAAAAATGCGGACGGCCAAGAAATTGTCTTTGAACAGGTTGCAGAAATCCCGCAGCCGGTGAACGAATAGAAATATATTCGCTTGACATTGACCAAAATGCCGGTTATAATCAGCCAGCAATTTAACAAAAGTTGAATTGTAACCGGCAGTTTTGGCCCCATCGTCTAGAGGCCTAGGACACCGCCCTTTCAAGGCGAGAACACCAGTTCGAATCTGGTTGGGGCTGCCAAGTCAGATAATCCGTCCGTTTGGGCGGATTTTTCATTGAAAATCCGCGGCATGCGCGCCGTTCGAAATCCATTTTCGGCGTCCCATTTCGGTTTTTCCAGAAACAGCATGCGGACAAGCCGCTTTTTCTGATGCAGTGTTCCGATTTTCCACAGAATTCCTGGGTTCTTAAAGAATTCGCGACCGCGTCGCATTGCCGTTCGAAATGTTTCTGTGGCAGATAGCGGTTTGTAAACACCAACACGCGATTCCAGTTCTTTTTTCTGCTGCGTCATGGCCAGTATTTGCCCTTGATACAATTCCACCAGCGCATCATTGCCAGTTGCCCCAGCATCCGCAAGCAGACCGCCCAGCGACGCAATGCGTGTATTCAACCGTTCAATGTCCGCACGTGTTTTGTGCATTTGTTCTGTTATATCTCGTTCTTTTTCACGGCACACCCTGTTTAGCACATCGGCAAACAGGTCTAATACCCTATCGTCTGTCTGTATAGCGTTCAGGCGTTCCAGCAATGCGTTTTCAACCTTTATCCGCTGTATGGATTTTTTGTTGAATGAACACGCCTTGTTATAACAGCGGTAATATGGGTGCCGTTTACCTTTATACCCCTTGGCAAAATAGCCCGTCATTGGATGCCCACATTGCGGACAGCATACTAGTCCTGCCAGTGGGAACGCGTCCGCATTATTGGTGCGGTGTGGTGCGCGTCCGTTTCTTTGCAAACGACTCTGCACCGCCTGAAACAAATCCACAGGTATCAGTTTGTCCATTTTCCATTCTTGGCGTGGGATTTCCCACTTATCGTATGCAAATATACCTGTATAAACCTCGTTCTTTAACATGGCGTCAACCTTGGTGTCGTTTAGTTTAACACCATTAAACGCGCCTGAATTTTGCAAGAACACTGTGACCTCGTGCTTGGTTGCAAAACGCCCGGCGGCATAGCTGACAAACGCATCATATATAACACTGGCACGCGGTTCATCACGGACAAGGATTGTGCGTTTTTCTTCATTTTCCACACGCTTTAAGCCCAATGGCGGATTAAACTGGTAATATCCCAATGTGGATAAAGCCTTCATTTTATCAACTGTTTTTTCTGACAATTCATCACTGAACAGTTGCGCGCGCAAAACGTCAAAGCCACGTGCAAAACGCCCCAGCGCATTATTTTCAGATTTTCCGCCAACCACGGTCAAAAGCTCAATGTCATATTTGATGACAATCTTTTCAAAGTCTGTATAAACGCCCATATTTCGTGCCAAACGTGACATATCGTAAAACATGACGCGGATGCGCTTGTTCTTGTGTTCGTGTTCTATATATTCTTTTATTTGCGACAGTCCTGGGCGGTCTTCGCCGCGTCCTGACACGCCGTCTTCGTAAAAGAATTTGTCTATAACAAATCCATTATGTTTTGCATATAACAGGCATGCCTGCTTTTGCGACGTTATATTTTCGTTTTTTGCCTGTTTGTCGGATGACACACGACACAGGCATAATGTTTCAATAGGTTTGCTTTTCATTTTATAGCTCCTTTTATTCATTCCTGGACGGGGGACACCGCCCAGGTTTGTTTGTTATTTGTTCAACAGCATCCATGCAAACTCTTCCATAATGGCTATCATTTCCGCCAACTGGTCGTCCGCAAAGTCTGCCGCTTTTATATATTTTCTTGCCTGGGCAACTGATAAGACCGCCATAGCAACACCTTTTCGGTTGCGTTTTGGCTCTGGCTTATCCAGTCACAAAAACAAGATTTATTATTTGTGCCATGGGCGGCTCCGACGTATTCGGTCACCACCTAAGGCAGGTTAAAGTTTTTATGTCTATTCACTCAGCGTCTCCGTCATTGTCACGGTTTCGGACACCGCACGACCGTTTGCGTATTTTATGACGCGTTCCCCAAATTGTGGGTCGGCTCCGCCATTTGAAACAGTTGTGATGCGACGACGTCCGCGGTCAACGCTGACTCTTTTCAATGTGCCATCCAGTATTCGCGTTGCAATTTGCGCTGGCAGTTCAGAAAATTCCGCCATGTGTGACAGTTGTATCTTGTGGATAAAACTGCATTCCTGTAAAATCCGCCCAATATTCAGCACCAAGTGCGAATATGTGGGGATTTCGGGGTCTGGCAGTAATAACGTCATATCCGCCGCACGACACAGGGTTATCCTGTTTTCGCCGTCAATCACTAAATATGGCGCATTGTACGATGGTTGGCCGCGGTGGTATTCTTGACGACACACCAGCACCGCGAAACCAAGCACAGACACATCCTGATACATGGGCAGATTTAATCCGTCCCGAATTTGCCGCAGGGCATTGATGGACAGCCCACGCTTTTTAAGCACGGTTAAAACGGTTGCCATGGCAATATCCAGCGCAGACCATACTTGCCCAGGTCGCGCATTCAGCAACCCCCTGTCCGCCCACTGGTTTAATATGCGCCGGCATTTATCATCCATGCCTGGGTTTAATTCCTGGGTTGGCGTATTCAGTTCGCGCATTGTGTGGGTCATAACGCCATTCGCAAATGAGTCAAACTGTTCATGTGTTTCAGCGCTGATGCGGTCAATATTAATATAATTTCCCATTTTTTACTCCTTTTAGGTTATGGGGAATTAGCAACACTTGCCCAACCGACGTTATTGTTGGTCAGGATTGTTGCTCGACTATGAATCGTGAGTCAAGTCGTCATTGACATTTGTCAGGACGACAAGTCACGAAAAATAGTCAAAAAAAGCCCCGCATGGGGGCTTGTCATAATTTGTTGGGGGAAATTTGTCAGGAAAAATGAATCGTAAAATTTGCATAAAAAACACCGCAGTCGCGGCAGTTATAAATCTGAATCGCAAAACCCGAATCATAAACTTAAAACAAACAAGATAGAATACGCCTTCTAAGCGATATAAATTTGTTTATGACCCTAGCGATATGAACTTATTATAACATAATTAAAATAAAAATGTGAAAAATTTTCTACACCGCAGGAAACCAACAAAAAATTGCAAAAAACAATAAAAGAAACGATTCGATATCGTATATCATTTATGATCTTTTATAAACCCCTTGCGACGGACTTTTGTCCGTGATAAAATATTATGTGAATCCAATGGGAATTGGACTCGGGGCTGTCGTAAGCCCACAGAAAAGCGGCGTGTAATATCGCTGTATCCGCCAATAGGGACGCGGAAAGCGTCTTTTATTGTATTCCCCACCAGTCCTGGTCGGGGAGCCGTCAGTATATAAAACAGGGTTTCCCGAAAACTGGCGGAATCATGCTTTTCTGTGATTTACGAACTCCCCGACCGTCAATTCTATTGGCGGTTGTGTTTTTATAACAGGGAGTTTAAATAATGAAAAAATCAGTTTTAATGTTGGCAACAGTTGCCACGCTTAGTGCATGCGGTGGCGGTATGGGCGACAAAGTTATATCGCGCAGTGATGACCGCGGTTCACGTCCGTCATGGGCAAAAGAGGAAAAGCCATTGACCCGCAAGGGTTCCGACCTGTATTTCCTGGGTCAGGCGCGTATTCCTGCTGAAAAAGCCAATATTTCCATGGGATACAGAATTGCGGAAAATAATGCAAAAAATTCTATTGCGGGCGCAATAAACCAAAACCTGACCTATATGTTCCAAAATGCCGAGGAAGGAACCACATATGACGCAACCCAAGTGCAGTTTGTTAGCACAGAATCCGCAAAAGCCCTGATGTCCAAAGCAATCCCCAGCGACCGTTATTGGGAAAAGGTAATCAGCACGGTCAGTGCGGACGGCGACAAAGAAATGTTCTATTCAGTTTTTACCCGCATAAAGATAAGCGAAGCGGATATGAAAAAGGCGATTGACCGCACATTAAATGGGCATAAGGGTATATCCGAAGATCTGAAAAAGAAAGCCGCCCAGCAATGGGATTTAATGGTTGCAGAGCAGTATGAAATAACCGAATAAGGAATGTTATAGTATGAAAAGTTTTGCCGTTTTTTGTCTGGGCGTTTTAACTTCATATAGTGCGATTGCCGCGGGATGTGATTGGGCAACCGAAACGCCGCCCGACGACGCTAAGTACAAGTATTTTGTGGCTAAGTCCTATTCAGACACCAGTGCAGCGGATGCCGCCAATAAAGCGGAGCGTGATATAGACGCACAATTGGGACGCATGTTTGGCGTTTCCTTGGATGTTCAATCGGCATTTTATGCCGATGAAAGTACCAGCGCAGGCACAACACGCTCTTATGAGCGTTCCATTGGCACAATAGCACTGAAAGGTCTGGAACGTCAAAGAAGCAACGCGGCAAAAGAATCTGGCGGCTGGGTTGGTTGTGTACAATATCGGTATTCACAAAAAGAATATCAGCGCGAAAAAGAACGATTGGCAAAACTGCCAGCCACCACCACACACAGCATCAGCCCATTTACAGAAGTTGCAGGTGATACAACATGCAAAGGCGCGCCTGTGGAAATAAGAACAGTCCCAGAAAACGCATTTGTGACGCTGGACAATGGCAAATACCAAGGCATGACCCCAATAAAATTCGGCAATGTCTGCAATGGTAAACACAGCATTGAAATAACCAAGGACAATTATAAGCCTGTTCAAGAACAACTGATTGTCCCTGCAACAGGTACAATAAATAAAACCCTGAAACGTGACAGCAAGCAAATAACGGTTCGCACCAGCCTAGGGAATTCCAAAATAACTATTAACGGAGTTGACAGGGGAAAAGAACCAGTTAAGTTTAATGCACCGCTGGGCATTGAGCAAACTATCACTGCCACAAATGCAGAGGCTGTCAAAATCAGTCGCTCTCGTACATTTTCCAAGGATTCTGACAGTGAATATATAATAGGCATGGAAAAGTTGCCAGGTCGTTTGGACTTCTCTGCTTTTAAGGTTCGCAACCCAGATGTTCGCATAACCGTTGACGGCAAAGAAATAAAAGGCAATACAACAGGTGAATTATCGCCAGACAAGTCTCATAAGTTGAATTTTTCAAAAAAGGGTTTTTATGAAATAAATAAAAGCCTCAGTATTAGTGGTGGCGACACAACATATTATCCCAGCAACGAACTGCGTTTTTCAAAAGAACCAATTGCGACGACAGGTGGTCTGGTCGGTCTCGGATTAAGTGCAGGTAGTGATACATTTGGACTTAATGTCGACTTTGGTGCAGATTACAAAACAAAGTACTTTTATACAGGTATCGGCGCTCAGATAAACTATATGTGGTTGTCAGATGCAAAAATGACCTTTGATTATAATTTTCGTAATTATTCTGTACCTCATACAGCAGATATAGGGTTGTCTTATTGGGAAATATTATATTTTAATTTAGGTTTTAATATTGGACGCAGGTTATCGCTTTTCGGTATCGGAACAGCGGGCGCATTAAGTATAAGCGCTGAAAATAGCACAACAACCGCAAGTTTGAATGTGGGAGCAAAATTAAAACCTATGTTCAGATATGGGGTCGGAATTCAATATTCTGCACCGTCCGATAAAGACAAAGAATGGGGAGTTCGTTTTTCTTATTTAACAGGCAAAACACATTTGTCGCCGTCAGATATAGGGTTTAGCCATATAAACAACTATGACACCAGTGATATCAACATAAGCAACGGGGCTTTTGACAGTTATCCTGAACAAATAAACAGTTTTAATATCACATTCTTTGTGCGTGGATTTTCTGCAACGGGAGGCAAACATGCCGACAATTGAACTGTTAAAAGCCCTGTTGTTTGAATCTGTGGCAAAATTATATGCCAACGATTATTACTTGATTGCGCGTGGTGGTATGGAAACTGCGTGCCAGACCAGGGTCATGTATTATATGCAGGATATGCTTTATAATGCCCCCAGGTTCGATATTTGGCGACAATATAATCTGGATTGCGAATATAACAAAAACATGCATGGTGTAAAAGAGTTGCCGTGTTCAAACAGATATGCTCAAATTGATCTTGTGCTGCATATTCGCAATACCGACGCCAATAACCTATTAGTGGTAGAATTTAAACTCTCTGGTAATGACAATAGCCATGACATTGAAAAATTAAAGAATTTAACAGACAGCAACCAACAACATCGATATCTTTTGGGTGCGGCCGTAGAACTTGCGTCACAACAAGCGATGTACACTTTTATTCAAAATGCCGAAATATCGGATAACAACTAACAAGGACAAACAATGGAACCACAAGAAAGCAAAGAACCAAAATCCATGGCGGAAACATTAGCGACAACTAATAAATTACTTACTGCGATTGTTGTAATGCTGGCAATCGGGCTGGTGTTTGACCTGCTTATATATTCCAGCGTTATAAATTTGCCACTATATGTTTATGACGGATTTAATGCAATTTACAAAACCATAACACAAATGCGCGTATATTAAACAGACGTGCGACATAATGCGACAAATGGACGACGTCGGGCGTTAGTATTTTTTATGGGTGCTGATGCTATAAAATGCGCTTTCGTGTGACGTCGGGCATGACAAGCGACGTGTCGGGCTGTTTATTGTCAACCAACTTACACATCCATCCATATAGCCCATACCCTCCCATACCTTATTTATGAGTACGATAACAGGTTAAAACACCTGCTTATATTCCTATCACCCCCAACCACCCCATAGGTGTCACATTGAAATGAGGCCACAATAGAAAAAGAATGCTTTTTCACAGAACGCCTGTTGGTTATTCCTTGCATGCGCGCAACGCTGTGCTATACTGTATACATACCTGTGACTTGCTGTGTCGTGATGCTTGTATTCCCCCTGTATGTTATTCCGTTAGAGTATGGTTAGGGATATAGAATGCAGACATATTCGCGGCTTTTGCGGATTCGGCATAATCACCAGCGCAAAGGGCAATGTCTGCATCGGTCAAGGTTTCTGCGATGTTTATAATTTCAGCCATTATTTCGTTCGCATTTAATTCGATTTGGGCTGCCAAAAATCAAAACCACCGTTTGGTGGTTTTGATTTTGTTGGGCGCCGATTTAATCGTATTTCACCTGAATCATTACATCCTTGCCATTTTTGGAAAACCAACGGACGAAATCATCCATTTGGGATGTTAAATCAATACATCCCTTGGACCCGGGATATTTGCCGCCGTGAATGGTAAATCCGCTGCGGCCGTGCATTTGGTTTTGTGTGGCGGGTTCCAGCGATACCTTTGCATTGCCCCAAGATGTCCGTCCCCCCGGGAACCGCGTCCACAATCCCACCGGCGCGACGCGCCGTTCAATCCATGACATATCGTCATAATGATGCAATTCACTTTGTCGGGCAATATACATGCCGGCCGGCAGGGGTCCCTTGTCCACGACATTCTGGTATTTGGGCGATTGATAATCTTTCTTGCCGGCAACACCGCCCCAGGATTTAATTTTCTTGTCGTTTTCATACAGACTCAGCGATTTGCCGTCGAACACGGCCACCTGTTTTTTATCGGTGTTGACGGGGTATTCAAAACGCGCGCCGTGGGATTCAAATTTGCTGTTTAACGCCAGTTCGGTCGGCCCGCCCTTGGTCATCTGGCCGTTGGCGGGTAAATTATTATCTTGCTGGAAACGTTTAATCGCACTGACCAGCGCCGCGTTGGGATAGCCATGAAATTCGCCATCTTCTTCGCTGTTGGGGTCGGGCTGATAATAATTCATCTTGGCCAGGTTTTGCTTTAACCGCACCACGTCATCGGGATCGTTGGCGCGGTCGGACGAAAAACTGTTGCGCAGGGCGAAAGTGCCCGGCGATTTTGTCGCGCCCGCCCCCACCGCGGTCGCACTGCGTCCGGCGCCAGAATTGTGATACGGGCAAATTCGTTCATATGGGGCCACCTTGTTCCCGCGCGAATTGATGTATCCGCCAACCTGGATAACGCCGGTGCATTCCTGGGCATTGTGGGCGGATGTGGACGCGCCGCCGGTCTTGGCCCGGATAAATGTCCGCGCCGTCGATACCGCATTTGTCGCCCATTGCCGCGGGGACATGGGGGCATTGTCTTTTGATGCCATGATATTTTCCTTTTTGCATAAAAAAGCCCGGGCACGCCGGGAACAAATAAAAAAAACGACGACCACATGGTCATCGCGCTGAATAAATGAATTATACCACAAATTGATAAAAAAATCAAGACAAAGCCATCCGTCCCCCCAAAATTCACACCCCAAATTTCCCCCGCACGCCGCCAAATAGGAATAAAATCGAATCGAATTTATGGCGCGAAAGGCAAAATCAATTCGCGTTTTACTAATTTTTTTCCTTGAAAAAATCGCGGATTTCTGCAACATATGTATTATCGACGGCAAAAAAATGCACAATAGGAAAAATTACCGCTTTTAATTGACGATATTTTATTTTATAATTCAACCATTCTTAGAAATTAATTCCTAGTTAAAGATACCAAGGGGGGGAATTATCAAAATGACACACCAAAGTATGTGGGGCGCCGTAGATAACGTTGCACAGATGATGGGGCTGTCCCGTTCTGGTCTGGCCAAGGCATGTGGTTTGGATCCGACAACGTTTAACCAAAGCAAACGCTGGACCCGTGATGGAAAACCACGATGGCTGTCCACGGCAACATTGGCCAAGGTGATGGAGGTTGCACAAATCACCGACCTGGAATTCTATAACTTGCAACCAAAAGAATAAGGCTGTCCGCCACGACATCAAACAAAAATCCCCGCTATCGGGGATTTTTTATTTCTGGAAAACGCCCACTAATTCCCAATGCGCACTGCCAACAAATTGATCAACGGGGATTAATTCGGTCATCCGATATCCGCCGCGAACCAAGATATCGCGGTCACGCATAAATGTTGTGGGATTGCATGAAACATATATGATGCGGGACACATCGCTTTTGACCAATTCGCGGCACTGGGCCATGGCGCCACCGCGCGGCGGATCCATCACCACGCAATCATACGTGCGCAACATCCCAACCGTGACGGGATGTGTGTATAAATCACGTTTGCATCCGGTGCCAACAATATCAAAACCATCGGCATTCAATGCAAATGTAAAATTCCCCAGACCACAGAACAAATCCGCAACGCGGCGCGCCCCACGCGCACGGTCAACAACCAATTGGCGCAGTGCATCTTCGCCCGCGCGGCCCGGTTGCAAAAACGCCCCGGACGGATACGGCACCGTCACCCCGGCAAATGTCACCGTTGGCGCCGCCCGTTGCATGACCACGGCATCGTTCCATGTGACACGGATAATATCGTCGGGTAATTTGGCGGCGGCGGTTTTGAAATCGGCACTGAAATACGGAACATTGGACGTGACGGCAATATCAATACCATTGTCACATACCGTGACCAACGCCGACCCCGCCCCATTCCATGGCATGGATGCAATATTCGGTAATACGCGATTAATTTCATCCGACGCGCCCGGACACTGGGTCACGGGGACAACATCTTTGGACCGCGGGGCAAAGAAACCAAAACGCCCGTCGGCAAAGCAAAAATCGGCGCGACGGCGCCCGCCCGGCGTAACCCAGACCGGATCGCCTGTCACCGGCACATCGCACAGCGTCCCCAATTTCCGGGCGCGATAATCGGGGGATGCAAAATCAAACTTGCACCCGCCGCACCGACCAAACAGGGGACATTTTTTCATACCGGACCTTAGAAATTAACACGTGCGCCCACGCGGAACTGATGCGCGGTGGGGGCAAGTTTTGTCACGGCATCAAATTTGGGGTCAAACATATAAAAATATCTGTACCCGAAATCCAGTGTGAAATATTGGCCCAATTCCACCCCCAACCCCGCCATCGCGGCGGCAACGGGGCTGATTTTATCATCGATATGGACGTCGTTCGCCCGATTCCATGACAACCCGCCCCCAACACCAACATAGGGAACCAACCGCTGGGTGCGGAAAATGCGATACATGCTGTCCACGCGGGCATCAATTAAAACGTTAATCATGGCGGTGTCACCCGTCAATGAAAACGCATTCCACTGGGCATCGGTGCGGATATAATTGGCTTCCATTCTGAATGTGTCAAAGATGCGCATCCCGACAACGATTTCGTACGACGACGTATTTTTCCCGCCAACATGCACGTCATTGTCGCCCGTGCCCGATTGCCACATCGAAAAATCATACATTCCCCCGACATAGAAACGGTGGTCGCGGGCAAACGCTTCGGCGTCATTTAATTGTGGATTGCGTTCATCGACGGGCATACGAATTTGTTCCACGCGATACGGAATCGCGGCGTGGGACACCATCGGCATCACAGACAATACACATGCAATCAATTTGGTTTTCATATTTTTATTCCCCCATCAGAAATTCACGCGGAATGACACCATGGCGTTGTTTAAATTATCAACCCCGCCGCGACGAACATCCCAACCGAAACCATTGCCGATAAACATCTGATACTGCCACGACAAATCAATTCCAATAACATCGGTCAACATTAAATTGACCCCCAAAATGGCGCGTGGTGCGACAAAGAACCCATCACTGCCGCCGGCACCTTCGAATTTATACAGACCCGTTCCAACCCCCAGCCCCATAAACGGCACAAACGTGCGGCGGCGGGTAATGTCGCCCGTACGGACAAATCGGCGCGCAAAATCAAAGTACAACGTACCCCCCACCTGTTGCGATGTGGCGCGATAATCATCCAAATCGGAAAATTCGAACGTCGCCGCCTGGAAATCGATTTCGGTCCGGACATAGGATGACAAATTCCACCCCAGCCCGATTTGGGACATCCAACTGCCCGACGTTTCATATTCGTTTTTGCCGACACGCCCGCGGTCCGATGCAAACCCCAGGTTCAGTCCCGCCCCGCCCCGCAGATACATCGATGTTTCAACAAACATCGCCGTATCATCAGATGGGGTTTCGTTATACACCTGGTACACTTCCAGCCCCAGCGCACCCGGCGCGGGGTCTGCGACGACATCGGCATTACGCTGGGCGCCGACAATGTCCAGTCCCTGTAACACTTCGCGTCTAAATTGCCGGTCATCATAACCACCGTGGGCCGCCGATGCCATTACTGCGCATCCGCATACCGCCAAACAAAAGGATGTTTTTTTCATCTGTTTTATCACCTGTCATAAACGTTATAAAAATCTTAGCATAAATTGAAACTTGATTCCAGCCCGATTTACGCGTACCATGGCGGATATGAAGAAAAACAGAGACAAGAAAATAGCCCTGGTGGCGGGCGCCCTGGATTTGCCGTTTTTTACGCGCGACGCGTTGCGCCGTGCGGGCTGGGACGTGTTTGTCGTGGGGCTGAAAAATTTTTATGACCCGCGCCTGGAACCGGACATGGTGGTGCGTTTGGGCGGCGGCGGGCGCGCGGTGCGCGAATTTCGCCGCCGCGGAATCAGAAAGATTACGTTTGTCGGGGCCATCGGGCATCCGAATTTGTCGGATATCCGGCCGGATTTATGGTCACTGTTTGCATTAATCAGCATTATGAAACACCAACGGGGGTATGATTCAATGGCGGTTGCATTAAACAAAGTTTTGGAAAAACGCGGACTGGAAGTGGTCGCCGCCCAGGATTTGGCCCCGGAATTAACATTTCAAAAGGCCGGCGCCCAAACGCGCGTCAAACCGACGGCCCGCGATATGCGTGACATTGAACGCGCGATTGATGTATCGCACACCATTGGCGCAGCCGACATCGGGGCATCGGTCGTTGTTGACAAACAGGTGATTGCCGTCGAAGCAGCCGAAGGAACCGCCAAAATGCTGGAACGCGTGGTCGCGATGCGCAATGGCCGCACCCGGCGCAGTGGCGTCTTTGCCAAAATGACCAAACCCGGCCAGGATTTGCGTATCGACATCCCGGCCATCGGCGTCGATACTGTTCGTGCGGTCGCGGCGGCGCATTTGCGTGGGATTGTGGTCAACACCAAAACATGCTTTGTCGTGGACGCCCCTGCGGTAATTGCGGCCGCAAATGACGCGGGCATCTTTATCATCGCCATTGATGAATAAAAAATCCCCCGGATGGGGATTTTTTTGTATTTTTCATCTTGTTTCCAAGGCGAATTTGTGTATAATACCATGCGAACTCTTGGTTCCCCGGTCATGGGGCGGGCTGCTGTTAAAGATTACGGCAAGTCGGGGCGACAGACCACAGCGTCGGTCGTTTGAATGTATGTCTGTGACTTTCTTTCCACGGACAAACCAATCAACAAAAAAACGAAAAATAATAAAAATGACATGGGCACGGCCCCGTCATTTGCTTGATTGTACTGGGGGTCACAATGAAATTTAAACTTACGGTTCCATACGTGATTGCTGCGGCCGGGCTGATTGGGCTCAGCACTGCGAACGGGATGGGACACCGCGATATTGGCAACATCAGTTGGAATAAAATCCATATCCACAACGCATACGCTTTCAGCCAGACCGCAGCTGACGCCATGGCCACGGAACAGTTCCTGGAACAAAAGGCAGACAGTCTGTGCGGTCATTACGTGAACCGCATGCTGAATGCCCAGCACAGGCTGGCGCCGTTTATCGGCACCGCGCAGTATAAAAATGCCGTAACCCAAGAATTACCGGGCGCACCGGTCGGCATGCACTGTGTTTATGGGCAATACACGCATTTGACGCGGGCCATTCACGAAATGGGCGACACATTAAATATCATCCCGGATGCCGGCAACCGGTCATGCAACGCATTCCGCGCCACCATGCAAAAAAAATACAGCGGTCCGCAATACGCGGGCTGTATCCATGCGGGGGTCATGTACGCATCGGACAGCGCGTATAACGCCGCCCTGGGGAAATATTTGGCGGCGCGCCGCATCACGGACACCAGTCCGGACAGTCTGCGCATTGCGGCAACCCGGGAATTTGCCAAAAATCATTTTTCCATCGACAAACTGAACCCCGGGGCGATTTTGCTGGTCCCGCGCCACCGCGGCAGTCGCACCAAATTCCACGCCATCATGTATCCGGGCCGCGGCCACATCGGGGCGAATGGCCAATTTGTCGCCGACAGCAATGGCGACGCGCTGTATTCCGCACATAACAAAGAACGCCTGGGGGATTTGTTTGACACGTGGGACACATCCAACGTATTTGCGGTGGATACGAAAAAAATTGCACAGGTTGAATACGCGGCGGAATTACAGCGGATTGAAACACTGGATACGCCAAACCTGATTGCGTATATCGCCCCCAAAACCCAGGCGGACCGCGACGCGCTGGCGACCATGACGCGCCATGAATTACAGCAATGGGTTCGCAAAAAATACTTTAACCGGGGCACGCCAATGCGCATCCCCCACCATCCGGTATTGCCGGATGTGCAACCCGACATTTTGACGCACGCCCTGCCCGCGTCAACGCCCCCAATGCTGGCAACCATAAATCGCGGCGACCACGTTCGATAAAAAATCAAAAAATCCCGCAAATGCGGGATTTTTTCCGCTTGCAAAAATTATAATTTGTCTATATAATGTCGCGAACTCTTGGTTCCCCGATTCGGGGCGGGCTGCTGTTAAAGATTACGGCAAGTCGGGGCGACAGACAAAAACGTCGGTCGTTTGAATGTATGTCTGTGTTTTTCTTTCCACGGACAAACCAATCAAAAATGCTTAAACAGAAAATAAAAACATGAATGGCATGGTCTGCTTTGCTGTGCTGTTCCTTGATTGCAAAGGGGTAAAAAATGAAAATGAAATTTATTGTTCCGTATGTGTTGTCGGGGGCATCTGCGTTTTTTTCGTTCAATACGTCCGTGGCACATAACGACAAATCGAACGACAACGAACCAGCCACCGTCGCCCGCGTAGATTCCGCATTCAACAGCATCGACAGTGTGGCCGCCGAAATGACCATCCCATATGCGACGACAATCCGTGAAACGGGTCGGGACGTGGTTTATGTCTTTAACAACGGGTCGGCGCGTGTTCGCCGTGGCGGTACGCGCGCATGGCGCAACAACAATCCGGGCTGTATCCGTTATTCCCAGTTTGCACGCGACCACGGCGCCATCGGACGCGCGGGCAACTTTGCGGTATTTCCCGACGCCCAAACCGGGGCCGCGGCGATTGGCGCACTGTTGCAAACGGACAAGTACCGTGATTTAACCATCGCGGCCGCCATCACCAAATATGCGCCGCCGCACGAAAATGACACCCGCGGCTATCAACAGCGTTTGGCCAAAATGACGGGATTGCCGATTACATTGAAACTGCGTGATTTGAACGCGCAGCAATTGTCGGCGGTCGTGGGCGCCATCCGCGTTCTGGAAGGGTGGCGCGCCGGCAGCGAAGTTGCCGTCCAGGCGCACAATGACACCATTCTGGCCAGTGCGCGCACGCACGACGACATCAAAATGGCCGCCATCCACGGCCAGCATCAACTGCAACGGCAGATGTCACGATAAAAAAAACGCGCAATGCGCGTTTTTTTATTGATTAATTTTATGTTTAATTTCACGAATGCGGGCCAGAATTTCCTTTAACTCCGCATCACCAACGCACGATTTGGCGCGGGTATTAACTTCGTCCGCCAGAACAATGCACAACGTCGCCAGCAATGCGTTTTCTGGCAACGGCCCGATTTTATCCAGAATTTCCCGCGCACGGGCATCCACCATCTGCCCCAGTTCAATCAGCCGCCCTTCTTGGCCATCTTCACAGCCCATGGGATAATTCTTGTTCACAATTGGGATGGAAACAACACTCATTTCAACTTCTTTAATATTGCCAAGGATTGGTTAATCATATCGGATGCCTGGGCATTCTTGTCCCGCAGATTTTTCACCTGTTGGGTTAAAATGGCCACTTCTAAATCTGTTTGCTTGGACGCGGATGCGGCAACCGACCGCAATTTTGCAACCGTTTCATCCAACGCGGACAATTCTTGAAAAATTTGCTGTTTTAAATCTGCCATGTCCCCAGTGTAAGATATTTTTTATATGCGTTCAACACCAAAATGTGGTATAATGATTGGCACAACAGGGGCTGTTTCTTATGAAGACTAAAATTATCTATATTTCCGGGAATGAAATCTTTGATATGGCCGATATTCGCGCCGCTTTTGACGAAGTGCGCACGGCGCTGAACCTGGGGGGGGATACGGTGCTGTTTGGGGTGCCGGTTGACACAGATGACGCGGGATTTGGGGCGATTAATATCCCGGCCGCATCAACCACCACCGCCATGGCGGACATCCCGACCGAAATTGAACCGGCCGACACCGCCGTTTCAGAAATCACCCCAACCGAAATTCCGCAAAACTCATCCGAACAACCCATTATTGAAAAGCCGAAACGTACCCCGCGGCGCACCCGCGCGCGCATGACCGAAACCGCGACCGATGACGCGGCAATGGCGACTGCCGATGAAGCGGCGACATCAATCCCGGCCGATGACGTGGCAACGGCCCCGGCGGTCACAGACAATACGATTGACATGTCCGACGTGGAAATCCAAGCGACGGCGGATGATATTACCCCGGCGCCCGTTATTGATGAAACGCCCGCGGCGGATGACGATGTCACCGACACAACGGCGGACGCAACCCCGGTTATTCCGATTTTATCCGTTTTGGCGGGCGGCGCGCAATCGGGCGCGATGGCGGCCCCGACCGCGGCCACGGAACCAGACGCGGGTACAATTGATACAACAGCGGCGGCGGCGACCAACGACGATGACTCAACCGACGACGCGGAAATCAATGACGAACCGATTGCCGACGACGACATCAATGCGGACATGCCAACGCCGCACACCACCCAAATTGAATCCGAAACCATTGTCACCATCACGGAAAAGGTCACCATCGAAGACATGCTGACAGACGAAGCGCCGGCGCCCGCGGTGGAAAAAACACTGGAACAATTGTTGGAAAAAATGACGCCCCTGCGCGAAGACCATGTGGACACGATGGACGCGGCGCCCATCCCGGAATATGAACCGACCGCCGCGGATGAACCGGTTGCGGAACCCGACGTCCCCCAGATTTCCGACACCGACGCCACACTGGCACAATTGGCATCTGAATTTGCGGAAAACGAAGACAAAATCGTTCCCATGCCGCGTGCGGAAAACCACGGCAAAATTGGAAAGTTGAAAAATATTCTGCCCTTTAAAAAGGCCAAACGCGATGACGCGGGTCTGATGGGGGATTTGTTCGGATGGGCCGGCATTGCCGCCAACGATGATGAATTTTCCATCCCCGGTTTCTTTACCAACGCCGCATCGAAAAAATAAGGGTGCGGCGCACATGCGCCCATGAACACAGACACGATTCTTAGACTGCTGAAAAATTCCGGATTTCATGTTCTGGGGGCGGACGGGTCGTTTATATATCTGGAAGACCCGTCTTGTATCCTGCGCAGTTTTGACACGTTTATCGAATACGCCTGGCTGGCCATCACGTTCATCACGGGGATGCTGTTGTTTGGATGGGCGATATCGCTGATACGCGGGGCGAAAAACGATTTGATGACAAACCTGCGTAACCTGATGCTGATATTCGGCGCGCTGTCGCTGGCGCATCCAATAATTAATCTGGTTTATGGCGATGATTTGTTCGCCCGCGGATGCCGCACCATCCAGGTGTCGCATGACGCCGTAAACAAATTGCTGGATGCGCGCAACGCCCAACTGGGGACGCGCGGGAACGAATTATACGAAAACTTTGATATATATGATTCCGGGGTGATACAAAACCCGGCGCAAATGCCATACGCGGTGGCGCCAACACCCGGGGCCGGCAATCCGGCGGCCATCGAATTAATCGCCGACCATAATCCGACACCAATCGGCGCGCCCGCCCCCACCCCACGTCGGGCCAATAACCCAACCGCCACGGGCACGAATATATCGGACCGCCCCGCGCCAAATCCATCCGCCGACGGCGCCACGCCCGTCACCATATCCCAGGCCATCAGCGCCACCGCCGCGGGCAATGACGTTATATATACCCATTCGGACGGGATGAAATTAAAACGCACCGGCGGCACCCGCGCATGGCGCAATAAAAATCCGGGCAATATTCGTTATTCCAAATTTGCACAAAACGCAGGCGCGATTGGCACGGCCGGCGGCTTTGCCGTTTTCCCAGACGAAGAAACGGGCATTTCCGCCATTACAGCATTACTGCGCAGTGATACGTATCGCAACCTGACGGTGGGGGATGCAATTCGTCGTTATGCCCCGCCGCACGAAAACGACACACGCGCGTATCAGCGATATCTGGAAAGACTGACGGGCGTCAAAATCGATACACGTATAAATGACCTGAATCCGGCCGAAATGGCGCGCGTCGCCGCCGCCATCAAAACAATAGAAGGTTGGACCCCCGGCCGCGAAATCCGGTTATAAGAACAAGAAAGGAAACGCATCACATGAAACACCCAAACCATAGTGTCACAGAATCCGGCGCCGCGGGATTGACGATTTTGCTGGTCTTGATGCTGGTGATAATCGGCGTGCTGGGGGCGGTATTATGGATACGTGGCACGGATTCCCGGCCCCAGCCCGTGGCGGTTGAATCCCCCACCGCCCCGGCCGATGCGCCGCGCGTGAACGGGGGCGACGGGTTAAAAAATCCGGCACAAACCACGCAATACCCATTGGATGAATTCGGGGCGGGCGTGTCCCAGATTGATGTATTCTTAATCGATATCAACGGTGACGGGCACAGTGATAAAATCACCCGCACGCGCGTTGAAAACGGCACCGACCATTATTCTGATAAATACACCATTGAATTGCGCAATGGCCCAATCAATGAATTCCGCGATATCACCCCGCCGGATTTTGAAACCATTGTGGGGGCCGAATGCGCATTGCAAAAGTTCCAGTTTGTGTTTCGTCCGACGTTTCGCGTGATAAAGATATCGCGCCCATGGCGCCAATCATGGATAACACCGACATTGGCCACCAAAACGATATACAGCCTGAACGCGGACCAGTTACAGGAAAGCAGTCGCGACCCCATCAAAGAAATATGCGACGTAACAGATTTGTTTTAAAGCAATAACATACGGGGCCGCGGCCCCGTTTTGTCTTAATCCAACAGGTGCATATTGCGCGCCGAATACAAAATATCCCCAGATACCAGAAAATGGTCGAACAATTCAATTCCGGCAACGGCCAGAACATCGCGAACCTCGGTCGTGATTTCGATATCTTCGGTTGAAAATGATGTCTGTGGTATCAGGTGATTATGCAACAGCAAAACCGACCGCGCATTTAAATCCAGCGCCCGCTTTAATATTTCACGCGTATAAACAGCCGCCCAATCAATTGTTCCCACACTGTGCAAATCGTCCGCCAACAGACGCAGTTCCTGGTCCAGGTACAAGACGCGAAATTCTTCGACGGTTTTACCGGCCATCTGTAATTTACAATAATCAGAAATACCATCCATGTTGTGGAAAATGGGTTTATCCGCCAATTTACACTGATAACCCTTTAACATGATTTGATGAATAACCTTGAAAAAGACGGCGGTGTTTTCCCGTATGCCCGGATTTTCAACCAACGAATCCACCGATGCGGTCAACACGTCATAAATACTGCCGTAACGTTTTAACAATTGACGTGATAACGGGCGTACATCACGTCTGGGGATGGCGTAACTCAGCAATAATTCGAACAGTTCATAATCAGCAATCTGACCCGCCAAAAATTTCTGTCTTAATCTTTCGCGATGTCCAACGCGGAAATCCGCATTATCAGATTTCAACTGTTTGCCGACCGATGCCATGTGGACCCTATACCATTTTTTCTGTAAATATGACGGCGCCGTCTTCGGTAATACCGATGGTGTGTTCCCACTGGGCGGACATGCCGCCGTCAACCGTGCGGGCGGTCCATCCATCGGCATCAATCTTGCAATCGGGCCGGCCGGTATTAATCATGGGTTCAATGGTAAAGACCAACCCCGGCACCATTTTCACGCGGTCCCAGTGCGGGTCATAGAAATGGAAAATCTGGGGGTCGTCGTGCATGACTTTGCCAATGCCGTGCCCCACAAAGTCACGCGAAATGGAAAACCCGTGGGGTTTTACCACCGCTTCGATTGTTTTGCCAATTTCAGACAACGGCACGCCCGGCGCACACACCGCAATGGCCGCGTTTAACGCATCCTGGCACGTTTGGACCAATTCGCGTGTGCGGGGCGCAACATTGCCAATCATATACATGCGCGATGCGTCACCGTGAAATCCCTTGTACTCGGCCGTTAAATCGACGTTGACGATGTCGCCGTCTTTTAAAATAACGTCGTCACTGGGGATGCCGTGGACAATAACGTCATTGACCGACGTACAGATATTTTTCGGGTACCCCTGGTATCCCAAATCGGACGACCGCGCGCCATTGGCCCGCAAAAATTCCGCAACCATGCGGTCGATTTCACCGGTCGAAATGCCGGCGCGGATATGGGGGCTGATGTAATCAAAACACCGTGCGACCAAATCGCCCACCGCACGCAGACGCTTGAAATCTTTTGGGGCATAAACGGATGCTAACATGAACTTCTTCTCCTGACTGATAATTTGGCGGCACGAACCGACAATTTTAATGCAAAATCACGCAACAATACTTCGCCCGGCATACCGGTCGTGCGCAATTGACGTTCCAATTCATTCAGCCGCATCAACACCGCGGCAATTTCAGATTCCGGCCAGATTTTCACGGCCAGATTAAATTTATCGGCGACTTTCCAGAACAGACGGGGCATCTGACCTTCGACAACGGCGGTCATCAGTTTTTTGAAATGGTTGTCCAACATGCGCACCAACATGTTCGGTTCCGCATTGTCGTACAGCAACCGGTCCAGTGCCGTCATCGTTTGGTGAATATGTCCCGCCGTCAACGAATACAGAAATTCGTCCGTGTCCGCCGCGCCGGTATCCGGCAAACATTTTTCAACATCTTCCAAATCGACAATTTTTTTATCATCGACATACAGTGCGATTTTGGTCAGAAACCCGCGCGTAATCCCACGGTCCCCGCCCAAATGCGTCGTCATGTATGTCAACGCGTCGGGTTTAATCTGGGTAATGCCGGCGGCAAACAGTTCCCGCTGAATCAATGCCCCCAGTGTCCGCGCATCATCGGTATAGCACGCCAGCGCGGCGATGTTATCCCCGCCTTCGAACAAGGAACGCAGTCCCCCGCCCGCACGCAAATCCCCCGCGCACACAATAACCGTTGCGCACAATCCCGAATGACCGACCAAATCGGCAATTTGGCGCGCATCACTGTCCCCGGCGTTGGAAATAATCACCATTTTGCGGCCGCCGAACATGGATGGGCTGCAACTTTCCGCAAACAGGGCATCCTGTTTTTCTTTTAATTCATTGGAATCCAGCGCAAACAGATTATCTTTTTCAATGCCCAGTTTATCGACCGCCCGGTCACAGAATTCATCCACCTGGCCGGCGTCGGGCCCATAAATCAAGACCGCCCGGATGCGTTCGATACCGTTGTTAAAATCCGCTTCTTTCCATTTCATTGCTGGACCGGTGTTTTCTGGGCATATTTGTATGTTTCGGCAAAAACGCGCGTACTGATTTTATCCGACAATTGCTTAATCGTGTTTTGGACGGCGTTGTTATACGACGCATTTGCCGCCACCAGGTACCGCACAAAAGCATAGGATTCAGACGCCCGTTCCTGGCCGGTGGCGATTGTTTCAGCCCCGCGCGTCAATGTATATGATGCGGTCAACTGCACTTCGCGCCAAGACGCGTCGCCGGTCGGTTCCAATGCCTTGTACTGGGTGACGGGGGCGGCCAAATTCACCGTCAGCGTATATTGCGCATTGCTGTCATGTTGGCCGCCGAATTTGGCGTTCAACGCGTTGCGCAATTCAATGCCGTTAATGCCGCGGATGGGCGGGACATAGACATCGGCATCATCACCGACGAACATGGGGTGAAAGCCGCATCCGGCCAGCAACAAAATCAAAAGATATTTTTTCATCTGTGTATCGCGCGCGTTGGAAATCGTTTTCCTGTTGAACTTCCCTGATATATTAGCTAGACTTTTAATAAATCGCAAGGGGGAATGATGAATATTTTTATCCTGTTTTTGGTCGTTTTGTTCATGGCGGGTTATTATTTTATCGACAGCCCCAGCATGCGCGTCACGCGTCATGACACCGAATATGCGGTCACCCGCGCCGATTTGCGCACCATTGCCGAATGCACGGCCGCGGCCCACACCGCCGCCATCAAAGACATGGCGTTCGACGATATCTGCGTGTCCCAGAACGAAATCCACAGCGAATATGTCTGTTTGAACGACAGACTGGCGGTCACCAAGTGCGAAATTGTCCGGAATAAGAAACCCGCGTACAGTTTCCTGATTACCATTACGCGCGCGTTGCCCCAAAACGAGTACAATTCCATGATGGAAATCTTGGAATCGGATTATTCCAACGCCGGGACATTTGGCATCTTTCAATCCGGGGTGATTTTATCGGGGGGCACAACCGGCAAACGAACGGTGCCGGCCGCCGTTATCCGGGCAACCGAATTGACCGACGGGCAATTGGTGTATTTAACCCAATATGAAATCCCCGATGCCGAAACAGAATTCACCGCACCCACCACCGCCGACATTGATTGCCCGGTCGGTACGGTGAAAACATACCGGTTCAGCCGCTGGCAATGTATCGGCGCGAACACCAAAACCAATTGCGCGGGCGACATGATTTGGGACAGCGATTTGTTAAAATGCGTCCCCGATGAATCGCGAAAGCCGCTGTGTGGCAATAAACAGACCGCCGTTATGGTGGACAGCGTGTGGGAATGTATCGACCCGTTCCCGGACAAGGCATGCCCCGCCGGCATGGTTGCCCGTTTGAATTACAGCACACTGGAATGGGAATGCGTGACCGACCCGACAACCACCCCCGACACAAAAAAATGCGACGGCGGCAGTTTGGGCGCCATTTATGGGCAATTGGGGGCGACACTGCGCGTGCCGACGACATCATGCACCGATTGCGAACAAATGATTACCAACACCGATACGTGTATATCGTATTGCGTGCCCGACCCGACGAAAATCAACGACCCAAAATGTTACCCCGCCGCGCGGACATGCGACGGCGCGTCGCGCGCATTTTATTTCGGATTCCCCAGTCCCGCGTACACCACCCGCGTGGATGCGGTGGCCAAATACCGCGTCCCCTTTGACAAGGCGCATTCCCAAAACCGCCGATTTAACTGTATGGATTGCGGGGAACGCGGCATCAATACCGAAAAATCATTCCCACCATACATTGCGATATGTAACGAATAAAAACAGGGGGCGCATTGCCCCCCGTAAATTTATCCCGCGAATGATACAAATCAACGCTGACGCGTCATGGTCACCGCGGCCATGCCGGGGACATTCGGGTGAATCTGACGCAATAATTTTTCCATGCGGTCTTCCAACCGATTGATTTCTGCACCATATTCGGCCAATTCTTCGCGGCTTTCGCGGACATCATTTCCATCAAAACAATTGTTCGCGATAAAGCGTTCCGTGGCATCCATCTGGCTGTACAGCATCGCCAACCGGTTACGAATATTGGATATTTCTGCAATGATGGCATTGCGGTTCTGGACATTTAACAGTGCCGGCATCATGATATTGCCCCTTTTGTTAATCTTATTGACGATTTACCACAGTAATAGCAAATAAACAAATCCCGTGTCAAAGCAAATCTGACGCCGAAACCGGCATCAGATTTGCCCGACGGTTTTACACATCCTGGCGCGTGAAAGCACCCGCGTCCAGCATTTCTTTGACCGCAAACAGTTTAATCTTGCGGGCGGACGTTTGGGGCAATTCATCTTCGGTGATGGCAAAATGCTTTACCCATTTGTACGGCGCGATTTTCATATTCGACGCCTTGACCAGTAATGCGACGCGGGCCATTGTGACACCCGGTTTAACCTGGAACACGGCGTACGGAACGATTTTGCCCCCGATGGTATATTCAAACACCGCCGCGGCCAAGATTTCATCGTTTTGCAGATATAAATCGGCCAATTCATCGGGATATACGTTTTTACCGCTGTCCAGAACGATGACCTGTTTCTGGCGCCCTTTGACCACCAGACGGCCGCGCCGGTCCAACAGACCCAAATCACCGGTTTTAAACCAGCCATCTTCGAACGCGGCGGCGTTGGCTTCGTCATTGCCGACGTATCCCGGCATCACCATATTCCCGCGCAGCCAGATTTCACCCACACCGTGTTTGTCCGGGTTGTGGATTTTCAGTTCATTGCCCGGTAACGGCCCCGCATAGTGCATACGACCGTCTGGCAAACGAAATGCAAAGTTAAAATACCCCGGCCCCGTGGATTCGGTCAAACCATAGCAATCGCCGACCACAAATCCCAAACGTTCAAAGAACCGGCGAATGGTCGGTTTCAGCGTGGCCCCGGCCGACACCAAAACGCGTGTATTTCCGCCAAAGATTTCATGGATGGGCCGCGTCACGCGCCGCACGACGCCCCCCAATCCAATCGCCCGCAAAAATCCGCGCATCGCGACCACCACCAGCATCAGGGTATAGACATGCTTTTCTTTGGCCCCGTCGATGATTTTTTTATAAAACGCTTCCCAAATACGGGGGACGGCGGGGATGACTTCGGGATGATATTTCTGGAAATCGGCCAGAAATTCGCGTGGGTTCAACACCGGCTGTAACAACAGTTTTCCCGACAGCACCAACGGCGCCACGATATTAATCACCACACCATAAATATGGTACAGCGGCAAAAATCCGTAAAAGATGTATCCGGGATGAATCACAGGCTTATAAAACAGCGCGCCCCGCCCCAACGACAAAATGTTGTCGTGGGTCAATCCCACCACCTTTGGATTACCGGTTGACCCCGATGTAAAAGATAACATCGCGATATCGCCGGCCGTAACATCGACCGCGCGGAACGCGGATTCATCTTCGTCGTCGGGCGTTTCGATGTCGAACATTTCCGGCCCGCCGTCAATGAAATAGTGCGTCTGCGCCAATGCCAATTTGCACCCGGTGCGTTGCATCATGTTTAACTGTTCGGTCTGGGACAACCCGGTGTCCAGCATTAAAACACGCGCCCCCTGGGACGTGATGGCGAAATACGATTTGATAAATTCCGGCGTATTACCCGACAGAATCGCGACCGTATCCCCCTTTTTCACGCCAAAGCGCCGTGCCAGCATCACCGCACGTTGTTTGACCATTTTCAATAAATCTGCATAGGTTTCGCCCCCACGGACAAAGAACACACGATCTTTGTTCGCGGTGCATGCACTGTGCAGCATGTCATAAATATTTTTCATCATGAACAATGTCTCTTTTGGTTATGTGTTATATCCGGGTTCCAAAACCCACGTCCGGACATACACAGGATAAAGCTTGGGGGCAGGAAAAACAACCTATTTTATCCCCGGGGACCAAAATCAAACCCGGGGCGCACCACCCCGGTTTTTACAGAAAATTCAATCAATTACATCAGTTTTTCACATCAAACGGCACGTCGATGGTTTGGAATGCCTGGTCCACGGAAATGCCCCGGCGATGCACCGACCGCCCGGCGCCATCGGTGATTTCAATCACATAATCCCCGTATTTCAGTCCATCGAATATGAACGCCCCGTCGGCATCGACATTTTTAACGCGCGCCACGCCGCCGTCGGTGCGCCGGACAAAGACGCGGTACCGCTGGTTTGGTGCCATGTTGACCAATTGGCCTTCGACCCCGCCCAAACGGTGGAACACCACGTCAACGGGGCGGATAACGCCGGGGCGCAACACCAGCTTTTTCAAATCCCAATCGGGCACCAAACTGATGTCTTCGACATCGGTTTCATCCACCATCAGGGTGACTTTCTGGTACGGTTCCATGTTGGTTATCAACGCGTCCCCGCGACTGTCGGTGTACGACGCCGTTTCACGACCCGACGCCACCAAACGCACATCGGGCACCGGGTTGCCGGCCGCGTCACGGGCGCGCGCATAAATGGTGCCGTAATTCATCATCTGGTTTTCCCCATTGGCAAAGAAACGCGCACTGCCCGGGATTTTGCCGATACTGACGTTATACGTCAGCCCCAGCGACACGTTCCGGTCTGTATCTGCGACGACATTAAATGTTAATCCCCCGAATTTAAACAACCGCCCAATCCCCATCCCAAACGAATCCATATCGGGCGACTGGGCATAATTGGACCGGCAATCGTGATTCCACGTCGCCTGGACAAAAGTATTACGATTCCACCGGTATTCCGCGAACGCGCCGTAATTATGCAGATAATTATCGGGCGCCGTCTGATATTGGACCCGGCCATTGATGCGCATGCGCCCGTATGTCGCCTGGGCCAGTGCGTTGATGTGATTTTCAGTCAGTTCCCCATTTTTGCGCCACACGTTTTCCAGTGTCACGTTGTAATACCGCATGAAATTGGGCGACAGACGGGTGTGGATTTCCTGGTACGTTTTGCCGTCCTGCATTTCCCGATGTGCGTACCCGACGTAATACGGCACATTAATCCAGGGGATGGAACCGGTTAAGCGGCCTTCGAATAAATCGGACAGATACCCGTCCATATAATAAGACACCGGGGTTTGCGTATCCCCATAATGTTCATAACGGGCAAAAATCGTCCCGATATAAATATCACCCTGGGCATCGACATGATGGCCCAGCGCATTGCTATCCATATTGTAATTGGCGTTATACTGCACCGACACCCCGTTCAGCGCCAATTGCGCCCCCAGTGTCGAATACTGGGACATGTGGCCGGGCTGGGACGGGCTTTCGGTGCGGGCCAATCCACCCATTAATGTCAACCGGTCAGTCACACCATAATAAAACAAAGAATTGGCAATAATTTCATCGGACGGTTTTTGCAGACTGTAATCATCATCGATGATAAATCGGTTGGCCTGTTGGGCACTGATGTCATATCCGATTTCGCCCGCGCGCACCGGTGACGTACCGGAATAAAATCGCCGCTGTTCTTCGCGGACTTCGCCATATGGGCCGTATAACACGACCTTGAAATCATTCAGACCGTAATTGACCGGGATGTTTTTAAATTCATATCGGCCATCGACGCCCGATTGACGAAATCCAATCAGCTGGTTGTTCAAATACAATTCCGCGTCCCATCCCGCCGGCATGGGCCCGGTGATGTCGATGGTTTTGTCGGCCGACACCACCAGGTCTTTGAATGAACTGAACAACACGCCGCGCCCGGACACGCCGTTATAAAACAGATTGTTGCCGGTGCTGACGATATCACCCGCCTGGAACCGGACCAGGTTCAGAAAATTGGGCGGCGTGTCCAGCATTGTGCGCCCGACCGTCATCCGCGCCCCGGGATGGGCCAATTTATTATCCCCGTAATCATCGCCAAACAGCGTCACCTGGGCATCCAGGCCGGCAAATATCATCGCCAGGTTCGCCTGATAAAAATTACCGTTGCTGCGCGAATATCCGTCGCGATGGATGCGGTTGAAATTCTGGTCGCGGCGGTAAATAAAATCCATAATCGGAAACGTGAACAAACGATTATCAAAACTGTAATTGCTGAACGGGTCGGCGACGGGGGCGGCGGGCATTTCTTTGCGCCGTGCGGTGTTTTGAACCCCGCGCGTGGTCGGCAACACCAAATCAGAATTCACATCCAGCCGCATTTCCAGCATATCAATCCCCAGCCGCAACGGAAACAAATGTTCATAAAAATCCAGAGAATAAAAATCTTGGCCGGCGATGGTGATACGGCCCGGACCGGCAACCTGATTAATATCAAAATCATTGTCCAAAAACCGGCCGCGCCCGGTATCGGGACTGAATTCAAATCGCAATGATTCCGCCATATCCTGGATATCCAGAAAATAAACCCCGTTATTTTGGACGGCGTGAATCACCGCATCCGTATCATACCCTTGGATTCGAGGTTCCAACAACAGCATTTCCGCCCCGGCCGCATCGACCGCCGCCATGGTGCACAGAACGCTAAAAACTCTTTGTTTCCAGGGTTTCATCATTATTCTCGTCAATCAGAGTAACCGTGGCGTCGCCTCCCGGCATCTGGGTCAGCGGTATTTCCAAGACCCGCACCGGCGTCGTCATAAAGATTCTGAATTTCGCCAACCGGCCCAGTTCCCGCCGCCCGTCGCTGACCACGACCGTGCCATAAAACGACCGGTTGCCCGACCGCGATACGGTAACGGATGCGATGGGCTGACCGCCACGCTTGAACGCGCGCACATCGCCCAACCGCGCATCAGATGCCAGACGCCCGTGTTCAATCATCACCGGGATGGATACGCCATACAGTGGGCGCAAATTAATCGACAAACCCTGGCTTTTATCCGCGTACGTGCCGTACAAATCCGCGTCATCGGGCAATTCACGTATCAGCATGTGGGACACATATTCCCCGTCGGGCGCGGCCGCCATCCCACGCCGCCGCACGCGCACAATCTGGGATTGACCCGGGGCCAATGTCGCCTGGTGCGGGGCCCATTCCAAATACGGGTTCGCAAATGGATTGCCCGGCATCGCTTCGTTAATATTTGTATATGTTCCGTCTTTGTTCTGTTGGAAATTCACCATGCCGATATTGTACGACTTGGTCGATTGCGATGTGTTGGTAAATCGCACCTGGCCGGTGCGGCTGTCCATGTCACTCAGTTCCAGAAAATACGGCGACAAAGATATGTTAGCGTGCGCCGCCGCGCCCCACAGAACAGATAAACACAAACACATTATTCGCAACATAGCCTGATCCTTTTTTTTAATAACTGACGGTGATGGTGTACGTCCCGTTGTACGTTCCCGCCGCCTGGGCGGTGTTGACTTTTAAGCTGGCGCCGACCTTTAAATTCATGGTGCCCGACGCATTCAATGTCGAAGAATCTGTGGCCGGAAATCGCGTGAAATTATTGACGGTCATGGCCGCCCCAGGCCCGGTCAACGTTGTTGACGTCGGCAATGTTATCGTCACCGCCGTGTTCGGATTTCCCGTGATGGCAAATTCGGCCGCATTGCCGGGTTTCGACTTAATTAAATTCACCCCGGTTTGACCGGATGTAACGGTGCGCGTACCGCTTTGGGGGGTGATGTTTATGACGGAATTGCCGCCGCGTACCTCTACCCCGCCAAAATTCATGGCCTTGGTCTGGGATACCGACAACGCGCGCCACAGCGTCAGCGTAATGGGCAGCGTGACTGTTGCCGACCCACCCAATGTGGATGATGCCTGAATCTGGACCGCCCCGGTGTAATTGCCGGGCGTGGACGCCGCAGTAAAATTCATGGTTCCCCCGACATTGGCCGTCGCCGATGGGTTTAACAGCGACACCTGTAAATTGGGGGTGATGGTAAAATTATTGACCGTGACCGTCCCGCCCGTCCCATTGGACAGCGTGACAGACGAATTCAAAAATGTCATATTAACGATGTTGGCAACGGAACTTAACCCCGTGCCGGTATAGACAACCTGGCCGGCATAGTACGCGGTCCCACTGGGGGCAACCGTGACCGACCCGTTTGTCGTAATGGCACCGTTCAATCCGATAACGACCGACCCCGACGTCACATTCGGCACCAACGTGCCAAAAGATAAATTTTTGTTGGCTGTAAACGTGGCGGCCGTGGCAACACTTGGCACGGCCGCCATAACAACACAAAAACACAATACACGTATCAATAGTTAACCGTTACCGTATAATTTCCGTTATAAGTCCCGGCGGCTTGGTTCGCGCCGACATTCAAATTCGCCCCGACGTTTAATGCTAAATTCCCACTGGCATCGGTGGTGTTGCTGGCGGGCGTGCTGGTGGATGTGAACGTATCAACGGTCATGGTGTTGGCCCCGTTCGTGACGGTCCCATCTGCGAACGTCACGTTCAGTGCCGTTGACGGCTGGGCCGTAATTGTAAATTGACCGGCGGCCGGTGTGCCATATGTTGCCAACGTCGGCGACGATGTCTGACCCGCCGGGGTCAACGTAACCACACCCGCGGTCGCCGCAGGTGCAACGGTACCAAAATTCATCTGCTGGGTCTGACTGGCTGTAATGGCTGTTTGAATTTGAACACTGGCGTTACCGGTAACGGACACCGCAGACGCCATATTTGGTATCGCCACCGCGGCGATAATTGCGGCAATTTTCATATTCATTTTTTATCCTTTTGTGTACCTGACTGCATTGTATGCAATGGGGTGGTGAATATCCATCAGACCCTTTTCCTAAACCGCGCGCGGGACAATAAAAATCCCCGCATTGCGGGGATTTTTATTGGCATACGAATAATTTATCGGCCCTGTAATCGGAACATTTTTTAATGACATCGTGAAATTGCCCGGGACTTTTGTCTGCATCACGGTCACGCGATAAATGCGATGGCGGGCACTCTGTTTCCCGGCGCTGATTATCGGGGGTGTTTTCATAACATCCGTCATCCGCCGCGGCGCGCAAAGTATCCCACACGCGTTTTGGAATGCAATGAAATTCATTATATTCGGTGCGGTATCCGGTGCCACGAACAATATTGCCCGATATTGCATAACATGTATTATCCCCCAGACACTTTCCCGTCAACGGTTCATATGTCCCGGCCCTGTTTTTAAAACGATTAAACTCTCCATCCTGGGTATATACATATTGCAAATAATCAATGCAATCCGCGTGGGACAATTCCGCAACCCAATACGTCCGGCCATTGGCATCAAACACAGAATCCTGGTACGCGGTCAATGTTTCACCATATTGCCACGCCGCCCCATTGCGATATCCATATGCAAATTCGGCCAAGACGTATGTTTCACCGTCCGCCGACGCATTATCCGCCATTGGCGCCGGGGCGCGTTCGCACCCCAAACCAACAATTGCCAATATAAAAATCAGATAAATGTTACGCATCCCCACCCCACGGCATTTTATAATTCGCACACCATCAGATTGTCGCCATTGGCAAATGTGCACGCAATGTGAAATCCGTTTCGGGATAAATGCCAAATCATCTTCGTGACACACAGAATTTTTTTACCGCCATACCACCGAATAATATCGATACGTTCATCGTTCAAACGCCGCCCCATACCGCGCCCGCGATATTCGGCCCGCACCAATCCCCACGCCAATTCCCAGATATCAAAATCCAGCCCCGATTTCATCATCGCCCCCAATCCAACGACAATATCGGCGGCCGTATCAACCAAAACGACATATTCGTATGGAAAACCATTGTCCATTTCATCGGCAAATTCATGCGCCGTATCATCGTTATAGACATCGCGCACGGCATCCAGCATTTTCTGACGCACCGCATCGGGGATTTCATGCGCCGCAATATAATGTAATCTTTCAATCATATGTTCACAAAAACAGGTTATTTATTTTTTTAAAATCAATAAAGCCTTCTCCAAATATTTCACAAAATCAACCGTATCTACGAAATAATTTCGATAGGCATTTTTAATACTATTTCTGCTGTCTATATCATTAGAGCGCACCAACACGATATCATGTGTGGGGTTTGCTTGTTCCAATTCAAAGTAACGCTTCTGCGCCAAAGGCAAAGATTTAAACTCTTCGATATTAATTTGCGCATCACCCTGTTCATCAAAATATTGATCAAGTATGACATTATTACCACTGGTAAACTTGTTTTTAATATTTGCAATTTTGGCGGCCTTTAATTTAGCCAACAAACGAATTCTAGATTCAATATCATTAAATTCTTTTACCAATTCTGAATTGGATTTATTTGGAAAACAAGAATTCATTTTTTCATATACACGTGCAAACATTTCACTGGCCAACTGAAAGAATTTTAAATAATCCTTATTCCCGTCACTATATTTAATTCTTCCCTTTGTCAAACAATCTGCAATTTCCACAGCTGTTGCCCAATAATGCTGGATAATAGTTCTATATTGAATTTCAACTTTCAACCCATCCCATTTTTTTGAACGATCAGGTCTGTTCTGTGTATGATATTCATAGATATCATGGATTCCCCGATAACCACTTTTCTTAGGGTTAACAATATAATCCGAGATTTTGATTAATTTGTGTTTCATTGACTTTGACGTATGCAAAGCTTCACGAAAGGTCTGCAAATCTTCTTGATTTTGAAAAATTAAACGACACCCTGCAATATCTTGCATCAACGAAAAGGGAATTTTGGGCCATCTAATAAATTTATCATATATTGTCGGCAATCTTTTTTGTCTTTGGGCAAAAACCACCTGACATTCAGACTTTTTAACTCTTCCACGCAATGTTGCCTGCCATGTATTTAAAATATGGGCATGTGAAGCACGTCTATTTTCAATAATTTCTTCATCTTCTGCGGCAACATTTAAATTTGCCCTCAATGCAGTACGTGCATTATTTGCCGCTTTATCAACCTGTTTCAGGGAAAAAAGTGGTTCAATATTTCTTGGTTCCATAATATAAATACTCCTATAATGGAACTTACACTAAGTATTAAAAAAAATCAATCAAGTTGTTATAATCTTTTATTTCAGAATCATTATCACTCTGTCATTACAAATGAATAATCGACACGTCTTCAAAATGCTGTGCCATGTATTGCGCGACCAAACGCCGATGGCATTTATCCGCGCGCCGTTCCATGCACAGAAAACATACATTTTGCAGACTGTCGCGCGTGAACAATTTTTCCGGCGCCATTACCGCCAAAATATCATTAAATTCGCGCACATATCCCGCCCAATCGGTCACGCCACTTTTATACCGGGCCAACAAATCGGCGCTGGGCGCCAATTGC
The DNA here is from genome assembly GCA_949082785.1 of uncultured Alphaproteobacteria bacterium. Lineage (GTDB taxonomy): Bacteria > Pseudomonadota > Alphaproteobacteria > Rs-D84 > Rs-D84 > Enterousia. The sequence goes on from CARVLU010000003.1 coordinate 150,888, forward strand.
GGCACAGATTTGTATCGCGCCCCCAGAATCCGCTCCAGATTATCCCCACCGGCCCACGGGGCAAATTTAGACGCCCGCCACAAACGCACATCCACCAATTGCCGCACGCCAACCGCATCCATCACGGCGACGATATCGTCCAACCCCTTGCCACTAACCCCAATCGTGTAAATTTTTATCATGTAACAGAAACGATACTCCATCTGCCTTGATTGATTGGATTCCTATGTTATAATTTTTATATGGAATCAGCAATAACAATTATCTTAACCATTTTTGTATTTTTTCTGATTGTTGCACAGCACCGAAACAATCAGCGCAACAGAAAATGGCAATGGGAAGAAACTATCAGTTCAAACCGGGAACAAATCGAAAGTGTCACTGCACTGAATCGCGGCACGTGGTCAGAACGGGACTTGATACTGGAACTGCTTAAAAATGGGTTTAAGCCCGGGGCCATCTTTCATGATTTATACCTGCGGAAATCCGGTGGCCATCACACCCAGATTGACCTGGTACTGGCGACCAGCGTGGGCCTGATTATTTTTGAAATAAAAGATTACAGCGGTTGGATTTTTGGCAAAGGCAACCAATCACAATGGACCCAGGTCTTGGCATATGGGCGAGATAAATATCGTTTTTATAATCCTGTATTTCAAAACAAAAAACACATAGAAGATTTAAGAAAGCAATCCAAACAATTTAATAATCTGCCGATGTTTTCTGTCATTGTGTTTTACGGTAATTGCCAGTTACGCGACATCAGCTTTATTCCCAATGGCACCTATATCACAACGGCCAGACGCGTTTTGTATGCGGTGGCTCAGATAATTCAGAACAATCCACCCGCCAATTATACCGACAAACATGAAATAATACGGATTCTACGCAATGCGGTTGAAAATGGTGCCGCCCCGGAAATTCAGGAACAGCACGCCCAAACCATTCATGACATGTTGGGCAAAGACCGAATATTTGATTAACTTTCCAGAATTTGCATCTTGCAACAGACTTCACCTTTCCCAGTAAAATTCAACATCCCACGGGATGCCGTGGGATGTTGAATTTTACTGGCGGATGGGGAGGGATTCGAACCCCCGGAAGCATTGCTGCTTCAACGGTTTTCAAGACCGCCGCAATCGACCGCTCTGCCACCCATCCAAAACTTTTTTGCCGGTCTTGCAAACCGACGGTTTTCGCGCTGCATGTGTTCCACATTCGCGCGGCACTGCGTAGTCAAGACGCCGCATCTCACACCACTCTGCCACCCATCCGGATTCTTTTATGCGCGAAGCAATGTGCGTATTTTATCTTATTTTTTACGAAACGCAATCGCAAAAATAATCGCGCCGCCCAAAAACATGACGCCCGACAACAATTGCCCCATGGTCAGCCCCCAGCTGGTTAAAAAGCCAATCTGGACATCGGGGGCACGGAATTGTTCACAAAATATGCGTGCGACCGCATATCCCATCCCCAGCACACCGGACAATGCCCCCGGATGCGTCCGCAGGCGCGTCCAACGACACAAACCATACATCAGAGTGAATAAAACCAATCCTTCGGCGGCGGCTTCGTACAGGGGGCTGGCGTGGCGGGGCAACGCATTGTCCCCGGCAAAGACGACCCCCCACGGGCGCGTTGTGGGCCGGCCCATGACTTCCATATTTATAAAGTTTGCAATTCGGCCAAAGAACAGACCGATTGGCGCCACAACGGCCACCATGTCCAGCAATCGAAATGCCGTGCGAAACGTTCCCTGGCGCGCGGGGGCGTCACGCGAACGGTCAACCGCGCGCGCAAACAACACCGTACCGATAATAACCCCCAACAGGCCACCATGAAAGGACATCCCGCCATGCCAAACGGCCAGAATTTCCAACGGGTGCCGCAAAAAGAACGGCAGATTATAGAACAACACATATCCCAACCGGCCGCCCAAAATCACACTGAAAATGATGGTGGTAAAGAAATCATCCATTTGTTTCTTGGTCAGGGAAATTCCACTGTCTTTTTCAGAAATCAAATGGCGAAACAGGAAATATCCAACGACAAATGCCGCCACATAGGCCAGCGCATACCACCGCACATCCAGTCCGAAAAAAGAAAATGCCACCGGTGAAATTGGTTCAATTACAATGGCCATGTCGCCCCCCGTTTTATATCCAGCCTTAGCGTTGGTGTTGCAGTGTGCCGTGCAAATTCGCAATAATTTTGCGCAACGCGGCGATGCGGGCCGGATTGCGACGGGCGGCCTGTAATTCACAATCCAGGCGTGCCTGGGTCGCGGCCAATTTATCCCACAGCCCCCGCACGTCGTCACGCGCGGCGCATTGGCTGGTGATAACAGACATATTTTGCGGTGTTTCATGACCGATGCGGTCTGACGGCTTTATCGTTCTGCAATTTTTCATAAAAATACCCTATTTTTCCAACGTGCGGTTTAAATTCGCAATAATTTCATTGATTTTTTTGACACCCCGCGTATCGCCGGCGGCAATTTTTTGGGCCAGCTTTTCCTGGAGGGGCTTCAACTGACTACGCAAAGATTTTTTGGTTTCGGATTTGATGCACGGTTTAGTGAAATCAGGTTTTGACGCCATTTGTTCTTGAATTGGTATTAATCCTGACGCCATTGGTATTAATCCTTTTGTTCTTGAAATGGTGTTAATATTGTATTATATATTCAACGAATAACAAGGAGAAAGTGATGGTAGAAAGAAAATCGACTGTCAGAACGAAATCGCGCACGGTTGCCGCATCGGCCAAACGTGGGGGCGGTATCGAATTATATTTTAAGCGGATTTTTGCGCTGATGTTTGGCGCCGTTGGCGTCACGGCATTGGCCGCATTTGCAACCATGGCGACACCGCTGTGGGGAATGCTGTTCACGGAAACGGGGATGTCGGTGTTGTTTTACATCCTGATGTTTGGCGGGATGGGCGTTGCCATCTGGGCCCAGACGCGCGCGTTTGCCATGAAACCGGCGGTTGCGATGGGGATGCTGTTCCTGTATGCGGCATTGCTGGGGATTGTTTTAACCCCGCTGTTGCTGTTGGCGGTTACACAGAATCCGTTCACCATTTTGGCGGCGTTTGTGATTGCGGCGCTGATGTTCGCGTGCATGGCGCTGTTCGGATATAAAACGGTCAAAGACCTGTCGTTTATGCGCACATTCCTGTTTATGGGCATGATTGGGCTGATTCTGGTGGGATTGGCATCGTTTATCTGGCCGACGCTGTTGGGCGGAACATTTGGGATGATTTTCTGTCTGATTGGTGTTTTGGTCTTTGCGTTGTTCACCGCGTACGACATGCAGATGTTAAAGCGTGCCTATGCCGCGGTTGGTGACGAATACCAGAAAAATCAGCTGGCGGTTCTGGGGGCGTTGCATTTGTACATTTCGTTCGTTGCAATTTTCCAGTACGTGTTGGCGTTGCTGAACAGAAACAATTAAATTCAATATGTGTGGAAATGGGTAAATCTCTTCTCCCGTTTCATAAGTCAAAAGTAAGTAAGGAGTTTTATTATGGCTTATAAAATCGACCCGGCAAAATGTATTGCCTGTCACACGTGTATGGGTGCATGCCCGGTGGCGGCGATTTCCGTCGGCCCGGATGGCAAATGCGTTATTGACCCGGCAAAGTGCATTTCATGCGGCACATGCGCCGCGATTTGCCCGGTAAATGCGATTGCACCGGACATGCAATAAATAAACAGTGAAAAAATGGCGGGAAATCCCGCCGTTTTTTTATCGCGTGTGCTGTTGCATATTTTCCGCATCGGGTGCCGCGGCATCTTGGGCCCGGTTATAGCTTTCTATCAACTGTCGCAGCTGTTTCACCTTGGCCTTGCACTTATCCTGGGCCAGACCGACGCCCGACATGACAACCATCATTGTCGGATAAACCACCAGGCCAACCGGCGGGCGGTCTTCTTTGTCGGTCACCTGGTCAAAGACCATCATCCCCAGCAGCCCAATCATGGTTGACAGGCATCCCCAATTAATAAAGCGATGTATTTTACGCATGCTGCGCACAGTTTGGGCGACCTGGCGGGCGCGCACCTTTTGCACCGGGTTTTTGGCATAAACTTCCATTAAAACCGTACGGAACATCAGGTCGTTTATCATACGTTCCGTTTTCCCCCTGAAAAGAATTTTGAAATTCATATCATCATTCCATTATTTATGAACGTTGCCAGAATAGACGGCGCGCCCCATTTTGTCAAACAAAATTCTTTTGTTATTGCAAAATCCGAATTTCAGGATAATATATAAACCGTTATAATTTTAGGGGTATAAAATGCCAGCAAAAACAGTCAATGATATTGTCGCATTATGCAAGCGGCGCGGTTTTATTTTCACCGGTTCTGAAATTTATGGGGGACTGGGCGGGGCCTATGACTTTGGCCCGTACGGCGTTGAATTAATGAAGAATATTCGAAACGCCTGGTGGAACACCATGATTTACGCCCGTGACGATATCGAAGGATTGGATGCGGCATTAATCAGCAATCGTTTGCTGTGGAAATATTCCGGCCACGAAGGCGGTTTTTCAGACCCGCTGGTCGAATGTAAAAAATGCGGCGCCCGCATGCGCCAGGATAAAATGAAAGACCCGACAAAATGTGATAATTGCGGGTCGGCCGACATCACCGAACCGCGCGCATATCAATTGATGATGGGATTGTCGATTGGTGCGATGGCGGACGGGGCGATTAACGCGTATCTGCGCCCGGAAACGGCAACGACAACCTATACCAACTTTAAAAACGTTTTGGATTCCAAACCGCACAAACTGCCGTTTGGGATTGCCCAAATTGGCAAGGCGTTTCGAAACGAAATTTCGCCGCGCGGTTTTGTATTCCGCATGCGCGAATTCGAACAGGCGGAAATGCAGTACTTTGTCCGGCCGGACGAAGATGAAAAATATTTTGAAATGTGGCGCGCCGCGCGCATGGCATGGTGGGTGGACGTGCTGGGGATTCCGGCGGAAAAATTACGCTTTACCCCGCATGACAAATTGGCCCATTATGCCAAGGCCGCCTGTGACATCGAATACGAATTCCCCGATGGTTTTGACGAAGTCGAAGGGATTCATAACCGCCAGGACTTTGACCTGGGATCGCATACCAAGGCGCAAAATGAATTCAAAATCAACGCCAATGTGATGGAAAACAAGGACAGCACCGTCAAATTGTCGTACAGTGACCCGCAAACCGGTGAAAACTTTATCCCATATGTGATTGAAACCGCGATGGGTGTGAACCGCGCCATGTTGGCCATTTTGCACAACGCATACACCGACGAAGATTTGGGCGACGGCAAATCGCGACTGGTGTTGAAATTAAAACCGCAGTTATCCCCGGTCAAGGCAGCCGTCATCCCATTGGCGCGCAACGTTCCGGAATTGCTGAACATTTCCAACGACATTGTCGCGCGTCTGCGGGCGTTGGGGATTGGCCGGATTGAATTGGAAAATTCGGGCAACATCGGTAAAAATTACCGCCGTCATGATGAAATCGGTACACCTGTCTGCATCACGGTTGACCACCAAACAATGGAAGATGGCACCGTCACCCTGCGTCATCGTGACACCATGGAACAGGTTCGCATCCCCGCATCCGACGTTCCGGCACGCATCCTGGAAATCATCAACGCATAATAAAAATCGCCCATCCGGGCGATTTTTTTAACCACACCAATAACTGTTGCCGACGTAACTGTACCAACCGGTGCCGTCCGAACCGGTGGTGCCCGACGGGATAAAGCATGATGTCTGGGCGAACGTCCCCATCAACTCGGAATTTATTACAAATCAATTGGCACACAAATGCAAGAACACAAAAAACACCGGTAAATCCCGGCGTTTTTGATTACTTTATAACCGCCGATTTAATCAGGGTGACGTCTTCTTTTATCCCGTCGATTTTCATCTGTAATTGACCGATGCCCGATTCCAAAATGGTCGTGCGGTTTTCCAGCGTTGTAATCCGGTGTTCGTTTCGTTCAATTTCGTTCAGGGATGAATCCTGGCGCGCAACCCAATAAATCATCCCCCCGATGAATGCGATTAAAAACCAGCTGCTGCGCAGGATGTCAATAATCCCCATCAGATTTTGTTCTTTGTTCATGTCACGCCCCCGTTTGGCCCCGCCGGATCATCTGTTCAATTTGATGGACCAAGGCCCGCTGGGCTTCCAACGTGCGCAATTCCGCATCCGTGGCCGCCGGTCCCAACCACCGTTCAACCGTTATCGACCGCAAATGCGCCATCACCGCGCGCCCGGCATCCGACCCCAGGGCGCGCGCATAATTATGTGCAATTGTTTTATCCATTGTATTCCCCCGGTGCTTGCTGGGTTATAACACTTTCTTCGCGCACCATTTGGGCGATGGGCGCGATGTATTTCAATTCCGCATCGCTGTGCAGTGAAATCTTTTCAATAATGCCGCGGCGGGACAAAATCTGTAACCCGCGGTCAACCAACGGCCGGATAAATTCATGCAGCAACCGTCCGTATGTCGCACCCAAAATGCGCATCATATCCGCATTGCGCGCCATGATTTCGGTCGCGGTCATTTCTTTTTCCGACAGCAACCCCAGACGGTCCGCCAACAACGCATGACGAATGCGTTCGCGCAAATCACGCAGAATAATCTGCGACACGTCGAAATCCGCACCCGACGCCAGTGGTGTCAAACCGGATGAACCAACGGCCTTTGGGATAATGGCGCCGGGCGTCAGGTTGATGTTCGCCAAATTAATGACGCCGTCATCATCTGCCTGCCAAATGCCGGACACGGCAATCGTCGCGTTTTTCAGGACCAGTTCGACAACCTTGTTCGCGGTCTTGATATCGGGCAACGCGCGCAGAACCGGACCCCGGCCGTATAATTCACCACTGGCCACCTGCCAACGGAAAATCAAATACGGATTGGTTTCAAACGTCCCGCGCGACACGATGTTGTTTTCAATGTCGCCGCCCACATCCAACCAGGCCGTAAATTCCGTCCCAATTAAACTTTGCACCAATCGCAGCGGCAAATCCGGATTTTGGCGCACCGCGTCGCGCATGTTGTCGGGTACGGTCCATGTGGGGTATTTTTCCATGACTTCGCGGGCGGTCATGGACGTTGTGTGAAACACCATCCCGGGCAAAACCGCGATATCGGTCATCGGAATCGCGGTGAACGAAAATGCAGAATCCGCCCCGATGGGATTTTCCGACATAAACAGACACGCCGTCCCCAGCACAACCAAATCCAGATAGCATTGATGCACGGTCGTATAAAAATTGGAATCGTTCAGGTGCGCGCGTAACGCCGCCGTTGCGGCATCGGCGTCGGGGGCAGCATCGCTTTCGGGCACCAGATTCAGCCACAGCGATTCCGGCGGCGTCAACAGTGTGTACATCGACGCGGCCAGATTATCCACCGCATCGGCGGCCGTCGCATCGAACAGAACGGCCGCGTCGGCATCACTGGTCGGCATGGTGTAACGCATGGCCGCATCCCATCGGGTTGTCCACGGCGCGCGCGCATCCAATGCTTTCTTGTACAAATATTGCAGATTGTTTTGCATATTTTTTCCTTTGGTTTTGTTTGACTTTTAAAATTCTGTGCCACCGCGCCAACGCGACGCGGGGATGGGTAATTCGCGTATTAAACGGCAAAATCCGTTGTTGCGCGGTATGGCCGAATGGCGCCCCCCAGTGGCCGGACGGGCCGCGGCGTCATTGCGATGGCCCCCGCCACCGCGTCCAGACCGTCATCGCGACCCGCGCCCCCGATGGGGGACCAATCCTGCATTTCCGCAATCAGAAAACTGCCCCGGACACGGGCGTGCATGTACAACCGCCCCGTCGTCAGCAACGGTTCAATCGCATCCAAGATACGTTGTTCTTTGTTACGGTTATTGGTGATTTTTTGGATGGTGACATTCATCCCGCGCCGCCCCGCCACATCGCGCATGATTTCCGGCAACGCATTGCCCAGCCCATTGGTTTCAATCGCCACATGGCGCAGATTATGCCGTTGCAGAAAATCCAGCACCATGTCGCACTGATGCGCCAACGGGTGCCGGTCGCCGTCGTCAACAACCAGATACATCACGTCGTGGATAAACACGCGCCGCCCCCGGTCATCGCGATAGACCAGCACGCACACACTGCCGTCTGATTTAACGCGCCCGCCCGACGGGTCCCAGTACGCGGCGGCCCCCGTCACCAGAAATTCCCCGATACGTGCACTGCGCGGGTCGAATTCGGCCCCATAAACATGCAGCGCGTCCGCATCCAGGCGGGCTTTTTCCGCGGAAACAAAGCGCAACATCATCTGGGCCGAAAAGTGCCGCGGCCCAACCGCGACCCGCAATTCATCGATTTTTTCCAATGGAAAGACTTCGGGCCATACGGCCGCGCCATCTGCGTCCACAATGGGGATGCGCAATTGTTTGTACCCGCGCAAAAAAGGCGTTGAAAAACTAAAATTTTTATATACCATATCGGACATGGACTTTACTCCCAAAACTTTGCCGACAAACCTGGAAGCCGAACAGGCTGTTCTGGCCGCTGTGTTGATGAACAATCGCGCGTTGGAACGCATTTCTGAATTTCTGCGGCCGGAACATTTTTCCCACCCCGCGCACCAGGAAATCTATAAACTGGCCCAGCGTCAGTTTGCCGCCGGCATTCCGTTTGACATCATCACGGCCAAAAATTATCTGGACCAACAGGGCACGCTGGAAAGCGTGGGTGGCGTTGATTACCTGACGCAACTGGCGGGCGCGGGTGCGACGGTGGTCAACGTGGACCAATACGGCCGCATCGTGTATGAAAACGCATTGCGTCGTGAATTGATTAACATCGGCCAAAACATCACCGACGCGGCATTTATCGAAGATTTGGACAACCCCGTCACCCGCCAGATTGAAATCGCGGAACAAAAGTTATTTGACCTGTCAACATCGGGCGACGCCGAACGCGAAGTCACCCCCATTGCCACCGCCCTGCAAGGTGCCCTGCAAGAGGCCGAGGTCGCATACAAGGCCGACGGAAAACTGTCGGGTCTGACCACGGGATTGACCGCACTGGACAAATCCATCAGCGGCCTGCACCACAGTGACTTGATTATCATCGCGGGCCGTCCCGCCATGGGTAAAACCACAATCGCAATGAACATTGCGTTCAATGCCGCAAACGCCATTTTATACGGGCGCGCCAATCCAAAGTACAAGGGTGCGGTCGTATTTTTCAGTCTGGAAATGTCCGCGTCCCAGTTGGCGGCGCGCGTTTTGTCATCCCAGTCCAAGGTACCCGCATCCGCCATGCGCGAAGGGACACTGACCGATGAAGACTTTCTGAAAATGTCCCAGTACAGCGCCGCCATCAGCAAGGTGCCGCTGTTCTTTGACGACACACCCGGGATGTCGGTGCCAATGATGCGTACCCGCGCCCGGCGTCTGGCGCGCAAATGCGGCGGGATTGCATTGATTGTCATCGACTATCTGCAATTGATGACATCGCCCGGCGGCCGGCGCAGCGATAACCGCGTCCAGGAAATTTCCGAAATCACCCGTGGTCTGAAAATGCTGGCCAAGGAATTGGATGTCCCGGTCATCGCCCTGTCCCAGTTATCGCGAAGCGTTGAATCACGTGACGACAAGCGGCCGCAATTGGCCGACCTGCGTGAATCGGGGTCCATCGAACAGGACGCCGACTTGGTCATGTTCACATACCGCGAAGAATATTATTTGCAAAACCGCGACCCGTCCGAACGCATTTCCAACACCACAAATTCCAACATGGTGGACAGTTGGCAAAAACGCCTGGAACGTGCCCGTGGCAAGGCGGACGTCATCATCGGTAAAAACCGTCATGGCCGCCCCGAAACGGTTCGCATGGCGTTCTTTGGCGATTACAGTTTGTTCGACAACCTGGACGAATTCGACGGTGGGGATACGGGCGGATACAATGGCCACGCGCCGACTGTTTCGGCCGCAACATTTGCGTCCGATGCGCCGGTTGACATGCCGGACATAAACGCCATCCCCGATGACATGGGCGTATAATTATTTCACTTGCCAACGCTTGGAAAATTGACTATTATTTTGTCAAGATTATCCAAGGAGTTCGCAGATGGCCCAAGAAGAAATTATTTTTCCCAACAACATTCGTAATATCCGTTTGGGCGTCGGTATGAAAATGACCGAATTGGCACGCCAGGCGCACCTGTCACTGTCGGCGGTGTCCAAGATTGAAAAGGGTGTGCGTCGTCTGAACCAGAAACAATTGCTGAACATCTGCACGATTTTGGGGTGCAAACTGTCCGACATTTTTATCAAAGAATCTGACGATGTTGCCGACCAATGGCAAAGCGAGATTAAGCGTCGTCTGACCGATAACGAAGGCAGCGGGTTAAAGGTATTTGGCAGCGGCCTGCGCAAGATTCGCCAGCGCAGCGGCAAAACCATCGCCCAGGCGGCCAAAGATGCCGGCATGACCCTGTCTGTTTATCATAAGATAGAGGTCGGCCAACGCGAAGTCTATGAAAACGAAATCGAACCACTGGCGACATCTTTTGGGTACAGCGCGGAAACATTGTTTGATGAAATCGCAACGCTGTACAAATCCGGCGAATTGAACAAACAAATCAGCAAGGTCAAAGAACGCGTAAAATCTGTTCTGATTCCGGGCAATCCGTTATCGGGCCTGGACATGCACAGCAGTTTGTACGGCGCCAAATTATACGACAGCGCGCGCAAAAAACTGGTTCCGGTTTTTGGCGTACCCGGCAACAAAAACATCGTCTTTAAGAAATCGGACAAAACGATGATTGTCGCCCCCATGATGTTAGAAGGCCGCAAAAGCATCTATGCCGTAATGCCCAACGCCAAGCGTTTGGGGGGCATGTTGCCGGAAAAATGCTATATCTTTGCCGATGCCGATATTCCGGCCGCCGATGGCGACATGGCGGTCTGCATTGACGCAGCGTTTGATACGTTGGGCGCCGACGACACGGCCAGTGCGCAAATCGCAATGGTTCGCAGTGATGCGCGCGGCAAACTGGTGGGACATATCTGCGCCCCCGATGAAAAGGTTGCCGCCAAAACCATGCACAAAATCGTGATGATTGTTATGGAATAATTCGTCAATCGGACACAGGGGGGACAACAGATGAATCAGAAAACAACCAGCACCGCGCAAAAACTGCTGAACCTGTATCGCCAGCAACACGTTATCTTTGGCGGATGGGCCGCGGTCAACCGCGTCTTTGTGGACGAAGCCGCCCCGGACGTCATCGCGGAATTAAAGCATCTGCCGACGGGCACTTTATTGGCCCAGCATATTGCCAACCTGCGCAGTGGCAAAACCCCCATGGATTCAATTGAACGCGACTTGCTGCCATACGGCGGGCGGATGGCCGACACAATTGCCACGGTTCCGCTGACGCCGGACGAATGGACGGAATTGGAACGCGGCATCGGCGCATTTACCCCGGACCAAGATGGCCTGGAACGGTTGCAATCATTGAACGTCGTCAAAAAATTCGGCGAAGAATGGTTGGTCGGTATCCGCGCTGCGCTGTCGGGTAAACCCGCATTGCTGGAAAAATGGTCGATTATCAGCGAAACCGCCCGCGCCTATTTTTTATGGAAAGTGGCAAACGATTTATTGGACGCCCCATTGTCGGATCGGTCCCGCGCCCAGTTACAGGCGGACATGCCCGAATACGAAACATATCTGCCGATGTTTGGCGATGCCGGCACGGAATTGTTGACGCGCCTGCGCACCTTTGTCAGCAGTATCAAGGATGCGCCCGCCAACCGTCCGCCAAACGGCGCCAGCCAAATTTAATCCGGCGTCCCCGCATCATCATCCGTACGATAAATGGTGTCCATCGTGTGCGGCGTGCCGATATAAATCATGGCCCCACTGGGGGACAAAATAAAATCCAGTTCACGCAATCTTTCACGCAATGCCGCGCGTTTGGCCGGTGTGTTGCTGGTATTTGGCACTTCGACGTCGTCACAGATAATCAAATCCGAACGCAATCCGGTGATGTTGCCATGAATCCCCTGGCATATGACGGACGGTTCACGAATTCCAACCGGTCGCGTGATGGTGATTTTGTGTGTTCCCCATTCTTTTTTGACCGCGGGCACCATATCGCCGCATCGCGGATGATTTTCCAAGATATGACGAATATGGGCCACCATCCGCGACGCCAGCGCGCTTTCCGCCGACAAGATTAAGATACGGGTCTGGGGCCGCAGATACAGCGTGCATGCGGCAAAGATTCCAACCACCGTCGATTTACCCGAATGCCGAAACGCGTTCAGCAATCCGCGGCGCGGCGTGCCATTCAGCACATCGACCAAGAATTCCATAATTTGCCGGTGATGGCGCGGCGTCTGGAACCCCAGCACCGCGTTCCATTCATCCAGAAAATCATAATAATCCGTAATCATCGCTGTATTCCACGTCGGCGGGTTCAGTGATGCTGCCGTAATCGTTAATCAGTTTTGGCAACGCCCCATCCAACACCGTCAGCAGGTTTGTAAACAGCCCCAACACAGCCCCACCGGACAATTTGTCTTCGATTAATTGCGTGGTATATCGCAGAAACGTCATAACGCTGTCGTGGGTATTGGCCCATTCGGTCAAATCGATATTGACGGTCTGCAAATCGCGAAACGCTTCGACCAACAGATTAAAATCCGTATTCAGATGTTCCGGATCGATTTTGGCTGTGGGCTGATAATCGATGATGCGCGACAGATGCACCCGTCGAAAGATATCAATGCGCGCGCCATCGGCGGCCGGCGCCCCCAACACGATTGTCCCGCCGTCAAATGCTTCGTTGGCGACAACGCCGTATTGCGTATTATCCAACACCGCATTATCGATTGCGACGTGCACGTCGGCATCCTGAAAGAACGGAAACGCAAACAGAAATTCCGTCGTTTCCCCATCCCCGGTATAAGAAACTTTGTACATAATTATATCCCCCGGCGCGTTAATCAACCGACCAATTCGTCAAACCGTGACAACACTTTTTTCAACAGATTGGGTTTATTGGCCTTGATTTGTTTCAGTTTTTCCATGTTGGCGCGGCGCTTTTCTTTGAACGGTTCTTCTGCTTCGTCCTGTAAACGTTTTAAAACCGCGCCTTCGGTCATGCCGCGGCCCGACATCCCCGACGCGCCATAACGCGCGCGCTGCGCCGCCAGCGTCTTTTTCACCAGGTTTGTTTTGGCGACTTCGTCGGCCGCCATTTGTTCCAAAACTTTCTTGCGGTCGCTTTTTGCTTGGTTTTTGGCTTTTTTGTAATCCAAGATTTCGGTTACATCCGATACAACTTGTGACATATCATACTCCCTTGATTCAGATTAAATACCAACCGTGCATCGTCACGGACAGAATGGTGGCCGGCAACTGTTCACTGCCATGGATAATCCACGGCGGCGATATCGCGTCCGACGTCACCCCCAGAAAATTAATCGCAACATCCCCCGAATACCCGATGGATTGCGCGTCATAAATTTCATTGGGCAACGGCGCGCGCCTTCCGTTGATAAATACGGATTTGGTTTCAAAGACGCGTGCACCGATTTTGCGAATGCGAATTTTGCGCGGCCCGTGCCGGTTGGCCAACATCGGCAGACCCGCCGCCGCATACGAAAATCCGTATGTCCCCGCGTCCGATTGCGCGTCGTCGGAAAACACTTCGATGGAATATTTTTCCCCGCGCTGGACAACGACGTACGTCTGGCCCTGTAATACCGCGACGCTGCAAAATTTCCCCTGGGTTTTATATACCGCCCATGCGGAAATCCCAACGGCCGCATTTTTATTCAATACCGCCATGTCGCCGTTTTCCATAACGACAAACAATTGGTGGGTATCTTCGTTGTATGCCAAATCGACGGGGCCCTGCATCAAATGCTTGGACAGCGCGCACAGATCATTGGCATTATAACTTTCGCCCAGTTGGTCCAACGTTAATTCACGAATATCCTTTTGCCCGCCGGAAATAAAGACGGTGCACCCTTCGATGGTTTGCGGCGGCAAATGACGTGTGGCCACGCTGCCAACGGCGGTGTGCTGTTTAATATCGACCGCCGACGGCGTCAACGGTTTGTTGGAAATCGCCCATTCCCCGACGGTGGTCAATATTTGCAGATTATCACTGCTGACCACGGTACAGATTTGCTGGCGCTGTTCCGACAACAGGGTTAAAAATATCGCTTCGTCGTCCAGCCCCGTTCCCACGTCAAAGTTATGGTGTTGCCCCACCTTGGACATCCAAACGCCACTGGGCCACGACCGCGACCCGCCAAAGACCAATCGGTCCTGGTGAAAAGAAATACTGCACGGCCATCCGCGGCGGCTTCCGAACGCGGCTTCGCGCCAATCGGACACGGGCCCGTTTGGCAACGTATATCCGCCATTACCCAATGCCACAACAACGGTCGGGCTGACGTATTCAAAAATGCGCCATTGCTTGCCCAATACCATGACACGCCCCTGGACGTTTTCGGGTGTCCAGAAATCGCTGCTGGTGGTAAAGACAGCGTAATTGTTCCCGTTCGGATGCGTTGACACGGTGATTTTGATATTGGCCGCATCGTCAAATTTCATAAACGGGATATTCAGCGTCATATCATCATTGCTGGAAAATCCCCATTTTTCCAATTTAAACAAATTACCTGATTTGGCCAGAACGTGCGGTTGGTAATCCGGATGAACAAAGATGATTGTATCAAACCGCTGTGCATATTGCAGCCGCGACAAACAATCCGCGCCCCACGGCGTCAACAGGTCGAACCGCCGCACGCCATTGTGGTAAATACCGATATGCTTGTCTTCCAGCACCAACAGATAATTTTCATCTTCGCCGACCGAAAACGGAATCAGCCGTGCATACGCATCCAATCGTCCCACATGCGCCAGTCCCCGCCGGCGGCGCAACCCGCCCCCGGCCAGAACATCCATATTTTCCAATCGCGACAAACCGTTGATATCATCGCGCGCAAAGAATTCCGGCGCGACTTCGCCATTGGCGAACGAATTCTGTGTTTTAATAAAATTGCCCATTGAATCCCCCACATTACGGTTCAGAATCGCGAACTGATTAATGAAAAATCAGCAATATCCGACCCCACGGAAATCGTGCTGTCGATAAATTTTGCGGCCTGTAATTCTGATTCATACAGTGCCAACAACATGCGCAACACCGTCTGTTCACCGACCAACGGGATACAGAATTCCATGGCCAGTTTTGTCACGGCCAGTGTTACGAAATAACTGGGAAACTGTTCCACCGGCACACGGACAATCGCCCACATCACCAGGCTGTCGCCATTATACAGAACTTTGTTTCCAATGATTTGTCCGTCGCATTTCAACACGCGCAAGACATCCGCCGGGATGACGAAATCGCCATCATTGGTGCGCGCCAAATCGAATTTTCGGCACGCAAAACGCCACGGATGCATCGCCAACAGCGTTTCAATCGTGGGTTCAAACAGCGTACGTCCCAACTGGGCCGCCGCGGTATCATCGTTCAGCGACTGTATCGGCCCTTCGCCCAGTTTCAACGCCGCCATTGAACATAAATCTATTTTGGTAAGCATCCCCCATCCCCCCTTGGACAGAAATAATTAAAGACCGGGGCGCCCCACGGCACCCCGGTTTGGCAAATGCGCCGGCTTATGCCGCCGCGCCCCCAGCCAGGTCACCCGTTGTGACATTGCTAGCCGTCACGTTGATTTTTTTAATCGCGGTGTTGTCGGATGCGTTGATGATGATAACATCACCGATATTCATCAGACTTTTGACATCGTTGAAATAACCGGTTTTGGTAATGGTCGTCATTGTTTCAGCCGCGCTGTAATGCCACAGTGTGAAACCGTTGGCATATGCAATAACGGACAGGTTTTTATTTTGAAAAGCCATCGTAATATTCCCCCATTAAAATTTATGCGGATGCGGTTTCGTTTTCTTTGCACTTGACACAGACGATACCGTCGTTATCAATCAGCACCGCCCCCTGGGACATGCTGTTGCTGATAAAGTGCGCCGCACGTTCGCCATGCCATGTGATATCGGATTTGACATCCTGGCCGGACGCGTGACCGATGCTGGACGCGTGATAGATAAAGCAATCACGGCCCGTTGTCGAATTCATCGGCAACCCGTTATGCAACACCCACGTGATCCCCAACCATTTGCGCGATTCAAATCCCGCGACCAACGGATTGGCATTACCGACATAATCCTGGGAAACAAATTCGTCCATCAACAGCAACTGGTTCCACTGGTGCACACCGACCACGGCGAATCTGCGGCCATCATCGGGCACATCATTCGCGTTCAGTTTTTCAACCGCGGCCAAGATTAAATTTTTATCCAAAACGGACGAATAATCACCGACCGATGTGGTTGCGGTACGCATGGCGTCGATGATTAATTCATCGGTTTTACGCCCCAGTGCATATGCACCGGCCGACGCAACAACGCGACGTTCATCGACGTTGGTTTTCAATTCATCCAACGCATCGACCCAGTCGCCGGCATAATAATCTTGCAACAGACATTCAACCGGTTCATGGTTCAGGTTCATCACCGGCACAATGCCGTGACGTGATTTGGTGCTGGCTGTGCCGCGGCCGACTTTCTGAAAAGTCGTTGATGCGCCGACAACACCGGATTTACTGCGCACGGTTGCACGCAGTTTGGTGCCCATCTGCTGATACGCCAAATGAACATCGGCTTCGAATTGTTTTACGAAGACCTGGTCTATGGAAACAGACATAAAAACATTCCTTTTGATTATTGAACATTTCAACACGCGCGGTGCGCGCATTATTTAACATTGTCTGTCGGGTTGTACCGGCGCGCACGCCATGCGCACGCGACCGGCGCCCGTCATACAATTCGAACATGGGTCCCCACGGGATTGCCCACCAATATTTTTTACTGATAAAAATTCAGTCGGACTGACACACCGCGATTGCGCCGCATCGCATCCGACTGAACATTTTTCGGCATAAAAAATCGGCCGCCGGAAATCCGAACGACCGCAAAAGAAATCCCCGCATGACGCGGGGATTAATTATTTTTTCTTTGCCGCCGGCTTTTTCGCAGGGGCTTTTTTCGCGACCGTTTTTTTCGCCGCCGGTTTCGCTGTTGCTTTTTTCGCAACCGGTTTTTTTGCGGCCGGTTTCGCAGGGGCTTTCTTCGCAACCGGTTTTTTCGCTGCCGGTTTCGCCGCTACTTTTTTCGCTGCCGGCTTTTTCGCAACCGGTTTCTTTGCGACCGGTTTCGCGGGGGCTTTCTTTGCAACCGTTTTTTTCACTGCCGGTTTTGCAACTGTCTTTTTCGCAGCAGGTTTCGCTGCAACTTTTTTGGCGGCCGGCTTTTTCGCAGCCACAGTTTTTTTCGCAGCCGGTTTTTCCGCCGTTTTCTTCGCGCTCGACTTCAAGAATGAAAATGCCATTCTTCTCTCCTTTCATTTTGTTTGGATAGAACAAATTTTTTTTGTTCTTGATTTATATTTTATCTAAAACAACAAAATTAGTAAAGGAGAAATTAAAATTCACACACCGAAAAAATTTTTAAGCGTATAATTTTTTGAAACCGTTTTCAATTTTTCGCACATATTCCGCATCATGGTCGCGCCAATATTTCGGGTCGCGCATCATGCGTCGCAAATCTGCATCCGATAAATTTTCATCCGCGTTTTTGTCTGTGCGAACATTGGGTTCCATTGATTGCATCATGCGGTAAATGCTTTGGATTCCCTGGGCTGTGGCGCACAGCGATTCAAACGCATCTTGTGGTAAAAACTTTTCACCGAACGCATTGATGGCATTCATTGCATCGCGCATTTTATCATCATCGCCGAAAAATTTTTGCAATTCCGACATTGCGTTTGCTTCATTTTGCTGTTGAAAAATTTCGGACAACACGGGCGATAAAAATTCTTCTGCGATTTGATAAATTTTTTCAACCTGGTTGGATGTCAAACCGATTTCAAGAAATTTTGCGCGTACATTTTCATCATCGAACAATTCATTTGTCGGATACGCATCGGCTGTTTCGGGCACACCGATGGCACGATTAAATTTTGCACGCGCATCCACATCCGCGTCATCGGATGGGATTGAAACCATACGTCCCATTTTCTTTTCCAATTCGCAATACGATTTCACCAGCGCATCTGTATTCAGCGTGCCGTCTTCATTCAGAAATTTTTCTGGAATCTTGTCCATGTTCTTCCTTTTCGTTTGATTTTCGCAGGAAATAAATCCCGCCCAATGTGAATATGGTCTGCAACATACCGAACACATCGATATCCCCGACCAGGTATGCCCCGACGGCGGACACGATGCCGACGGCGGAAATGATATAAGTCCTGCGACCGGCCATCCAGCCGCCCTGGATAATATTTTTCATAATTCCCCCGTTACAGATAAAACAGTAAATCACCGGCTTCGCAGATATACCCGCGCGCGACGGCCCACTGGGGCAAATCATCGCTGTGATGGAACCGCGTGGCCCCGTGACAGACATCCGGCAGATTCCCATTCAGCATTTTCTGCACGACGCGCAAACACATGTCGAACCCGCGCACGTTTGGCGTCACATTCAACAGCGCATGATTATCCGATTCCGGTCGCAGTGCGCCGAACACATCCGCATCGGCCACGACATCGATTGGTTCGCGCCCGGTTGCCGCCGCGTGGTTTGCAATCATCGCGCACAGCGCTTCGACCACCCCCAGCGATGCGGCCCGTGTTTCTGCGTAAACGACGCGGGCGATTTTGTATGGCACGGCGCGCGCCGGTTCGGTGTTTTTAATAAGCGTCAGTTGCATGATGAATATTCCCCTGCCTGTGCAATAAAAAAACCCGCGCGGGCGGCGCGGGCAACAAAGATAAATTGAAAAAGCAAATAAAAAAATCCGCCCCAATGTGCGGACAGAATTTCTACTTTTTCTGTTGATAATAATATCACAAATCGAATTAAAAGTCAAGGATATTTTTTCCCCGCACCACAATCCCTGCATTTTCTACATACTGATTTCATCCCCCCACGCCAGAAAATATTCACCCCCGCGCCGCAGCATCAGCGCGCCCTTTTCATTAATACCGATTAATTCTGCGGATTCGCCCCGGTATTTAACAACACTGTTCAGCCCCGCCGCCAATTGCATCCAATGCGCGCGCACATCCACGAATTGGGCATCCATCCATTTGTCCATCATCCGCATTAACCGCCCCAGAAATGCCTGGGCGTCTGTTGTGGTGTAATCTGCCAACCGCGCCGTCCCATAATTTTCGACAACCGGATTGGATTGAATGTTCACCCCAATCCCCACAACAACAAAATCATGATTGTATTCGATTAAGACCCCGCACACTTTTTTCCCATCGATTAAGATATCGTTGGGCCATTTGATGGTTGGCGTCACACAAAATGAAATCATGGTATCGGCGATGGCGACCGCCACGGCATACGACAAACGCGAATCCCGCACCAGACAGCGATAGATAAAGCTGACATATAAATTCCCCGCATTCGACACCCACGTTCTGCGATACCGTCCCCGCCCGGCGGTCTGGGTACGGGCCGTAATGGCAATGCGGTCACGCGCACCGCCCGCGGCGATTAAATCATGGGCGTATGTTTGGGTGCTGGGGATTTTGTCCAGCGATATCAACTTATAATTTCCCAATGGTATAGACCCCGTTTTTATTTTGAATAAAATCACGCCCGAATGTTTTGCGCAATTGATATATGGCGTTGTCCACCGCGTGGGTTGTGACGTCGGGCGCAACACCGATGGCGGCGCGCAAATCGGCGCCCGTCATTCCGCCCGATTGATACAGATTCTTTACAATTTGCAATTGCATGCGCGGCAACCGCACGGGCCGGTCAAAAATTCGCATCATCATGGGCCCCACGTCCATCGCGTCCAGAACGATTGCCTTTAATTCCATGGGATGAATGGGCGCATCAATCCCCAGCGCATCCAGATTAACATCTGCGCCGGCCGGTTTATCGACGACAACGGCGCCCAAATCGTCCAGAATTTTGCGCCATGCGTTATCACTGACAAAGATACGAATACCATTTAACATATTAATCACAGTAATGGATATATGGCCCCCATGCAAGCAATTTCGGGCAAAAAACATCGCCACCGGGGTTGCGTGTGGCGATGCTTACGGTCAATTATGCACGGCATTAATCGCGGCCTTGGTCGGGCGCATCGATATACTTGGTAAAGTCCTCGATTTTTGCCCCGGTCGAAGACAGTATTTTGGAAATACTGTTCGTGGATGGCCATCTGGGCTGTCCTTCCTTGGACCAACGCTTGCTTCTATTGAACGTGGTTGGGTCCAGCCCGCTGCACTTTGCCAATCCCGAACATGTCATTTTGTGTTCCTTGGCAAAGCGTTCAATTGCACGCCATACATCTTCATGCGTCATGCTACTCTCTCCTTTTTCCTATCCACAATCCTAGGATTGCTTGCTAATTATGAATTAAAATCTGGCAGAAATTCATAAGTACCATTTCCTAAGAATTTGGACCCAAACCCGCGGATTTTCAGGATTTTTTGCCCATTTCACCCCTCATTTTTGGGGTACGACGGGAAAATTATTGACCAAAAAATATTTTTGACAATTATACTTGACAAATGAAATAAATTGTATTACATTTCGATTCGTCAAAGGCGAAGCAATTCCCCGCGACCGGTTACGAAAGTATCCGAAGGGCCCAGAGTAACAGACTCCCTCCTACATTCTCTCTCCTCTGGACTTTGGGCTCTTGAAACCAGTTTAGAATGCCCGATTTCTTTTTCTCCTTTCCTTCCTTTCCATGGGCATTCGGAAACCCCGCCGGCAACGGCGGTGTTTTTTTTATGCAATTAAAAATCCCCCATGTGGGGGATTTATCATACGAATTTTTCCGGAACGATTTTGGTTATCACCTTGAACGCACGGCGGAATATACTGGTATCCGGCGAACGTTTGTACACGCGCGGGGTCGTGTCCCCCGGCCGCATGCCGGTCCAACGCGTCTGGTCGTTTTCCAGCGTCACCCGCCATGATGTCTGGGTGTCCTTGATAATCATGTCGCGCAATTTGGATGCGAAATCACGGCTTTCGAAAATGGCCACGTTTTCGGTGTTGTAATACGCACTGCGCGGGTCCAAATTAAAACTGCCAATCCAAGAAATATCGTCATCAAACACAATGGTTTTGCTGTGCAGAACGGAAAAACTGGACTGCTTGCGTTCACGGTCGTGTTCTTTGCCCCGCAGATTTTCCGCCGACAGCATGAATTCATACACATCCGCGCCGGATTTGATTAATTTCTTTCTGTATTTTTCCCACTTGGCATAGACCGTCGGCGCGTTTGTGGACGCCAGCGAATTTGTCACAATCGTCAGATGCACGCCATCCTTTTCTTCGCGCAGCATGTGTTCCAAACCGCCCCGCCCGGGGACAAAATACGCGGCGGACATATACACATTGTCCTGGGTATCTTCCCATAAGCGGTATAATGCCTTGATAATATCGCCCTGGTACGCTTCCTTTTCCCGCATGGTCATTTCAACCTTTTGCGGGGGATCGGCTAAAAATTTCCCATACCCCCAGCTGAAATCCATATTCTTGGACCGGTATTCATGCTGGGCCATGTTGATGATGGTGTTGTACGCCTTGATGCTGGACTTGGTTTTGCGCTGTATTGCGGCGATGTTGTCATCAACCTTTTTCATGGCGCGCTTGGTCTTGGCCTTTGGGAATACGGACGCCGGAATCGCCAGATGATAATTCCAGTAATCGTTAAAACTGTCGGTTGCGTACTTGGTCATATCCCCCAGGAATAAAACGTCCGTATCGGAAAAGTTTGACGCGGTTTCGGGATAAAAATAATTACTGCCGACATTGCGTCCACCGGTAATCAGCGCGATGTTGTCCACAATAAACAATTTGTTGTGCATACGCGAATTCAACCGGTTAAAATCCATCAAGAACTGTGGATAATACAGCAATTTTGCACGGTTTCGCACGGTGTTAAAAACCTTGACCTCGATATTGGGATGCTGGTTCAGCAGCATGACATCCACGATATCGGAATTGGTTCCGTAATCATCCAACAGAATGCGCACCTTGACCCCGCGGTCGGCTGCATTTTTCAATTCGCCAACCAACACCTTGGACGAAAAATCGTTACTGTAAATATAGGTCTGTAAATCAATCGTCTTGGTCGCCATTCTGGCAAAGGCCGCCCGGATAACAAACGCCGACAGCCCATCTTCGATTAATGTTGCGCCACTGATTTCCGGCTGTGCCAATTCGGTCTGATATACCTGTGCGATGGGCGTTTCCATGGGATTGTATAAAAAATCGGCCGCGGTGATTTTCGGCGTATAATCGTCCAGCCGGCTGTCCCGTGTGGACGTCGGCACCGTTGTGCATCCGAACAACGGCAACGCGAATACAAACATCGAAGCTTTTTTTAACATATCTCTTTTTTTAATTCCTGGCATTGCCGGGTATTATATTATAAACCCATATGTTTGACAAGCGGCAATCATTAAAAAATAAAATGTTTTTTCACAATCGGAAAACAATCCCCCCCACCAACGGCCCAACGTTGTGATTTTTGTATTAAATTTGCGCTTGTGCCGGCCGCCTACTTATGATAAAATCAGGTGAAAGAGAAAAAGAAAAGATTTCAAACATGAAGCGATTTATTGCTGTGCTTAGTGGCTTATTAGTTCTGCCCGCTTTTGCAGAAGTGGCGCCTATCTTCTACGAAGACGTCATCGAATACGCAGAAGATGAATTTGCGGAACCGGACATCGTCCTGGATGAAATGACCGACGACGTGCAATCGGTGGGTGCGCCCACTGTTGTTGCGCCGGCATCGGCAAAATCCGCCGCCACCCCGCGCAGTGCGGCCACCGTCCGCACATCACGCGCCGCACCGGCAACAACCAATTCCGCGGTGACATCACGTTCGACACCGTCGCGCGCTGTTTCCGCGCGCAGTGCCACCGCCACAACCGCATCCCGCGGCACCAGTGCCACCGGCACCCAGTCACGGGCGGCCGTATCGCGTGGGACTGTTTCACGCGCCGCCGCATCTGCGGGTAACACCAATTTCAAAACAACCGCGCCGACACAAACGGTGACCGCGCGCACGTCTGCACCGGCAACATCCGGTTCCACAACCGCACGTGCGGGCCTGACCCAGACGGACACGGTCAACACACCGCTGTACACCGGCCGCGTTGGTGTGCGCACAAACGCATCCGCGCGCGTTCCGACAATTCGCGTTGCAACGGCCACATCATCTGCCGCCACCACGACCAGCACATCGACCCCGACACCGGCCGACATGGACCAATTGGCGGAATTAACGGAATACTGTCGGGCGCAATACACATCGTGTATGGATAATTTCTGC
>CARVLU010000004.1 GCA_949082785.1 uncultured Alphaproteobacteria bacterium
AAAACTGTCTGGATCCCACCGGCAAATATATTGTCAACGGTAAAATTGTCGTGGGCGGCATGCCGGGCGTATCGGGCGGCGAATTGACCAATTCTTCGACCAAGCATTCTGGCCTGTACAGCGTTTGGAATTACAGCGCCGACAACGCCGAAAAAAATGCGTGGGGCAACGGTTCACTGTCTGATTACATCAACAATACTGTAACAGACCAGTTCACAGCCGGCGACCAGAACAACATGGCCATCTATCTGCAAAAAAAGATTGGCTGGGTTGACACCAACGGCCGCAGCCAGGGTATGTGTAGGTCCGTCCTGAACAAATGCCAAGATGTGACCTATACCGGCAAAACCGGGGACAAGAAATATAATCCGGTTAACGAAGTGGTTAAACAGTATCTGGCCCGCACACTGGTTCAGATTAAATCTGCCCAGGACGAAGTCTTGGCCGACCATGCGGAAACATGTATTGCCGACGTGGCGTCCTGCCTGGCCCAGAACAACTACTCGTCCAACTTCTTTGGCAATCAACAATCCAGCACGGATTCCAACAACCCGTCCAATGTGGCCATCCGCGCATGTATGTCGATTATCAATACATGTAAAAGTGTCACAGAACGCACGGCCGATGAAAAGACTGTGTATGAATGGCTGAACGAAGCCCTGGGGACACAATACAAGAAATCATAAAAAATCCCGCCACCCGGCGGGATTTTTTGTGGAATCAACGCTTGAATAAATCCGGCCAATGCGTTATAATCCGCTGCGTTGGGACATATCAATATATGCCTAATCCAAGGGAACGTTTATAATCCCCGTTTGCGTTTTTGAAAAAATCCCCATTTTCTGCCCCCTGTTGTTTATGATTTTATGCCGAATCCAATCGTTGGTTTTTGGATATTGGTTGGATGTTTGAATCATACGGCCGCGTTTGGCTATGGCGCATATTTCTACGATGCGGACGGGAATTATATCAGTGTCCCCGACCAAGTTTTGTCCATGTCGAACGACCGAAAATACGCGTACAACGGCAATCGAAAATATGGCTGTAATGGTGGCTATCCCCAGGCGGACTTTAACGTATTGCCCAACGGTTCATATCTGGACACACCGGGCCCTGTGCCCAAGACATATATTTGCACCGTTGCCGGCACATGGTTGGAATGTGCCGCAACGAATAACTCCTCCCAGCCATACAAGGAAGACGGTATCATCCGTCAATATTGCGGGGCCGGTTATCGTGATGTCTATATCGCCGGTTTAACAAACGACGCAGCAAAATTTTGTTCAATGCCCTATGAATATTTTACGGGAACCACAGATAATTTGATTCCCCCTTCTTCCAAGGCATGCGAATATCCAGCAAACGCCGGCGAATATACACGTTACGCATACACATCATGCGCGCCCGGATACAAATATGTCAAAGACCCATACAGCAGTTATAAATGTGAATCATGTGGCATGGTTGCCAACGGGAAATACAATATTACCGACAATCACCGGTCTGGGACATGCACATTAACATGCGACAATGGCTATTATGCCAGTAATGGCCAATGCGTGTACAGCGGCACATCCGGCGGCACATGCCCCGCGGGTAAATTCGACATGTCCTATTACGGGGGGGCCGACACCGATTGCCGCGATTGTCCGGCCGGCGCCAAATGCGACGGTGTGGATGTCTTTTGTCCGGTTGGCAATTATGTCTATACGGTGTATGACGGCGTGACGGTCCCCCAATGTCGTCGTTGCCCCGGCAACGGCATGGTCCAGACAGATTATAACGACAAACTGGAACAATGCTCCGGTGACAGGGAAGCCTGGGGCAAAGGTGAAACGACAGATTGTCTGTGGACAAACTATATTACAGAATACATTGATGACTGTTACGAATATTCTGGTTCAGATACCACCGGTATATATCATTTTACCGAAACGAACGGCGATTGGTACAGTTGCCCGTATCAGTTATAACATGTGATAAAAAATCCCCCGGTTGGGGGATTTTTATTCGACCGCATTGGGGATGATGACGGCATCGTTATAATACCCCAGGAAACGCTTGCCCGTGGCACAGTAAATCTTCTGCAAAGAATCCTTATATTCACGCACCGCCGATAACCAGCGTTGTTCAACGTCATTCTGCGCGCCCTGGTACCCCGTCAACGCCCCCAGGCCCGCCCCGACACCGGCCCCCGTCAGGGTGCCCTTCATCCGGGCTTTGTTATTAAAATCAATCAATGACCCGTCATCGGCATCCACGCGCAACGGATTAAAATCCATCAAATTGTATGATTTGCCATCAATCTGGTCCGCCAATGAATACGATTCCCCACGACCACTGCGCCCCACAATCTGGGCATCGGGATGATCGGTACGCCATTTGGTCCAATCGGTGCGTTTGAACCCGAATGTCTTATCCTTGACCCCCGGAATCATGGCCGGCACCATGCGGTCGGAAACACCGGCCGATGCAATGGGCGTCCACAAACCGGACGCATCCCCGGAATAACCCGCGGTGATTTTATTATCTTTGTACGTATATTGGGCACTGGGGTCGATGCGCACGGCCTGGAAATCTTCGGTTGCGGCCTTTTCCATATCGTCGTATTTATCCAGCTTAATGGATACCAGGTCCATTTTATTGTTACAGTTTTCCAGATTTGCGTCACAGACGACCGTCGCCCCCGTGGCAATGTTATAGAACGCGCGTTGTTGCCCCGTTTCCAACGTGGTCAGTGGTGTGTTCAGTGTAATCACACCCCACAGACAGGTTGTCTTTTCCCCATTGACGGTGCAATCTTCGATGCGCAAAACGGAATCACCGGTCGCAACCATATTGCCGACCGCCGCGCCCGCCGCCGCATTGACCCCGGTGGACAAAATCGTATCGCCGGCGATTTTACCGGTGTACGCGTTGCCCGCCATCAACGCCGCCCCCGACAGGGCGCCAATCGCCGTGTTGTTCATCTTACCCTTGCTGGTGCCGATGATGCTGTCACTGCCGATATCGTTTTTACCCGTGATATTCCCGGCCAGTCCCCCAATCACCGCACCGGCCGCAATTTTAATCCCGGCATTTTTCTTTTGTTCATCATTCATCACGCGAATAACATCGCTGGTTGTCGGTTCATTATCCGCCGGAAAGATAACATTGGCAACTTCGGCCGTATATGCACTTTCGGGAAATTCAGAAATATTGCATTTGACGACATCGCCCGCGGACAAATTGGCACGCGCCAAAACGACATCTTCGCCGTATGCGCCCATTTGGTATCCGCGGATTTCAACCGTCGCGACACAGGTTTGGCCGCCGCCAACCTTTTCCCCGACGGTTGGGCGGTCCCATGCAAATTCCCCATCGGGATAAATTTTCGCGCAAGATTCCAAATCCCGTATGCCAACCGCGGCATCTTTGTCACCGCGCGCAATGGCCGCGGCCAGTTTGGCGTTCGCCACACGAATGGGTAATTCGGTGACACCTGGGGCATTATTCACCACCGCACCGCCGGTCGCCGCCGCCGTTACCTGGGGCGCCGCGACGGGCGCGTTGTTTTGCGCCCTTTGCTGATTTAATTGATTATAAGCTTCGGCATAGCTGCGCGAATAATTACCCACCCGCACCGCCGCATTGGCCGGCAACGCCCCCCAGCACAAGGCACAGGGTACATATAAAGCGTGAAATAAAAATTTCTGGTTATACATTGTTTTGCCTTTGCTGTCGGCGGATTATTCCGCGGTCTTTGGTTTTAGAATTGCAGACGTAACCGCGCGCCAACGTCAATGCTGCTCAGCCGTCCGCTTTCGTACCAGTTGGTGTAATGGAATACACTGTCATACGGCGCGGGACTTTCACCACCGGCCCCGTCACCAATCCATTCGGTCTGGGACACGATGATACTGCCCGACGATTTAACCTTGCCCACATTGGAATACCGGGCATACAAATCCAGGGTCAATCCCCCACCCAGTTCGGTGGACACCCCGCCTTCTAACATAAAGGCCAGGTTTTCCGTCGTTCCGCCATTGTGATAGGCATACACATCCGAAATCCCGGTTAATTCACCGGCGCCGGCATTGCCGGGGTCTTGTTCGGAATAAAACGTACCGTCATAAATGACGTAATCCCCGATGGTATTCAGCGCGATTCCAACCCCCGCCCCGACATACGGTCGCAATGCGCCGCCCGCCAGATAACCGGTATAAGAATCAATGTTGTAATAAATATTTAACATGGTGACATTCGCGGTAACGGCACCGCCGGTGGCCTTGGCATCGATAAATCCGCCCGCCCCGTCGGACGTGGTCACCGTTTCCCGATAACCGATATCGCTGTAACGGGTATATGAAAAATCCACACGCCAATCACTGTTCAGTGCCGCCCCAACCGACACCTGTAACGGGATGACGGTATCGTGGGACCATTCGGCTTCTTGGAATGCGCCTGGGACAAAGAACGCGTTGGCTTCACCCTTGTAATCTGCGTTCATGCCGCCGGAAATGGACGCCCCATATGCCACGGACAACCCGATATACAGCCCACTGTCGGCCAAACGGTCGTAATCGGCCGGCTGGTAATAAGAACGACCGGCAACCGTCGCGGCGGACCCCACGCGCGGCAAAGAACCGGTAATCCGTGTGGCGGGCGCGGCCGCAACCTGGGTCGCGACATTTTGATTGGGATACATAACCTGGGACGGGACACCGGCGCGATTTTGCATCACGGCGCCGTTTGTCGGCATGGCGTATGTACCGGCCGGCACGGCATTATATCCCGGATATTGTTGTGCGCCCCGCTGATACGTGGGATATGCCGGATACGCGGCATCGGCGCCCATCGGCGCCCCCAATAAAACACAGGCCAAGGCGGCAGAAATCCTGACTTTTCTCATAATCTTTCCATATATCTTTGGTCTGATTATATCACAAAATCCCCCAAAACGAAAGTGATATTAATCCCCCCGTGCCCGCACCGGCGTATAAAAAACGGACCCGAAATCGGGCCCGTTTTATGTCCAATATGTGTGTTTTTTATGATTTGTCTTAGAACGTAAAGTTCACGCGAACGCCCGCTTCGACCTTGGCATCCGTCCCGTTCTGAGATTTTTCATGCGCGGTGTCAAATGTGTATTCACCATACAGCGCCACCTGGGCGTGCGGTGTAACCTGGGCCGCGGCCGACAGACCGATAATGTATTCATCGAATCCGTCTTTCATGTTGGACAACTGCTGTTCCAGCGCCGCCGCCAATTTCTGCACAACCGGGTTGTTCGGCAATTGGGTTGTGATTTTTTCGACACCCTGGTCGGTGTGATGGTTATAACGGAACCATGCACCCGTGGACCAACGGTCGGACCACTGATAGAACACGTTTGCGCCCGCATTAACTTCGGTTGTGGATTTCAAATCCGCCGAAATCTGGTTTGGCGCACCCAGCGCACCCAACAATGTCGCCGACGACAGAACGCCCTGCATCCCATTGGGCAATGTAATTGCCGCCAACGGCGTACCATCACCGACAACGCGAATCATGTTGTTGTCGTTACCGAATGTACGCAGCACTTCGACAAACGCAGATGTGGTCAAACGATCCCATTTCTTACCAAATTTGGTCCCGACATGGAAACCCCACATCCCGTTGGAATAGTTGTCATAGTCAAACACGCCCGAAACATCTGCCAAATTGCCGGCCAAAACGCCTCTGCCCATTTTGACATTGTATGTCCCGCGCATTTCACCAATCCCCCCCAGGTGCAAATCGCCATACACATCCCACACAAACCCGTTATACAGGTTCAAGATACGATATGTTGTTCCCAAACGGCCCGCCGACAAACCTGTGCGACCAATATCATCGTCGTGGGTGTACTGCACGGAAAAGTGCGCCGCCCAACGGTCAGTGATACCGTACCCCAATTCTTCCTGGATACGGATAATCGGAAATTCGATTTCGCCGTCGTGATTCTTCATCTTGTGTGCTTTGGAATCATCGGCAACTTTCAACATAACCCCATTGGACAGCTTGGAATAGAACATATTCCGTGCCGGCATATACAACGGGTTTTCCATATTCTGGGCCAACGCGTTATTCACCTGACCCGGGACGTTCGCAGCCATCGCAGGCACAGTCATAACCGACGCGGCAACCGCGAACTTAATAGATTTTTTCATCAGTCAACTCCTTTTCGTGTTTGATGAAATTGAACCAGCCCCCATTATTGGCAAGACTGGCCGCGCGCCCACACCACCCATTATTGGCAACAGTGCGTTTTTACGACGCGACGCCACCACTATGCGCCCGGATGGGAATAAAGTCAAAAAATCTTTTATCTTGACATATGGGAAAAAATAACCTATGGCGCCGCGGTCCCA
This sequence comes from uncultured Alphaproteobacteria bacterium, assembly GCA_949082785.1. GTDB lineage: Bacteria > Pseudomonadota > Alphaproteobacteria > Rs-D84 > Rs-D84 > Enterousia. The sequence continues at coordinate 6,372 of CARVLU010000004.1, forward strand.
AAAAAATCCCCCGAACGGGGGATGCGTTTTATTTCCCAATGGAATCATAATTTTTGCGGATAATTTGCCCGCTGCGCCGCAATGCGACCGATTCCGCCGGTGATAATTTTGGGGATAATGTCGCCATAACACCACCGGCGCCAACAACGCGCGGTCGTGACATGGCAACCGCACTGCGCCCCGTGCCATCAACGGTGCTGACGGTCAAAATGCGGCGTTCGTCGCGCGCAATACACAACAATAAATCGGACACCGCCGCGCCAATTCCGTCCCATGTCGCCCCGCGGCCCCGGATAATTTCATATGCCGCATTGCGCACCCGGTGTTCGATTGTGCGCCGCGCCGCCGCCGGTAAAGGATTTTTCGTCTGACGGCAAAAATCATCCAATGCCACCGCGCCCACACTGGCCGATGCCCAGTTAATAACACTGCTGTCGCCATGTTCGCCCAAAACGTATGTATTCAATGACTGGGTCGATACCCCCAGACTGCGTGATAAAATCGTGCGCAGACGTGCCGAATCCAGCATCGTCCCCGTCCCAATCACGCGCGCCGCCGGCAATTTCGACAATTTCTGGGCCAACATCACCATCACGTCCAACGGGTTTGTCACAATGATAATCAGAACGCGGCGGGCATCAACATTCGCCATCACGCGGGGGATAATGTCGGACATGACGGCCACATTCGCATTTAATAAATCGGTGCGCGTTTCACCGGGCTTTTGATTGGCGCCGGCCGCAATAATCACAACATCCGACCCGCGAATGGCGCGATAATTGCTGGCGGCGGTGATTTTGATATCAAACGAAAACGCAGCGGCGTGGCCCAAATCTTCGGCGGCGGCGCGGGCGCGAACGCCATCGCGGTCAAACAAAAACATTTCATGCGCCACGCCCGTGCGCGCGACGGCGGTGGCAACCGCGGATCCAACACTGCCCAACCCAATGATTGCGATTTTCATTTTCTCTCCCTTGGTGTAAAATTTCTGATGATATTATATCAGAAAAATCCCGCAGTTGCGGGATTTTATTTATGACGATATGCCAAAACGTATGGCGCAAACCGGGACATATCATGTCCCGCCGCCCCGAACCACGCGCGCGGGATAATAATGCTGTTGCGTTGGCCGGCGGCCAGTTTGGGGACATCGGCCCCCGTCGCGGCATTAATAATGCGGGGCAATTTGACCATCGCCACATCCATGCCACCCGGCAATATAAAATTGATTTCGTCGCCCGCCCGAATTTCATTGCGCAATTCGAATACAATCGCATCATCGCGCACATCGGTTATCACGCCGGCCGCCACATAATCGGACACCGACCGCGTTGTTTCATAATCGTGCGCATCGGCCGTTACCGCCCCGTCAAAGAACGCCGTGGTATAACCGCGGGTCTGCAACAGGTTCAATGCGTCCATATATGGCGCCGGGTCAAATTCGGCGGGATTGGCCGCATACGCGTCCAACGCCGCGCGATATGCGCGCGTCACACTGCCGACATAATATTCACTGCGGTTGCGCCCTTCTATCTTCAAAGAATTGGGACCGGCCGCAATCACATCCGCCAACCGCGGCATCAAACACAAATCGCGCGAATTCATGATATATGCGCCACGTTCGTCTTCGTCGATGGGCATTTCAATACCGGATTCGCGTTCGCGCAAAATGACATCATATTTCCACCGGCACAGTTGCGCGCACGCCCCGCGGTTGGCCGCCCGTCCCGTGATATAATTGGACAACAGACACCGCCCCGAATACGCCATACACATCGCCCCATGGACAAAGATTTCCAACCCGACATCCGGGCACGCCGCGCGAATGGATTTAAATTCATTATGACTGACTTCGCGGGCCAACACGCACAAACTGGCCCCGGCGCGCTGCCAAAATTTGACGGACGCGGCGGAACAAATATTTGCCTGGGTTGAAATATGAATGGGGATATCGGGATGATTTTCGCGCACCCACATGACGACACCCGGGTCGGACACAATCAACGCATCAGGGCGCAGATAATCAATCACCCGCGACACCGCGTCCATATTTGCGAAATCGCGGTCATGCGCAAACAGATTGAACGCCAAATACACTTTTTTCCCGGCACGATGAGCCAATTCGATACCGGCCCGAACTTCATCCACGGTAATCTTGGCGCGCGCCCGCATAGAAAACCCGGGCAATCCGGCATAAATTGCATCTGCGCCATACAAGATGGCAGTTTTAAACGCATCCAGCGTTCCCGCCGGCGCTAATAATTCAGGTATTTTAATCATATCCATATTGTGAAAGGATATTTTGCAAAAGCAAGCATTTTATGAATTTTTACACTTGATATTTCAAAAGGATACATGTATACTTGGCGCGTATTGCCGGTTTAGCTCAGCTGGTAGAGCGGCTGATTTGTAATCAGTAGGTCGTTGGTTCAAGTCCGACAACCGGCACCAGATTGGACATATTGTCATTTGAACCCCTGAAAGCCTTGAAAATTGGCGCGATTTCAGGGGTTCTAAATTTTTCTGTTTTATCATAGGACAACTTGTCTGAAAAACACAAATTTAGAACCATCCGTTTTTTAGAAAGGTCGCCCACCTGCCAAACAGCCAATGGATTGCCTGCAAACTCCGCCACCAGACTAAAAGCACGTTCAAAGGGCATTATCTCAGTTTTGAACTCTTTGACCTCTGTTGATAAGTATGTTTTTTCGGTGTTCAATTCGTTTATTTTTTGCTCACACATTTGACGCAGAATGTCGCTGTTTGCTTTACGGAAACTTTCAAATAACCCCGCGATTTCATCGTCTATTTTGCCCATGCGCTGGATTTTATCGTCCCGGTCGGCACAATGACGGGCTTCATGCTCTTTGTATATTTCCGCGGCCAGTGCACGCCCTAAGGCAATATTATTGTTGCTGGGGGTTATATTTTTTAACAACGTCTCAAAATCCCTGTGAACAACTGTCGGTTGAATATACATTTTTCGTCTATTTTCGCACTTTGGATTTTGACACTGATAATAGGGATATCGTACGCCACCGCGTCCCGTTGAATGACTGCCCGTAAGCGGCCGGCCACAATGTGCGCACAACACATACCCCTTTAACGGAAAGGTCGGGTCATCCTTGTTATACTGATTCTTTTTCAGCCGGTTAACTTTGCGAAGTCTGTCCTGAACACGTTCAAATAACACTCTATCTATCAATGGCTCAATATGCCACTTTTGCGTCGGAATATTCCATCTGGGATAGGCGAAAAAGCCGGTATATTTTTCCTCAGTCAACATATCTTTTATCGGGGTTAATTTAACCGTCTTCAGTCCGCACTCGGTACGTCGCTTATTAACAAAACGCTGAACGTCGGCAATAGTAATAAATACAGCATCGGCGAACCCCTGCACAGCTTCACGTACAATAGATGCTTCGGGCTCTTTGGCAACCAATACTTTATTGCGACCGTCTTTTTTGAATTCATATCCAAACGGCGGTTGAAATACCCAATAGCCCTGACGGGCACGTTCAATCATTTTGGCTTTGTTTTTCAATGCATTCTCTTCCCGCCATAATTGACCTTGGGCAGCTTTTACTGTGGCAATAAATCTACCTATGGGCGTATTTTCTAGTATCCCTTCAACAGTGGCAAGCATATGTCCAACTTGTTCTACCGCCTTGCGAATAACGTTAAAATCCCCAGCCTCTCGTGATAAACGTTCTATGTCATAAAACAACAGAACATGCGGTTCTTTGAGTTTTAATAGTTTAGCAAGCATTTCATTTAATGCCGGTCTATTTTCCATATCTTTCCCAGATATGCCGCAATCCCGATAAACCTCCATAACATCAAGGCCATTACGTGCAGCCCATCGGCGGCACAATTTTTCTTGTGTCTCTATCCCGTGCCCATCGCTTATTTGTCCGGGTGTTGATACTCGGCAATATATTATGCACTTAGTTGACTTTATTTGCATATAATACCTCATTAAATATAGAGTTTATCATCATTATCCAATAATCACGCAGTTTTTCTACCTGCGCATCGGTCATATTTTCGGCCTCTGCACCAAGGTATTTTCGGCACCATTCAACGTCTTTCGTCGTCGCCATTTTACATACCATTTAGGCTGCGTTTTGGCTTCGGTGCTTCCGATAATCAAAACATGGTTTCCGTTAATCCGCATTGTGCCGACCTATTTTATTATTTTTTTGTCTGTTTAGTGATACGTGTATAAACTACTTGATTATTCCTAACTGTTAAGGTTAGTTTTCCGTTCCCCAGACCCGATATAATGTTATGTAGGCCTTCCTTATTATCAGACTTAACAGAAAATTCCTTTTCAAGCGTAGGCGACCAATTTTCCCGACCGCCTTCATTTATCAAGCCTATTGTCATTTTATCTACGCCGGTGTCTCTGCGCATATTATATATGACATCTGCCTCCTGCTCATCTAATACACATATAATATCTGTGCGCACCGGCAAAGTTTCTTCGGATTTTAATGTTATATGTTGATTAAGAATCTGATTCACATTTAACAAAATATACCCCGCAGGCAATAAGTTAAGACGTTTATAATGGCAAAAGTCTTCCATGAGCATAAGATGCGCCGTACCGTCCGGCTCTACCAATAGATGTGAATTGCCATAGTTTTTTAAATATATAAAGGCCATAACAATTTCTAATAAGATAATATCTGGCTTATTTTCAAATACACGACTAAACAAGGATTCCTTCGTTCTACGCAACTTGTCAATTGGCATACCAAAATCCCGTAAGGCAGTTAATATCGCGATATAGCCGATTTCATAAAAAGAATATTTGCGCCACCCTTTACCGCGTTCGGTACGAACATCATTCAGTAACCCCACACTTTCCCAGTGATTTATTGTTCTGTAAGTATTTTGCGAGTTGCTAATTGAATGGATTCTATCTTGCAATTCCGCATTTGCGTCAATCCAGCTTGCCGCCTCGCATATATGCAGATATGTTGCATCGCCATAAGCAAAATCAAGAGCCATAAGTCACTATCCTTTTTTATTACCACCTTAATATTATACGCATACGTATAATTTTCAACAAAAAAAGAAATAATAATTGGTTATGCCCAAAATAAGGCTTACAAATGGTATTGCGTTTTAAGGCTGTTTGACATATAATCCTTGTGCATCGCAAAAGAGATGCCGAGGCATAAAGAACCTCGCGATAGATGGTGCCGGATATGCACCACAAAAACATATCCCTGCTTCTGCGGGGAGCTGTTGGCTATACAACAGGGCATCACCCAAAGGCCAACAGGGTCATTCTATCGTGATTTCTTTAACTCCCCGCGCCATCTTTTGCATAAAAAAGGTGGTTATATGAAAAAAGCAATATTCCCTATAATGATTCTTGGTGTCTGCGTGGCTAATGCGTATGCATCGCCAACCACTTACCACAAACCTTATTATACACCTAGCAGTATGGCACAAAAAGCCATAAGGCGAACACCACAACAAAACAGAAGCCCATACCGCGGTTATACACTCAACCCAAAAGCCCGCACTCTGAAGTCTACAAAATGGTATATTGATTTTGGCTTAGGTGTTGGATATGCAGAAGCGGTCTCAACATTTGACGCCAAAGACTGGTGTAATTCTGCGGGTTGCGTCAGTGGCTATTGGGATGCATTTCGCTATCCCGGCAGCAATCAGAAAAGAAATCTGGGTAAGGAAACCCCTATTTTTGCTTCGCTTAAATTCGCACGTAAGTATGATAAATTCGCTTGGGGCGCATACGGGGATGCCGGGACGCCCGCCCGTGCGCTGGGGCTATTTGCCGAAATTGGCAATCAATGGCTTTTTGATTTCGGCATGGGGCTTGGATATAACGATATTTTTAATAAAAACAGCCTAGATATACGTTTAAGCGCAGGCTATGCATTTCAATTATCAGAACAACTATCGCTCGTATCTACGGTATTTTTTGACTGTCAGCTTGCCGACAATGGCAAAGCGGAAGGCAAAGGATACGACAGCGAAAACGGCAGCCCATGCTATAACTGCTGGACGAGCGGGACGGAAGTACTCACTTATTATAGCGGGGGTATAAAAGCAACACTTCGGCATAAATTTTAACCGAAAATTCGCATTATTATAATAGGAAAGGAGTAAAAATAATGAAACAGCCAATATTTCTGTTTTTGATTCTGGCTTTAGCGGCCTGTACACAAGTTTATACAGTCGGCCAAGATGAATACGAATGTTATATATTTGATGAGTCTTGCATCAATGAAGTAGAAGAAATAAGAAAACAGCGCACGGAAAACCGCAAAAGAATCCTTGAGTTAGAAAAATTAAGGCAAGAGCGAGAAGAGCAAGAAGAAAAGGCGCGGCGACAAAGGGAATACCAAGAAACTGAAGCACGGCGTAAAAAATGGGAAAAAGATTATATCAAATGCGACGATTACCTTAAATATATAAGTGGCTCAGGTTGGTTTGCGGTCGGTTATAGCAATCGCTTGTATGACCGCTGTAAGTATCAAGGACGCTCAAATTGTTTCACTAGGGCGCACAATTCGTCGGAATGCGTTAAGCGAGAATGCATGTTTGCACCCGTTTATTACAGTGAATATATGTATCCAGGAAATGCATACATAACCAAAGAACAGTATAAAAAATGTTTTGATGGCCGATAAGTGTCTCAACGTAGCCAATTGCTAATTGTTATCAACAAATAGTATTAACCAAACCAAAAGGAGAAAAAATGAACGAATATTTATTACAAAGCGCATTATCAAATATGCAGCAGCAGGTAGAAATGTACAAAGCAATGGGCATAATAAGCTTTGTTGCGACTGTGTTATCCTGTATATTCCTGTTTGTAATTATGGTATCAATATTAAAACGCAGATTTTACAAAGAAGAAGGCCTTGAACGCTATGGATATGGCAATTATGCAGATGATGAAGATTAAGCTCTGCCATTTGCTTTGATTATCACCATATAAAAAGCACGTCAAGTCAGGCAATTACTGTTTTGACGTTGCTTTTGTATGACAGTTTTCGGACAGATGAATGTAATAGATTTTCCTTCCTACTTTCTTTTTGGAATTTTTGGGAAAGAAACTACACCATGTTCCGTATTAAAAATAGAATCCACACAAGATTTTGCAAAATCTTTATCCCCGGTATCTTTGATATAGGCAGCTATTTTAAACAAATCTACTGTCTTTACTAATGATACCTGATTATTTTTCGCAATATCTTTACACGCCTTTGTAAAATCTAATGTTCTATCATTTGGCACTTTAAGTCGCATAGGGTTTCCAAACAATACCAACTTTATGGGTTTAGCTGGGTCAACTTTGGGCTCATCGTAATATTCTCCCTTATTGGTAAGCAATTGGCTTAATTTTGTTTTATCTATATCCTTGTTATCTTTACCCTCGCATTCTCCGATTAAAACACAATTGCCCATATCTGCCAAATGGTCTATTTCCAAATCTTTTTTATAAAACCGATATTGCTTGGATTTTATACCCAATAAATTTAAGGCTACATTTACCGCAGTTTCCAAGGGCTTACCCTTACCAAATAATAATTGTTTTAGTACAAACTCTTCCTCTACTTTTTTCTCAATATCCAATCTGTTTTCTTGAAGATTTTTAATTTTTGCATCTATATTTGATAGTTTTTCATTCAAATCATTTTCAGACTGCGTTTTATATGCATTGTCTGATACCCATTCTGGCGGAATTTCAATATTAGCCTCGTTTGAATTATGCAGGTCAGAGGCTAATTTTATAAGAGTTTTCAATTTTTCTTTTGAAGAAGGTGTAAAGTTTCTTCCCTCAAAATCTTTTTTTAAAGTGGGCTTTGGAATAATTAAAACCTTGCCTTCTTTCTTGCCATATACCCCGTACAATCCCACAGACCGACCGCTTTTAGTCTCTAAAACAGAATGTAAAAATTTCAACTCGGGAACATTTTCAAAAACGATAGAATAAGATATGTCACGAGATAATGGGATAAGTAAGTTATGAATATTAGATTGTTTAGGAATAACTGTGTCTCCCTCAAGAGCACTTGTTTTCAAGGTATCCGCCTTGAAAATACTATAAACAGTTTTGTCTATTAGGTTCCAACCATGTGAGGAAGGATTAAGCTTTTTAGCATATTTAATTTCATTATTTTGGCATGCCCAAACGATAAATGTCTTTCCTGCTTCTAGTGCTAGCTCAACTTCTTTTTCCCAATGTTCAAAATAAGCATATGCTTTATTGCTATTAGACTCATCAAGAGTAACTTTTCCATTTTGGAATTCTAACGTTTTAGTAAAATCTAACTCGTCATTTATCCGAGATGGGTCAAAAAATATTATATCATAATCATCAAGTGATTTGTTTTTTGTAATTGATATTTCTTCAGCATCTGGTATTTCAAAACCAACCGAGGCAATTTTTGCAACCATTTCACAGTACTCCGTATTTTTTTATAAAACATACATAAGTAGAAATGCCCATTTTTTCAAGACCGGAAGGCATTTTTTGTCAGATGTTGGTTCGCGGGGCGGAGGTGTTTGTGAAAGCTTCGCCGCGCGCGCCTACCTTGCTTCTATCCCTTAATTTATATCTTATCCTTGTTCTAGTCCCCGTTGGGGTATTAAACACGGGAAATCCGGGCGATATGCCAAAATTAAGCCGCCTTTGGCAATAATTCCAAAATCCCGGATTCCTGTATTATCTGGGCGGTTTGGGTGATTTCTTGCATAAATTGGTTCCAACTTCCGTGCATAAGGTGCACCAGAATTAAAACGCACCACACGGTGCGTTTTTTTGTTTAACCGGCGCCCAATATAAAAAATCCCCCGGTTCGGGGGATTTTGTTAATCGAACGGATTATTTTTTGCGTTTTGTGGCCCCGCGCGCGGTGCGATTTGAATTCGCCTGGCGCTGGGTGGTCGAACGGCTGTCGCGCCCATCACGACCATCGCGGCCATCACGGCGGTCACGATTATCACGGTCATCGTCGTCGTCATCTTCTTCGTCATCGTCCGCCCAATCGCGCGATGAATTGCCCAGATAATCCGACGCCTGGGAACCCAACGCCCCCAAAACGTTTTCTACGGTCCGGCGTGCCTTTGGGTGACGGTCGATATATTTCTTTGCCCCGACCAGCACCGCCGCCGTAATCAGTTTTTCGATATCCTGGGACGTGGCACGGTTACCGACACGGTCGCTGAAATTGGACGCCATGTCTTTGATTGCGGTTTTGGTTTTGTACATCAGCGAATGACGATGGCGCCGCGCGACAAAGATTTCATTAATCCACATCGCCAACAAGAACACCAGTGCCGGCACCGCAAAGCACCAGATAAAGTATTTCAGCACATGGTCATTACAGAACGCCGCCCCGAACATCGCGTCGCACGTCCGCGGAAAGTGCAGCAGCAACACCGCCACAATTTCATACAGCGTAAAGATGGTTAAATAAATTTTAGCTTTTAACATAAACATAATTTGTTTCCTCCTTGGCCTGTATTGTCGCGAAAACGCCCGTCCATGTCATCAGGAACGAATGCCAGTTGTCTTTTTAAAAATAAACCGTGTATAATTCAAGCATGGCAGACCAAATTCAATATTCGATTTCTGATGACGGGTTGGGCTTTCATGCGCGATGCGGCGCGGCGCATATTGGTGAAATCACATTTGTGCGCGTGGGCATTGATAAAATGATTATCGACCACACCGGCGTTGACGACGATTATCGCGGCCGTGATGTGGACCGCGGGCTGGTCGAATGCGTGGTGAATCTGGCCCGGACCCAACGGCGACGCATTTTGTGCATGTGCCCGGTTGCGCGCGCGGTCTTTGACCGGACACCGGCGTTTGATGATGTTCGCCTGATTCACATGCACTGATAATTTCTGTGGTTGAACCAGATTTGTTTTTGGATTAACATGCCCCATGATATACAAAGGGGAAAACACATGACATCAAAGTTACGGCGTTGGCTGCTGTTTCTAATTTTCTTGAACGGTTACGTCAGTTTATCATTGGAATTGGTTGTGTTGCGCCAATTGGGCTTTTTCGTCGGCAGCAGTGCCGTCATCACCAGCATTATTATGGGCACATTTTTGGGCTTTATGTCATTGGGTTACTTTCGCGGTGCCAGCATTCGCATCAGAAAGATGGGCGCCAAATCCATCCTGCGCGCCAGCTTTATCATCATCGCGGCAATCGGCGTTTTGGCCGGCAGTTTTGCATTACTTTCGACATATTTTTCGATTATGTACATGATGGGTATCCGTTCCGGCGTTGTCCAGACGTTTATTTATTCCCTGGTATTTTTATCGGTGGGCCCGTTTTTGTTCGGTGTCAACACGGCATTACTGTCGCGTTATTTGAATAAATTCAATATTAATTCCACCGGGTCCATTATGGCATGGGACACGATTGGTTCGGTCATGGGGTCATTGGCAACCACATTGCTGTTGATGCCGTTTATCGGGGTGAACTATACCATCTTGCTGATTACGGTGCTGGCGCTGGTGGGGGCATACGTGGCGCGCCCGGCCTGGCACATGATAATCTGGGCGGCGGCGATTTTGATTCCCGCCCAAATTATCAACAGCAATGCGTTTCTGTTGCGCACGCGCGGCATCTTGGTCAACAATGCCAATTCGACAATTTCGGTTGCGGATTTTGGCACGGGCCGGATTTTATATATGAATGGTCTGCCGATGTCGGTCCATTACAAGAACAACCAATCATCGGCCCAATACATTGATTATATCAATCATAATTTTCTGTACAACATGCCGACCGACCGAACGCATGACATTCTGATTTTGGGTGCGGGCGGATTTACCGCCGGGTTACAGGACACGCGCAACAATTACACATTTGTGGACATTGAACGCACATTAAAAGACATTTCTGAAAAACACTTTCTGCACCAGAAACTAACCCCGAACAAGAAATTTGTCGTCCAAGACGCCAGCCAGTTCTTGAAAAACACGCCGAACAAATACGACCTGATTATGCTGGACGTGTATTCAAATTCGTACCAGGTGCCCGAAGATTTAATCACCGCCGAATTTTTACAGCGCATTAAATCCCGGGTCAAAGACGGTGGCATCGTCATCATGAACATGGTCACCAGTCCCAATTTTGCCGACACATACACACGGGTGTTTGACAACACGTTCCACGCGGTTTTTACATCAAACACCACGCGTCAAACGATTGGATATTATAACCCGTGGACCGACACGGACCCGGCAAACATCATATATGTTTGGTACAACCGCGGGGATGACAATCGGATATACACGATTAACAAAACGCCCGTCATTTATGACCGGTATTAAAAAACGGGACAAAATGTCCCGTTTTTTCTTACAGATTTTCGTTCACCCAATCCCAATTGACCAAGTGGTCCAAGAACGCGTCAATAAATTCCCCACGCCGGTTTTGATAATCCAGATAATACGCATGTTCCCACACGTCCAGCGTCAACAGCGGTTGAATCCCGTGCACCATGGGCGTGTCCGCATTGGACGTATTGACCAGTCGCAGCTTTCCATTATCCCGCACCAGCCACGTCCACCCACTGCCAAACACCGCCAGGGCGGCTTCCTTGAAATCGGCCTTGAACTTGTCCGCGCCACCGAACGCATCGGCCACGCGCATGGGCACATCACCCCCGCCGTCCGCCCGCAGACACCGGAAAAAGAACGCGTGATTAAACACCTGGGCCGCATTGTTAAAGATTTTTTGCGCACTGCCATCGACCACCGATTGAATGATAATATCGGCCAACGGCTTTTTTTCATACTTGGTTCCCGAAATCAGTTTGTTCAGATTATCGATATACGTCGCCATATGACGCCCGTAATGGTAATGCACGGTTTCGGCCGACATGTGGGGCGCCAACGCATCGGGCGCAAACGGCAATGGGAATTGTTCCAGCTTAAACATGTTATCTTACTCCTTTGGGATGGTATGCAATGATTGTGTCGTGGCGGGCCGCAAAACACAACAGGAAGATTTGGCAAAAAATAAATAAAAACTGCTTGCGCAAAATGCGTGTGGTTTCTATAATCGGGTTAAGAAAAAAGCGAGGAGAAAAAACATGAAAAAATCCACATTAATGTCCACGTTGGCCGCGATGACGATGGTGGGCACCGCATCTGCCGCCGACGTTGTTCTGTATTATTCCCCGTCGTGCCCGCATTGCCACCACGCCCGCGAATTCATCAGCCAGCAATTGGTTTATGAATTCCCGATGATTGATGTGGACGCGGTCAACGTAATGACCCAGGAAAACCTGCCCCTGTTCCAGGCGGCATTGGAAAAATGTAAATATGAATCTGGTGGCGTTCCGGTGATGGTCATCGGCGACAAATGTTTCCAGGGCTATGCCGATTTCATGCAGGATGAATTGCGTGACGCGGTTTCCGCGGATTTAAGCGAATCACAGCGCAAAGACGCCGCTGAAAACCGTGCCGCCATGGAATCGAACGCCGACGAATTCCGCGCGAAAAATTCGGACCGTGCGAACGCGGTTGTCGAACGCAGTGCCACACTGGAAAAAAAAACTGAACGCAGCCCTGTGATTTATTTCTATGGCCTGTTGGTTGTGCTGGTCGCGGCATTGGGCTTTGTTTTGATTAAGAAAGATAACAAGAAAAAGAAATAATCCCATAATCGGATAACGCCATGTTTGATTTAACAACATTGGATTATATATACGTGGGTGTCATTTTGGCATCCACGATTTGGGCAACCATTCGCGGTGGCATTTACGAAACCGTGGCCACATTGTCGTGGGTTGTTGCCGCGGTAACGGCGCGATTTGTTTCGCCGTGGCTGGACGGATTATTCCAGAAATGGTTTCATCTGGCCGAATCCACGGTCGGCACATTGGTATCGGCGTATTTCATCGTATTTTTTGTGATATTGTTGCTGGTTGGATTTATCAACCAAAAACTGCGCGACCGTATCCAGGAAAGCATGATGAAGGTGACCGACCACACCCTGGGGGTTATTTTTGGTATTATCCGCGGGATTGTGGTAATGGGTTTGGTGTATTGGGCGGCACTGTGGTATTATTCGGATTCGCCGTTCGGTTTGCCGGCGTGGATTGCGAATGCACGGACACGTCCGATTATGCAACTGACCGCGGTCAAGATACAGCAATGGTTTATCCCGGGTGACAACAAATTGTTGGCCCGTGACATGACCGGCACACGCGAAGCAATGGATATATACAACAACCTGATTAATCCGGCGGTAAAACCCGACACCGTGACGGTAACGGACGCGGCCAAACCGGACACCCCGGCGGCGCCCACGGAAACCGAAACCGGATACAAAAGTTCGGAACGAACCGCGCTGGAAAATCAGTTGTTACAGATTGAAACGGCGGCCATGGCGACCGACGACGACGTCACAGAATAAACAATCCCGCCCAATGGCGGGATTTTTATAAATTATTTTTACCACGCTTTATCACCAGCATGGCAAACGCGCCGTGGTAAAATCGGCGCATGATGCCTTCGTCAAACAAATCATGCCCGCGTTCACATTTTTTGTAATCTTTCTTGCTCATCTTCAACAATGCGGCGGCATCGGCCACGCTGATACGCAGGTGTTGGCGCGCACATCGCATAATATTGCCATAGTAATTGGCATCAATTAATAATTTTGCCATAGTTTAAACTCCTTTTAAGTTATAAAAAACACCGCCCGACTTTATTGTGGGCGGTTGGAGGTTCAAAGCTATTCGAAGAAATAGTGTGACTTATTCAATATATTCGCCACCCTCCAACCAATGGTTGGAATGTTTTGTGTCATTACTGACATCTTCGAAAAGGGCTTTGATACCCTACACCGGTTTCCCAATGCAAGGAAAGTATATCGCATCCCACGCGAAGTTTCAAGGAATTTAAATTTATTGGTGTGCTTTCTGGATTGCCACGCGCGCTGCGCTTGCTCGCAATGACAAGGGTGATTAATTTCCCAGCTATTCATCCCCTTTGTCATTGCGAGTGAAACGAAGCAATCCAGTGGATTATGCCGCGCGCATGCGCGCATGACATCAATACCTAGATTCTAGGGTCGCCCCCCAGAATGACAAAGGTGATGAAATTCCTGCCCCCCTGTCATTGCAAGTGAAACGAAGCAATCCAGTGAATACAATCCCCGCCACGGGCGGGACACAAACAAAAAATCCCCCATACGGGGGATTATCCTTAATACGATTTGGCCACAAACACATATGTCGGGTCATTATCATCCAGACAGCGGCGGCTGATTTTATACTTTTCAATCAAACCGTCAAACCGTTCGTTGGTTGTCATATCGTATTTCAAACGGAAAAACGCAACGCGCCCGGCCGCCAATTCGGATTCCAACGCATCCAAATCCGCAACATTGACAATCATCGTGTCATTGCGCGCCGCGGCGGCATTGTACATGTCGCGCTGAATCCCGGCCAACATGTCGGATGCGCCCGCCACCAAATCCGCAATCGCGATTGTCTGTTTGGATGATTTGCCCAAATCACGACGTGTCACGGTCGCCATGGCGTCCGCCATTTCACGCGCGCCAATTTCCACACGCAGTGGCACGCCACGCTTAATCCATTTCCACATTTTGTCGGGCGCGCGCATGTCGCACGTATCGACCAATACGCGGATGCCCACCGCCCGCAACTGCTGGCCCACATTTTCGGCAAACGCGTTTAATTCCGCCGCGTTTTCATCACGGGTAATGGGAATGATAACAATCTGGTACGGTGCAACCGCCGGCGGCAACACCAATCCGTCGTCATCGGAATGCGTCATAAACAGCCCGCCCATCATACGTGTGGATGTCCCCCACGACGTGGTCCATGCGTTTTGCAATTTGCCATCGGCCCCCAGATACTGGATGCCGAACGATTTTGCGAAATGCTGCCCCAGGTCATGCGATGTCCCGGCCTGTAACGCCTTGCCATCTTGCATAATCTGTTCAACGGTATATGTGTGGTCCGCCCCGGCAAAGCGTTCTTCGGGTGTTTTTTCCCCGCGGATAACCGGAATCGCCAAAACGTCGCGCATATAATCGGCGTAAATACCGTGCATCTTGCGCGCGTCGGCGTTGGCTTCGGCATGGGTGGCGAATGCGTTATGCCCTTCTTGCCAGTTGAATTCGGCGGTGCGCAAAAACATACGCGGGCGCATTTCCCAACGCATCACGTTCACCCACTGATTCAGTTTCAGCGGCAAATCACGATACGACTGGACCCAACGGGACATTGCTTCGCCGATAATGGTTTCGGATGTGGGCCGAATGATGTATGGTTCGGTCAGTTTCGAATCCGGGTCGGGCTGCAACGTGCCGTCAATCATACGCAAACGGTAATGGGTGACGACGGCGGCTTCTTTCGCAAATCCAGCGACGTGTTCAGCTTCTTTGTTAAAAAATTCAATGGGAATCAGCAACGGGAAATTTGCGTTTTGAACGCCCTGGGCCTTGATCCGTTTATCCATTTCATCACGCATCAGTTCCCAAATGGCCCAACCATACGGTTTGATGGTCATGCAACCGCGCACGGGGGAATTTTCCGCCAAATCGGCCGCGGTGATTAAGTTCTGGTACCATTCGCTGAAATTTTCAGCGCGCGTGGGTGTAATTGCTGTCTTCATTTTATACTTCTCTTGTCTTTTAATTCCATATATTTGTCCGATACGATTTTGTGCAGCGTCGCCGCAATTTCCTTTCTGTCCATGCCCGCCAGTGGCGGCGGCGGCAACACGGTGATTTCCACCATAAATCCCCCCAGAACCATGATATGAAACACCTGGGAAAAAGCGGACCGTTCGCGCCGGCATTTGGGTCCAAAATCTTGCTTGGCATTATCAAAGTACGCATAATGCTGGGCCATGTCTTCGTCGGAAATCGGGGCGCCATTGCGATGCCGATAATGCATAACGACAGGTTGGACAGGAACATTTGAATCTTCGATAAAATTGAACAGTGTGCTTTTAAAATTCTTTACATACGCGCCGTTTGTGGTGGTTCCTTCGGGGAACAGGAACATCGGATAATCCACGCGGTTCATTTCATCCTGGACGCATTTCAACGCATCCATCGCATGCGACGGACGCCGGTCGACAAAGATAACCCCGAATTTTTTTGCGACCCACCCAACCAGCGGCCATGATTCAATATCTTTCTTGCCAAAGAAACTGCCGCCAAACGCCACCGGGAACGTCGCCAATTCGAACACAGAAATATGGTTGCACACCACCATCAGTGGCCGCATATCCGACAATTTGCCATGCACGCGGATTTTAATCCCCGCAAAGAACACCAAAATGCCCATAAACACGCGCATATACGCGACCGACATTTTGCCGCGCGGCATCAACAGCAACAGCGGCATCTGCAATAAAATCACCAACCAAAATGCCGTGAATTTAATGACGCCCCACGTGGTATTAAAGAAGTTTTGCCGTCTGACTTGTGTCATATTTCCAAACCTATTCTTCACCATTTGTCTGGGCGTCTTCGATATATTCGATGTCGCCGACATCTTCACGCATCAAAAATGAACCGAACGCACGCAACGCCTTGTACGGGCCCGTGACCGGGAACAACACAATCTTGCCCAGTGTTTTTATGGCGCCATCTTTGATATCCAGATGTTCGAACGCATTTTCACTGCCGGCGAAATGTTTCTGATACGCGGCGTCGATTTTCTTGGTCTGCATCATGACAAATACGTCGTAACTGTTGAACGGCGCATCGACAAACACCCCCTTACCGAATGTGGCGCCCAGCCGCAGGTACCCCTTAATCAGCGGGGTCATTTCCCGGCGTGCGCGGTCTTCGTCAACGAATGCGGGCGGCAAAATATTCATGCGCGACAAACGCTGGTCAACGCCATCGGCAAACTTTTCGGCCAACACGGTCGGGCGCAAGCTAAGCGGCGCCAGATGATTATAATACAGATATGAAATCGCCTGGGCGGAATCGACGGGATTTTTTCCAACCCACGACGCAACACCGAATAAAATGGCAATCTGACGTTTGGCAATATATTCGCCCAGTCCCAGCCACAGCATACGCATCACCAGGCCGTTTTCACGATACGCGGCATCAACGCATGCGCGTGACATTTCTGCGATGTTTCCCTGGGCCTTTTTAATCTTGGAAATATTAAATTCAGATTCGGTATAAAACCCGCCCATTTTTTCGGCCGCATCGCGGTCGATGATACGATACGTTCCGACGATTTTGTCGCCATGAAACACCGCCATATATTCGGCGAACAAATCGAACGCGTCATATTCTTCGCGCAGACTTTTTTGTTCTTCGGTGGCGGACGCGCCTTCTTCTTCGACAAACACGGCATAGCGCAACGCGCGCACCTGTCTGCGTTCTTCTTTGGTTCGGGTCAATCGCACTTCGTAATCGCGTACCTTGATAGCCATTTTATTTAATCCTTTGTAGCATATATACCCAAAAGCGTATCAGACAAAGCCGCCATTATCAATCACTTTTATTTTCCTTGCTTCTGGGCAATGGATGATATAACCTGGGATTAAATGCAGACAATAAAATCTGTACCTTGTCTTCAAACGCAAAGGGAATTTATCATGACAAAATCTTTGACTGCCAACTTGTGTAAATATAATTTCTTTATTATGCCTATAAATATGGGATTGTTTGCGCTTGGAATATTGTCCTAGTGCGGACAGCGTCCATACAGTTTATAAACGTAAACGCACAGTACAGGAAAAAAGAGCAATGAATACGCCAACAGTGTCCATCGTATTACCATGTTATAATGGCGCACGTTTTCTGGCCGCCAGCTTGGATTCAATTCTGGCCCAAACCTTTACCGATTGGGAATTAATCATCGTCAATGATCACAGCACCGATGCCAGCCCCCAAATCGCCAACCAATACGCCGCGCGCGACCCGCGCATCCGCGTTATCCACAATGAAACAAATCTGAAATTACCGGCCAGTTTGAATGTCGGTTTTGGTGCCGCCCGCGCCCCTTACCTGACATGGACCAGTGATGACAATATGGCAAAGCCCGACTGGCTGTCAACACTGGTCGAATATTTAAACGCGCACCCCGACACCGACATGGTCTGCGCCGATATGGATTTGATTGACGAAGACGCCAACACATACGGCAAACTGTCGGACGGATGCGACCGCACGGTGACCGAATTATCATATAAATCAAACGTTGGTGCCGCGTTTATGTACCGCCGCGCCATCGCCGACAAAATCGGCGGATACGACGAAGTCATGTTCTGTGCCGAAGATTATGATTACTGGGTCCGCATTGCATTGGCGGGGCGTCTGGATTATATCGACGCCAACATATACCGTTATCGTCAAAATCCGGGTTCCCTGACCGCGACCCAGCAACCACGCATCTGGGCAAAAACCACGGTCATTAAAAACAAGTATCACACCCGCTGGGGCGACCGGTTAAAACTGGGCTGGTGGGGACGAAAAAAATTGGCATATCTGTGCCGCAACCCATATCCGCGCGCTGAATTCAGCCTGGTGGGCATGCGTCATCTGTTTGTGCGCCAAATCATCGGCCTGGTGTTCTGTTGGAATCCGAAGCTGCGCCGCCAAATAAAAAACAAATTCGAAGTCAAATTATAAAACACGGGGGAAATTACCATGAAAAATATTATCGTCATTTTGGGGACACGACCCGAAGCAATCAAGCTGGCTCCTGTCATCTTGGAACTGCGTAAAAATCCGAACAATCGCGTCTTTGTCTGCAACACCGAACAACAAAAAGAATTATCCAATCAGACACTGGGATTTTTCGGAATTCGGGCGGACTTTAACCTGGACGTGATGCGGCCCAATCAAACACTGGCCGGGGTCCAGTCACGCATTTTAACCGCCCTGTCGGATGTGTATCAAAACAATCACTTTGACGCGACCATCGTCCAGGGTGACACCATGACCGTGTTCTGTGGGGCATTGGTATCGTTTTATAACCGCGTCCCGGTCTTTCATGTCGAAGCAGGCCTGCGTTCATACGACCTGTTCGAACCATTCCCCGAAGAAGCCATGCGCCAAATGACATCACGCATCACGGACTTGCACTTTGCGCCGACACAACTGGCATACGATTCTTTAATCCGCGAAGGCATCAGCCCCGACAAAATCAAATTGACCGGTAACACGGTTATCGACGCGCTGTCGTGTCTGTCGGATGAAACGATTGATAACGCGTGCACGGCCATGCACAACCGCGGGGTACGTCTGGACGACAAACTGGTACTGGTGACGGCGCACCGCCGTGAAAACCATGGCCAGCGTCTGGACCAAATTTTGGATGCAGTTCAAACATTGACCGCCGAATTCCCCGACCATCAATTTGTGTTGCCGGTCCATCCCAATCCGAACGTTCATGACAAAGTCTATGCGGCACTGGACAAAATCCCGAACGTGATTTTGACGGCGCCATTGGATTATCCGGAACTGGTGTGCATCATGCGCAATACAAAACTGGTTCTGACCGATTCCGGCGGCATCCAAGAAGAAGCCCC
The DNA here is from genome assembly GCA_949082785.1 of uncultured Alphaproteobacteria bacterium. Taxonomy (GTDB): domain Bacteria; phylum Pseudomonadota; class Alphaproteobacteria; order Rs-D84; family Rs-D84; genus Enterousia. Next base: position 25,935 of record CARVLU010000004.1, read on the forward strand.
CACATTCGGCGCCCCCGTTTTGGTCATGCGTTACGAAACCGAACGAACCGAAGGCGTCACCGCCGGCTTTGCCAAACTGGTGGGGGCCGACACGGATAAAATTTTGGAAAACGCACGTGCGGTTTTGGGGCGTGACAAATCCGAAACACGCCTGGACGGTTCCAAAAATCCGTATGGCGACGGTAAATCGGCCCAGAAAATTGACACCGCAATAGGGGAATTTTGGAAATGACAAACCCCCGCCTGATTGCCATTACAATTGTTCGCAATGAAACCGGAAACTATCTGACCGAATGGTTGAAAAATATCGGTTCGATTGCGGATTACCACGTGTTTCTGGACGACGCGTCGGACGATGATACGCCGGCCGTTATTTCACGACATCTGGAATCACATCCGGGCGAACTGCACCGGCGTAAAACATCACTGTTTCGTGAAAACGAACCGGCACTGCGCGGGCAACTGTGGGAACACGTGCGCCGCGTGGCGCGGCCGGGCGACTGGATTTTGATTGTGGATGCCGACGAATTTTACGACCACAATTTGATGCGGTTAAAACCGCAACTGTTGGCCGACCGTTACCCCGACGTCGAAGTGGTTAAGGTATCCTGTCTGGACATGTGGAACAAAACATCGTACCGCACCGACGGTCTGTGGTCACCGGAATATGTGGACACGCGCATCATCCGGTATCACGATGTTCCGTTTGGCGCAACGGGGACTGAATTGCATTTGCCGCCGTATCCGGCATCGACCAACCTGGCCCAGAATTTAAAAATCTGGATTCCGAAAATCCATCTGGCATATCTGCGCAATGGGGACAAGATTCGCCGGTATAATTTTTATACCACGAATGTATCGGCGGACACGGACCCGGTATCGCACCGGCATGCGATGTCGATTGCCGACACCGATGTCCAGTGCACACCGTATATAACGCCAATGTATACATTGGCCGCGCATTTGCGCGGCCGGTGGCAAAATTTACACATCCGCCGCACCTTGAAAAAATATGGGAAATAAAAAATGACGATTAAAAAAGCATTCAAAAAAACATTTCGATTTGTTCGCGACGTTGTAACCGTCCGCCCGCTGCGTAAATATATCGGCCGGAAATTGGCCGCGCGCCAGTATCAGCGCATTGTATCCAACGTCGAATCACAATACGACGGCCGCCCCGTTTTGATATTCCAACACGCGATGTTCGATAACCGCGGGGAAAAATGTTATAACGGCGGCGCGGAACGCTATGTCACCGATTTGGCCGATATTTTACAGGGTCGCGGCTATACCCCCATTTTGATTCAGATGGGCGATGAAAAAGTCGGCCTGTGGGAACGCCGCGTCGGGAATTTGCGCATCTTTGGTTTGCCGGTGCGCGATTATCTGGCGACAATTGCGCTGTTTCGCAAATATGAATTTGTGATTTATTCCGGCGCCACGCATTGGGGTAAAAAATTGCATCCCAACATTTTGATTTCGCACGGCATTACATGGGACATTCATGGTTCCGACGTGAAAACCAACGACATCCTGGGGATGTTTGCGGGCGTTGATAAATTTGTATCGGTCGATACGAACACCATTTCGTGGCTGCGGACGACGTTTGCAAAGACACTGCGCCATTTTGATGCGACATATGTGCCGAACTATGTTGACACATCGGTCTATAAGCCGGCACCCCGCAAGCCCGATGGCCACATTCAAATCACGTTCCCGCGCCGCGCGGCCCCCGAACGGGGCTATTGGCTGATGTCGGCCGCACTGCCGCCCATTATGGAAAAATACCCGAATGTCTTGTTTGATTTTGTGGGTTTTGCGCACGGGGATGAAATCAACAACGACATCAAAAAATTGACCCATCGTTTTCCCGGCCGCGTGAAACACTATGTCTGCACGCCCGATGAAATGCCCGCGATTTATCAACGCGCAGACATTTCCCTGGTCCCGACCATTTATGCCGAAGGCACGTCCCTGTCCTGTCTGGAAGCCCAGGCCACCGGCAACATCGTCATCGCGACCAACATCGGTGGATTGCCGAACCTGGTGCTGGACGGATACAACGGCCTGTTAATCAGTCCCGATGCCCACAGCCTGATGACGGCGCTGGACCGTGTTTTGGCGGACCCCAAATTACAGAAAACTTTGTCGGCCAACGCGGTTGCCGTTGCCGCCGCATTTGACAAGAAAAATTGGATTCGCCGCTGGGGTGATATCGTTGATTCCATGAACGGGGGAAATTAAAATGCGCAATCCATTTCGCCGGCGGGTGCCCGAAACAGCCGACAATTCCATCGAAACATTTCTGACATGGTTTCAATCGGCCCGACCGCAATCTTATAAACGCCTGGACAGCGAAGATTGGGCGGCCGCGCACGATGAACAGTGCGCCCAACTGCAATCGCAAATTCGCAACGACGCGTTTTTAAACGAATGGACGACGGAAATAGAACGCCTGACAATGCCGGGCGAAACGGTTTTGGAAATCGGATGCGCATTGGGCGCAACATCCCTGTATCTGGGGCGGCGCGGGCGCGTGGTCACGGGTCTGGATTATGCCCAGCGGATGTGTGACACATTTATCACAAACGCCGCCGCATTGGGGATTCGGGCCGACGCCATCTGCGCTGACATTACGCGACCATTGCCGATTGCGGACAATGCGTATGACGTGGTGTGGCATGCGGGGGTGATTGAACATTTCACCAATGACGAAGCCCAATTTATCATCCGCGAAAACGCCCGCGTTGCGCGCCGGTGCGTGATATCAATGGCACCGAACGCCGCATCACTGGCATACCGGATTGGCAAAGAATACGCCGAACGCACAGGCGGATGGCTGGCCGGCGAAGAACACCCGAAATACACGCAACAGGATTTGTTTATCAACGCGGGCCTGCGCAATATTCGCGAATATTCGATTGATATGAATTTCGCCCTGGCCTTTTTGCCACCGGGAAAATTGCGCGACACGCTGACAACCATTTATCAAAACCTGCCGACATCGGATGACATTCACCAAGGCTACCTGTTGGTCACCATCGGAGAAAAATAACATGACCCACAAACCAATGATTTCCGTTATCATACCATTTTATAATGAATATAATTATCTAGAAAATGCGGTTTTATCTGTATTATTCCAATCCTATAAAAATATAGAAGTTTTGGTTGTTGATGATTCCGGCACCCACAGCGCCCGTGACATCGTCAAAAATCTGAAAGACAAACGCGTCCGTTTATTGGATTATGGCGAAAATCGTGGCGTGTCCGCGGCCCGTAATTATGGTCTGGCCCATGCCAAGGGGGATTGGGTTTATTTTCTGGACAGTGATGATTTTATCAGTTCAAACTTTCTGGACCGATGCCTGGCGGCGGCCCAGTATTCCAAATTACCCGTCGCGGGAATCATCCGGCACATCAACACCCCCGACAAACTGATTGCCAAGTTTGGCAGTGACAGTTTGGATTTTGTGATTTTTTCAATCGAAGTAAACAGTGGTTCAAACGCAGCCGCAATGCACCATCAGTATATATATTCCAAAAAATTTCTGGATACCAATAAAATCAGATTCTGCGAAGGCTTGGTTTTCGGCGAAGACCTGTTATTTCATTTATTGGTCGCCAGCTATGCGCGTTTTGTATGTTTAACCGGTGGCGCTTTTTATTATTTCCGCGCGCCCACCCCGGATAAAATTCGCCCATACACCGCCCAAGATTGTCAAAAATGGATTATAACAAAACAAAAATTTGAATCTGAATATTCAAGAATTTTAACCTTGGGCAACCCCCGATTAAACAGTCAAGATGCCGAAACATTGATAAAAAATATGACTGATTTATCAACCCCGAAACAGCATGTATCGCGTACGGTTCGTGTTTTGGCATGCGTTATCCCTGTGCGAAAATGGCGGCGAAAATTTCGCAACCATTTTGCACATTAAAACATTATTCTGACATTCCGTGAATCATCCAGTCATATTTACTTTGCTGTGTACTGACCCCACCCCCATTCCAACGTACCTGCAAACTGAATGACGTTGCGGTTTTGGACCCGACCAGCAAATTAATTGTCAGCGAACCAACGTTTTCATAACTACCAAATGCCTTGGGGATGGCGGTTATGGTATAATTTGTGTCTGCCATTGCAACAGGCAGTTTGACCGCCCCGGTTCCTTCGTTAATGCCGCCCTGTTCAATCCAACCGGATTGATATTTACGATACCATGTATAGTTATTTTCGGCCGATGGCACCTGACAGTCCACCACAAAATCGATGCCATCGGGCAATGCCGGGGTCGCACCGATGGTATGCCCGCCCGGTGTTACACCATCATGTAAACGCAGTGTCGTATTTGTTGTATCCATTGTTATTTCGCCAACCGCCCCGGTAAAAGATTCATGCTGGGCCGCGCTGCCGCGACGAATTTGAATTTGACGCGCCATAATTAAATTCCTTTTGTTTGCATTAAAATGAAAATAAAATCAGCCGCCCAAAAAGGACGGCTGAATAATCTTATTATACCAGAATTTGGGATAAAAATCAACCTACTTCAATTCATCGGCCAGTGTTGCGACCGCAATCGCATACCAGTTGGAATTGTTCCATTTTTTTATCCGGTAAAAATTGGGATACGTTAAATACGCAACAATGACCGGGCGCGGCGCAATATCGGTATCCGTGCCGTATTCGGATGCCGCATCGACCGTGGTGGCAGATTCCTGTAACGCATCCTGTCGCAAATCGGCAACCAAACCCGCCGCCATATCCGCAACCGGGATGGGCGTGCCATCGGGATTTGTAACCCCCATCGCGGCCCATTCGGTCAAATTTTTCCGCGTTTTACCATCGACCAGCGATAAATCAAAATCCGCCGGCAACGTCACGCGCCGCACAATACGTTGGGACGGGTCCCACCCCAGTTTATTCAAATAATTGCCCGCGCTGAACATGGCGTCACCCACACTGTGGATAATATCGATTTTCCCGTCGCCATTGCCGTCCGCGCCGTATTGTTCCAGCGTTGTCGGGATAAATTGGAAATGCCCCATCGCCCCGGCCCAGCTGCCGTGGATATCGGTGATATCCAGTTTATTTTTACTGGCAGTTTTCATCAGCGACAACAATTGCTTTTTAAAAAAAGTTTCACGCCGTCCTTCGTACATCAATGTTAAAAACGCATCCGTTAATTGATGTCGCGCCTTGACCGCGCCATAATTCGATTCCAATCCCCAAAAAGCCAAAATAACATGTGCCGGCACCCCGTATGTGGATTCCACGCGCCCCAGCATTGTTGGATAAACAGTGCGCATTTTTTGACCGTTGCTTATCCGGGTTTGATTAATCATGCGGCCCAAATATTGGTCCAGTGTTAATTTAAATTCGGATTGATTGGCGTCACTGCGCACAATCGACGGGATAAAGTTCGGCGACCGCAATGTTGCCTTTATCGTATCGGCATCCACGCCCGCCGCGGTTGCGGACGTGCGCACATCGGCCAAAATCGCGTCCCAGCGTTCCATGTCAAAGCATCCCCGGTCGGCGCACATTCCCGCCCCCGGCACCAGCGCAATCGCCACCAGCCCGCACAAACGTGACATAAATTTATTCATATCATCAACCTTGGTTAAAAAAACTTAAAACGCGTACTTTACACCGATGTGCAAACCGAACGATTGCCATGTGGCGTATTTCAAAGAATTTGAAACATCTTCGGTATGCGCGGGAACCGTTTCCAAAATCGGCAGATTATTATCGTCCAAGATATACTGGCCATTTTCATCGACCAAATAATGGCTGTATTCTGCGATATATAATTTACCCGGGATGTTGCCCACGTGGAAACAGTTTGTGTCAACCTTTAACGACAACTGCAACCGGTCGGACAATCTGTAATTGTATTCCATTTCTGCAATGTACGAATATGCACCCTTGCTTCCTTCGTCCAAGAAACTGGGGTTTTGTTGCCAATCGGTACGGTTGGGCCAAATCCCTTCGGATGAATATTTGGGCAAACCAAACTGGACATAGAAACGCAGCTTGTCGTTCAGTGTCATTTGCTTTTCCACCTCCAATCCGACGTAAAATCCAGACCACGTTGTGTTGTAAATATGGGTTGTCCCATCGATACGGACCATGCCATCGCCACCGATGATGACGCAATCGCCCGGTTCCACGCCCCACGGAATGGTTCCCATCGCCGGGTCGTAATCACCGGTCACCAATTGATTCCCCAATTCAAAGAACCCACTGCCGGGCGCCTGGACCAACTTGATATCTTCGGGCGACATACAGACCTGGTACCAATCGTCGGGTGCGGCGGTACCGACCGGCAACGTATAATAATACCCGTTGGCGTCGCCATAGACATAATCCCCCTTGTCCGTCATTAATGGCAGATAAATCCCCGGATTGGGATAAATATGGTCGGACATTTCCAGATTATGCTTAAAGATTTCATAACCAATCGACGGCGACAATTTCCATCCGCCGATGTCCCACACATGATGGGCGCCCAAACCGATGCGCAAATGATTGCTGCGCCCGGACATTTCCCCCATGGAAATGGTAAAAATCCCTTCGGCTGGTTTGGCGTGGTCAAACGGTTCCAAATCGTAATCCATGGACAACCCGCCATGGTTTAAATCACCGTACGTGTATTCCCCGTATGCGAACAAATCGAAATTACGAATGGAAAAGTTATGGCGTGCACCGACCGTCAATTCGTTAAAGACCATGTCATCCCATTCCAGGATGGAATTAACGCCGGTTTTAAATTGAAAATCCGCAAAGCGGCGCGAATACCCGGCATAGATGCTGGGGCCCTTTTCGGCATCCGGCGGCAACGCAATGCCGTTGGTGGTCATGGTGCCGGCGATAATTGCCGATTGCGCGACGGGGCGCGGCACTTCGTACGATTGGCTGCGCGTACCGACAACCTGTTTCTGGCCGGATTGACCCACATATTTGGTGTACCCCTGGCTGGCATACTGGCCATACCCCATCTGATTGGCGTTCTGGGTCTGGGTTTGATAGTAAACGGGCACCCCTTCCTGGGCGGCGATGGCGCCCCCAGACATCAGGATTATGGACAAGATTGCAAAAAAACGTGTATTCATACCTAAATAATATCACATGCATTATAACATAAAAAAACGCCCGGCAAAAGCGTTAATTATTCCGTGACAATTGGCGCACGTGCGTCTATGATGGAATCATGTCAACACCGCATAATCTGTATATTCACGTCCCCTTTTGCATGTCAAAGTGTAATTATTGCGCCTTTTTCTCGCACGCGCGGCCCGCACCGGACTGGGACGCGTACGCGGCGGGGATTTGCGACGAAATCAAATATTGGGGCGCGCGCCTGGGGGGAACAAATGTGCCAACCATCTTTTTCGGGGGCGGCACGCCGTCATTGATGCCGACCGCCACGTTCGGCCAAATCATGGATTGCATGTCGCGCCACTTTCATATCGACAGCGATGCGGAAATCACACTGGAATCCAATCCCGGCACACTGGATACGGCGCGACTGGGCGAATTTATGGCGCGCGGCGTCAACCGTTTATCCGTTGGCGTGCAAAGCCTGAATGACGACGCCCTGCGCTTTTTGGGGCGACGCCACACGGCGGCGGACGCATTGGCATTGATTGATGCGGCGCATAGAATGGGGCTGCACGTGTCGGCGGATTTTATATACGGATTACCGCACCAAACGACGGCCCATGTGCGCGATCTATGCCGCGATATCAACGCCATCGGATTGCGCCATTGTTCGATGTATGAATTGACCATCGAACCGGACACCCCGTTTGGCAAAATGAATTTAACCATGCCATCCAACGAAGAAATGGCGGACATGTACGCCGCGATTGGCGAAACGTTGGCATTGCCCCGATACGAAGTGTCCAATTACGCCACCGCACATACGCAATGCCGCCACAATGCGAACATCTGGGCCGGGGGCGCGTACGTGGGATTGGGCCGCGGCGCGGCGGGTCGGCCATTGATTGATGGCGTTTGGTACGACCAGATGGGCGCGGCCCAGCGATGCACCCCCATGACATCGCACGACCGCGCAACGGAAAAAATCATCACCGGCATGCGCACGATGCGCGGCGTTGAATTGACCGACGATGTGCGCGCGGCGCTGGACTGGGACGCGGTTGCCAATTGCGCGGGCGACGTCATACAAACACCGGACGGATTTCTGGCCCCGACGGAAAAAGCCATATTGATTTTGGACAATTTACTGGTAAAATTAATTCGATAAAAAATGGAAAGCAAATTCTGGAACATCATCGGCGTTATTGCGGTTGCGGCCGCCGTCGTCATTGCATTTTTTGTATCAAAGGAAACACATATGACCACAGGCATCAAAACAGAAAACATGGATTTCAGCATTCGCCCCGGCGACGACTTTTACGATTACGCCACACTGGGCTGGCAACGGGCCAACCCCATCCCCGATGATTACACACGTTACGGATCATTTGACGTTCTGCGCGACCAGAATTTGGAACGCGTCCGCGAAATCGCGCAATCCGACGGGGGTAAAATCGGCACCCTGTACCGCGTTGCGATGAATGCGGACAAATTGAACACCGACGGGACTGCGCCGGTCCAACCGTATTTGGCGGAAATCGACGCAATTACGTCCCGCGACCAATTGGCGGCATTTTTGGGTAAAATGCACCATCATGCAACGGCATTCTGGGGCGACTGGGTTGCACTGGACGAAATGGACAGCGAACACTTCCTGTATAACATTGGCCAGGGTGCAATCGGTCTGACGCGCGATTATTATTTTGACGACGACGAAAAATCCCGTGAAATCCGCACCAAATATAAAAAATACATCACGGACCAAATGGCGAATTTTGGCATTGCGGTGGACGCAGATAAACTCTATGCATTCGAAGAACGCATGGCAAAATCTTTTCATACCAAGGAAAAGCTGCGCGACCCCCACGCCAATTATCACAAGATGTCGCTGGCGCAAATCCGCGCCGAATATCCGGACTTTGATTGGGATGCGTTTTTGGCGGCGCGCGGCGCAAATCCCGAATTTATCAACATTGCACAACCAGATGCCATTTCCGAATCCATCAAAATCATGCACGACACCGATTTGGATTTGATAAAGACTTATTTAAAATGGCGCATGATTAATTCTGGCGTGTCGTTGTTGGACGACAAAACATACGAAATCGCATTTGATTTTTACAACCGCACCATGTCGGGACAACCCACGCCCAAGGCACGGTGGAAACGCGCGGTATATTTGCTGGACGATTCCCTGGGCGAAGAAATCGGCCGTCTGTACGTTGAAAAATACTTTTCCCCCGCGGCGAAACAGCGCATGCAGCAATTGGTTCAGAATCTGCAACGTGCATATAAAATGCGGATTGAAAAACTGGAATGGATGTCGATTGCTACCAAAGAAAAAGCCCTGGAAAAACTGTCCACATTCCGTGCAAAAATCGGATACCCCGACCGTTGGCGTGATTATTCCAAATTGGAAATCCGTGATGATTCCCTGTGGGACAACATGGTGCGCGTCGCCGAATTCCAGGACCGCTTTTGGTTGGAAAAAATCGGCGGTCCGAACGACCCGTCGCTGTGGTATATGAACGCACACGAAGTCAATGCGTATTACGACCCGTCAACAAATGAAATTTGTTTCCCGGCCGGCATTCTGCAATACCCGTTCTTTGACATGAATGCGGACGACGCGTTTAATTATGGCGCAATCGGGTCCACAATCGGACACGAAATGACACATGGGTTTGATGACACCGGACGCAAATTTGACCGCGATGGCAACCTGCGCGATTGGTGGACGGCGGACGATGGCGCGCGCTTTGACGCACGGGCAAACGTCCTGCGCAAATTCTTTGACAATATTTTGGTGGCGCCAAACACGCATGCAAACGGCGAATTCACACTGGGCGAAAATCTGGCCGATTACGGCGGCGTTACAATCGCGTTCACCGCGTACCAGAATTTTGCCACACCCGCCGCAACCGATGAACACGGCATGACCGGCGACATGCGTTTCTTTGTCGCCTATGCCGGAACCGAAGCCGGCAACATCCGCGACGACGCGATTTTATTGCGGACAAAAACCGACGAACATTCACTGTCACGCTGGCGCGTGAACGGCATATTACCGCACATTGACGCGTGGTATGACGCGTTCCACATCACAGAAAACGACAAACTGTATGTGGCCCCAGAAAACCGCATTAAATTGTGGTAACAAAAACCCCGGCGATGGCCGGGGATTTTTTTGGCGTTTGGTGAAAAAAATCCATGCCGGGTGCAACGGCATGGCCCCCGCGGGAATCCGCCGCACGCGCCATAAAAAAATACCGCCAAAATAAACGGTCATTTATTTTAGTGGTATTTTTTCTTGCCCTGTGACCCCATTATATCACCGTTTCCGCCGCCCCGTCAATCGGAAAGATTGCCCAATCCAAACCACCGGTTGGGCCCGGCAAATTAACGGGGGGAATTTATGAAACACATCATGATACGAATTGCCGGCGGCATGGTTGCGGCGTTTGGAATTATTGTCAATCGCGGTCATGCAGACGTGAATAATTGCACCACGTGGACGAACGAAACCGCGGGTAATTTAAATTACAAAAAATGTTCATACAACAGCGACGGCGGCGGGTATCGATACTTTGCCAGCTGGTCCAGTGTCCCCACCGGCAGCAATGCCTTGGCGCCGGCGCGCGAAACATGTATGAACGCCATGGGGACCATTGATTATCCGGGCTGCAAAAGTGGTCGCTGTAATCAGACCGGCATTGTCTGCGAAGATACGGGGCTGCTGTTTTCTGTGGGCTGTTGCCTGGCCAGTCCGTCGTACGGCCAGCCCGGCGCATGCGCCACCAATGCCACGGGATGCCGCGTCCAGGTTATGCCGATAGAGGCCGCAAATTACACCTACTATCGTTTTAACAGTTGTGCGAACGGTTATTACACCCCGACGAATTTGGGCGGGACATGCACCGGAACGTATTCATCGTTGGAATCAATTACCGCCTGTTGCGCGCAATGTTCGGGATACCAAAACATCAACGGCCAATGGGTCACGGTCAACGGGGCGTCGGGATCAACATCCGGCATATTTATCAATACGTCCACCACACCGGGCATGGGGATTACAACATGTTTGGCGTCAATGTCCCTGGGGCCCATCACCGCCAAAGACAACAGTGGCACGTACGATTTGATGGGATTTGTGGATGCAAACAACCCCGGTACATATACCAGTGGTTGTTATTATTCCGAATAAAAAAACCGGCGTTTGCCGGGTTTTTATTTTTCATGTCCCGCGTCGGGCAATGGGGTTGGAATAAACTTGGCAAAATCGTCCATGCGGGCACCGGTGGACGCCAAAATTTTGGACAGACTGTGCATGGACGGCCAACGGGGCTTGCCTTCTTTGGACCAGCGTTTGCTGCGATTAAACGTCGTCGGATCCAGACCGCTGCACTTGGCCAATCCCGAACAAGACATTTTGTGTTCGCTGGCAAAGCGTTCAATGGCATTCCAAATATCTTCGTGTGTCATTTCTCTCTCCTGTTGCTGAAACTGAATTACCAATACATAAATCATTGGATGGCGAACCGCCCCCATCTTTCAGCCCCCAGGGTAGAATACAACGTCAATAAATGGTACAGGTTTGTTATCCTGCCACCCGCAGATTGGGGCGCAGCGTGCGCAAATTATCCAGGGATTTTTCCTGGGCCGCGCGGAATGCCGCCGGGTTCCAGATTTGAAAACTGTTGCCGCGGCCGACAAAAACGGCACTGTCGGTGATACCGGCATGCTGTAACAATTCGGCGGGGATGACAATACGGCCCGTCACATCGAACATCAGCGGCCGCGCATCGGCAAACAGCATGGCCGACAAATCATCCAGTTCGCTGTCAAAGACGCCCATTTGGTCGGTTGCCGCCGCCAATTTTTCCATGCGCGCCATGGTCATGCCTTCGATACAATTATGGGTGAACGACCGGTATAAAACGACGCCTGCAAATGCGTCACCGGCCACCGAAGCGCGGAAAGACGCCGGGACGGAAATGCGTCCCTTTGTATCCAAACGGTTTTCATAAGATGAGAGAAACAATGACATTTCAGTGTTCCGTGTGGGGCGCGTGCCCGTGCATCCTTCTGGCTTCTGATGTTACCGTAGCACGGGCATTTATGGTTGTCAATGACATTGTATAATCAATTCATGGGATTTCATGGTTTTCTAAGTAAAATTTCATATTTTTGAAATAAAATGCCAGTAAATACATTTTTCGCTTGACCATCGATTCGTTTTTGTTCTATGATTCGTGTATAGACAACCAAGAAACCAACAAAAAGCCCAGAAAACCGCCCAAAAACCGGAATTCTGGTAAAAACGAAAGCGAAACAAAAAATTTAACTCAGGAATTTGTAAATACAAACTCTGGCTTGGATTTTTGATTTCAATCAAAAGAAAGGGGGGAACCGCATCATGCAAAAGAATATCAAAGAAATTATGATTGCCCTGAACAAAGTCCTGACGACAACTGTTTGGGTCAACGAAGACCGCCAAATCGTATCGCTGGGTGACGAACTGCAAATCGGCCACAATAACGCGCCGCGTTCAATCGAAGATTTGTCCCGTCCGTCACTGGTTGGTGCATACGTATCGTTACAGATTCGCACGGATAATTTCGACGTCGCGGCCGAAAGCATGGATACCAAGGCCTTGGCACTGCGCGTCAAAGAAATGGTCTTTGCCGAAGCGAAAAAGATTATGGATGCGGGCGACGCCACATCCGACAAGTTTGCCATGGCGGCATAACAGTTTCCGGTCATCCGGAAGGAAGGGAGCACTGTCGGGACATCTGTCCCGACAGTTTTTTATCATCACGACCATTTCCCTGGATTGCCACGCCACTGACGTGGCTCGCAATGACAAAGGAGATACAGTGCCAGGCAATTCAACACCCTTGTCATTGCGAGCCATCGGCGAAGCAATCCAGTAAAAAAAATCCCCACACCAATAAATTTAAATTCCTTGAAACTTCGCGCGGGGTGCGATATACTGGATTCGCATTGGGAAACCGGTGTAGGCTTCAAAACCTAATAGTACTGTCAGTGATGACATTAAACTATCTCCAACTTTAATCGGTTGGGGGGCTGTGAATATATTGAATAAACAGCGCTATTGTACTAATAGTTTTGAACCTCCAACCGCCCACAATGTTGTCGGGCGGTGTTTTTTTGCTTAAAAAAAATAAGGAGTCAAACTATGGCAAAATTATTAATCGACGCAAACTATTACGGCAGTGTGATGCGTCATGCGCGCGAACATTTGAAAATCAGTGTTTCCGACGCGGCAAAATTACTGAAAATGAACAAGAAAGATTATCAGAAATGTGAACGTGGCCAGGCGCTGTTTGATATCGGGATACTGCGCCGTTTCTTTCACGGGGCGTTTGCACTGCTGGTGATAAAACGCAGCCGCGATAATTTGTAGCGCGCATCCGCGTGGCAATCCAGGAATAGGGCATTGTGCGCGTTATGGGATGCCAAAAGGGGACAAAGTGACATAACAAAAACCCCGGCGGTTGCCGGGGATTTTATTTCGCCTTTTTCAGGGACGGTTTGCGGGGGCGGCATTTGTATGCGTTTTTGTCCGCAATCGACAGGGCAATCGCCACCGCCTGTTTCTGGGGGCGGCCGGCGTGGACTTCGGCGCGGATGTTTTCGGATATGGTTTTGCGGGTGCAACCTTGTTTCAGGGGCATGATATAACCTTTCTGTTTCTGGGGACATTGTATCACAGCGATGGCGCAAAATATACAGGATGAAAATCCAGCCTTAGTCAGACAGGTGATACGTTTGGTCGTTGTATCGCACGTTGATTGATGCGGCCGCGCCCGACTTTAACACGCCATAGCATGTTTTGCCGCCATATCCAATGCGCAATGAAGGCGTGGTATATGCCACCGGATACAAATTAAACGTGCGCCCATTTCCGGTTTTTATTTTCCCAATTCCGGCCCCGCACAGGGGCACGCATGTGCCATCGTGATTGCCATAACCCGCGTCGCATTCCCATGGACAGTCGTTGGTCGGCGAACTGTCGGATTGTGCGGGCGTGCCGGCCCCGGTATAATGCGCATGTTCCGGCAGATTTGTGCATGGCCGGGCGTATCGGTACCACGTGTGCCATGTTGTCCCCACATATTGGGCCAAATAATATCCGGGGTTGGCCCGGTACCATAAAAATGCGGATTGGCCATTCCAGTAATCGGTGCCATTATACCAGCTTTCGATATACAGTTCCCCATATGGGCTGGATATAAAGACACCTGCGAAACAATGTGCCGGCCAGATGGCCCCGTTTGTCGATGAACCGGGGTTCCACGACATCAGCCATGATTGTTGCGTCACCCGGTCCACCGGGTACAGTGTCGATACGAATCCGTACCAATCGGTCGTGTCCGTCGGACATGGATGTTGCGTGTCGTCACCGGGACAATAATACCCATCGACGCATTTTTCGCATGTGGTGCCGTTTAAATACATCCCCCCATCGCATACGCCCCATGCCACCGCCGGCATTCCCATCACGCACGCAATTGTCCATAAAACAAATTTCATTGTTAACCCCGAACAAAAAATAAAACCACCAGAAACGTTTCGGGTGGTTGGAGTTTTACAACAATTGAACGAATTGCGCGGTTTATTCAATGTATTCACCACACTCCAACCGACAAGATTGGAATGTTTATCGTCACACGGACGCGTTCAACGGGTTGTAAAGCCCCATGGCGCCATCGGCCACCACGGGGTATATTATAACGCAAGTTTTGAAAATTGTCACCCCATTATTTTGGGGCGATAAATGAAAAACGGGGGCGGGCCCCGTTTTGTTTTATTAATGCGCCATCAGATGTAAAATCACACTGGTGATAAAAATCAGGGTGATGATGCCCAAAATAAATTTCTGGGGTTTGTGGCCGTCATTGCCGTGGCAATGGTCGCATTCGCATCGGCAATCACGCACCACCAACACCCACGACAGACCCAACATCCCGGCGGAAAACACGAACAGCCACGGTTCCAGCCATTGCGGAATAATATGCAGATGCGCAGATTCCGGCGCAATCAATCCCACAATCGACAGCGCAATCGGCAGACCGCAACAAAAGACATGCGGCAACAATGACGCCGCGATTCCAATTTTAACAGCTTTGTTTTTCATGATGTATATTATACGCAATTTTGCGCCAAACGCCAAAAAATTTTTTATTCAGTTGGTATCCCCAGACGGAATCGAACCGCCATTTAATTCTTAGGAGGAATTTGTTCTATCCGATTGAACTATGGGGACGTGTTCCTTATATCTTATTCGCTGGATTTTAATATTGCAAGTTATTATCCGCCAGACTATAATGTTCAAACAATATGGAGAAAAAGTATGGGTAGCAGACTGGTTGGGTACGGGTCATATTTGCCTGAAAAAATTATGACCAATCAAGATTTTGAAAAAATTATGGATACATCCGATGAATGGATTGTGCAACGCACCGGGATGCGCGAACGTCACTTTGCACGCGATGACGAAACCGTTGTTGATATGGGCGTCATTGCCGCACAGCGGGCGTTGGAACGCGCAAATTTAACCATCGATGATATCGATATGGTCGTGGTTGCAACAACGACATCTGAATTGGATTTCCCGTCGGTCGGGGTCCAGATTCTGGGGAAATTGGGCGCCACCCGGGACCAGCCCGGATTTGACGTGCGCGGGGCATGTACGGGATATATTTATGCGCTGCATTGCGCGCGCGCGTTCTTTACCGCGGGGATGTACCGCCGCATCATGGTTATCGGCGCGGAAAAAATGTCCCGCTTTATCAATTGGGACGACCGCAGCACCGCCGTATTGTTCGGCGATGGGGCGGGCGCGCTGATTTTCGAACATTCCACGTCCAGTTATTCCGGGATTATCGATACGGTCGTGATGGGTGACGGGAAATCGTTCGACATGCTGCACGGGACACCCGACCACAAGATTTCCATGAACGGACCCGAAACGTATAAAAAGGCCGTGACATTAATGCCCGAAGCCGCCAGTTACATCATGGAACATGCGGGCATCACGGCGGACAACGTCGATTGGATTATCCCGCACCAGGCAAATCTGCGCATTATCAACAGTGGCGCGGAAAGACTGGGGTTCCCGTTGGAAAAGATTTTGGTCACCGTGGACAAGCATGCAAACACCAGCGGCGCGTCGGGCGTATTGGCGTTGGCGTATGGGATGGACAACGGTTTGATTAAACAGGGTCAGTTAATCTTGTACCCCGCATTTGGCAGTGGTCTGACATGGGGTGCGGCGTTAATCAGGGTGTAAACACATGGCAACAATTACCAGAATGGATTTTGCAAACAAATTGCGTGAACAGTTCGGTCTGACCACGACGGATTCGTACAAACTGGTGGATGTGATTTTCGGGGAAATCCAGGAATCATTAATCCACGGCGAAGAAGTCAAGTTTGCGGGTCTGGGCAGTTTCAAGATTTTGGACAAGGCCCCACGTATGGGCCGCAACCCGAAAACGGGCGCGCCGGCGATTATTTCTGCGCGTCGCGTGGCAACATTCCGCCCCAGCACCGAATTCAGAAAACGTGTTGCGTAAATCATTAAAAACACCGGTAAATACCGGTGTTTTTTATTGGTTGCATCCCAGGATTGGTGTTACAAATTGTCGCGGCTGCGTTTTATCACCAGCAGTGCAAACGCCCCGTGAAAGAAACGACGCAGTATCCCGATATCAAACAGCGCCTGCCCACGTTCACATTTCTGATAATCTTTCTTGTTCATTTTCAATAATTTTGCCGCGTCGGCAACACTGATTTTCAAATGTTCGCGCGCATGACGCATCACGCTGCCATAGTAATTGGCGTCGATTAATAATTTAGCCATAGTTTTAACTCCTTTATAAAAACACCACCCAAGACATTTGGGTGGTTGGAGGTTCAAAACTATTAGTACAATAGCGCTGTTTATTCAATATATTCACAGCCCCCCAACCGATTAAAGTTGGAGATAGTTTAATGTCATCACTGACAGTACTATTAGGTTTTGAAGCCTACACCGGTTTCCCAATGCGAATCCAGTATATCGCACCCCGCGCGAAGTTTCAAGAATTATATCACGCCAGGTGTGTTGGTTTATTGACTGGATTGCCGCGCCACTATCGTGGCTCGCAATGACAAGGGTGATAAAGTTCCTGGAAATTAGACACCATTGTCATTGCGAAGGAGTGAAACGACTGCGGCAATCCAGTGAATAAAATCCCCGCCATGGGCGGGGCGCAAACAAAAAATCCCCCATACGGGGGATGATTATTGTTCGGCCATTAATTCAGCCTTGATCGGTGCCAGCGCATCCACATGCGCACTGATTTTATGATACACATCCGATTTGGTTAAATTCAGTGCACTGCGTATCGCGTTTGCGAACGCCAATGCGTCACTGTTGCCGTGTGTTTTAATCGCAAACCCACGCAGCCCCAAGAACATCGCCCCCGCATATGAACGCGGGTCAATTTTATGTTTCAAACGCTTGAACACATGGACCAAGAAAAATGCCCCGACAACCGCCAGCACAGATTTTTTCAAATTTTCCATCAACACGCGCTTAATCAATTTTGCGGTGCCTTCCACCGTTTTCAAAACGATGTTACCGGTGAACCCGTCGGTGACGACAACCTGGACGTTACCGGCGCTGATATCGGTCCCTTCGACAAAGCCGATATATTCATACGGCAATTGGTCACGATGCGCCATCAGCAATTTGTTCAAACGTTGCAGGGTTTCGTTCCCCTTGGTGTCTTCTTCACCGATATTCAAAACACCCAATTTCGGATGGGGCATATGACCGATAACGTCGGCATAAACACTGCCCAGGATGGCAAAATCGAACAGATTTTCCGCATCACACCGAACATTGGCCCCCAAATCCAGCATGACAACGCGCGAATCCCCGCCGCCCGACGGCAACATGGTTGTGATTGCCGGACGCGAAATCCCATCGACCGTTTTCAGTGCCAATTTCGACAGCGCCATCAACACGCCGGTGTTACCCGCACTGATGACGGCGGTGGAATTACCTTCGCGGACATCTTTGATGGCCATATACATGGATGTATTCTGGGCATGGCGGATGACATCGCGCACCTTGTCCGTGCCACGGATAACATCGGGCGCATGGATGATTTCACAATTGCGCGCGACGCGCGGATATTTGTTCATCATCTTGCGCAGACGTTTTTCATCGCCAAACACACGAAAGAATACCGTATCTTCGCCATTCTGGTACAGGAACTGGTTCATTCCACCCAACACGGCCCCGGGCGCCTTATCCCCGCCCATTGCATCAATTGAAATAATTTGTTTTTCGCTGGACATAGCACATAAAAAAAGCAGAAGGCACAATTAAATGAACCGCCCCTTCTGCCAATATATCTTGTTACAGATTATTTAGACCCGCAAGCCGCGCAAACGTGATGCGGGCGTTTCTTTTCGCCGCATGCCTTGCAAACGGTGGACGGCATGATATTCAGCGCATCATGGGAACGACGCTGTGCGGAACGTGCTTTGCTTGTTTTACTTTTTGGCGTTGCCATTTTACAATCCTTTTATAATTTACAATTGGACATTTTATTAAAATCTTGCGGATATGCAAGAAAAACTTTACGTCGATGTCCGGTCCATGGGAATGCGACCACCCCCATCAGATTTCGCACCGTCTGCGCCCGGCCCATCATTGGGTCATCGGGCGCAATCGGTACCACTGGGTCCTTAGATATCCAGCAACTGTTGCTGAACATTACCTTCGCGGGCCAATTTTTCCGCTTTTTCTTCTTCCTTGGCGATTTCGCGCACGCGGCGGACATATGCCCCGGTTCCAATCGGAATCAAACGACCCACAATCAGGTTTTCGTTAATCCCGACCAGTTTATCGGTCGCACCGCTGATGGCGGCATCAACCAACACCTTGGTCGTCTGTTGGAACGACGCGTTGGAAATGAACGAACGTGATGTCAGGGATGCGCGGGTCAAACCGACCAAGACCTGGGATGCTTCGGCCGCTTTGCCGCCATCGCGGATAACGCGTGCATTTTCTTCTTCGAAATCGACGCGGTCAACCACTTGGCCCATCAAGAAGCCCGTATCGCCCGGATTGGTGATTTCCACACGGCGTGTCATTTCACGAATCAAGATTTCAATATGTTTGTCGTTGATGATAACGCCCTGCAAACGGTAAACCTGCTGGATCTGTTCGACCATAAATGTCGCCAATGCTTTCTGGCCCAAGATGCGCAGAATATCCTGCGGCACGGGGTCGCCATCGACCAGCTTTTCCGCCTTTTTCACGGTATCGCCGCTGCGCACCAACAGGTTTGTTCCCTTTGGCACGGCGTATTCGACCGGTGCGGTACCGTCATCGGGTTCGATACGGATGATGATTTTGGACTTGGCGTCTTCCAGTTCGATTGTCCCGTCAACTTCGGCCAGCAATGCCGGGTTGGTCGGGCGGCGGACTTCCAACAGCGCTTCGACGCGCGGCAGACCGCCAGTAATGTCGCTGGTACGTTTTGTCTGAACCGGGATGCGGGCCAAGATGTCGCCGGCGGCAACGCGGTCGCCGTTGGCCACATTCAGTACCGAATAAATCGGCAACAGATATTCCGCAATCTTTTTCCCGCCCAGGGAAACCACATTCCCCTTGTCATCAACCAATGTTACCGCGGGCTTCAACGCCTTTTTGGTATTGGTCTTCCAATTGATAACCTTGCGCGAAACGATACCGGTTACGGCGTCAACTTCTTCTTGGAACGAAACGTTTTCAACCAAATCGTTAAAGTTCACAATACCATCTTTTTCCGCGATGATGGTGTTGGAATACGGATCCCATTCGGCCACCTTGGCGCCCTTTTCAACACTGTCGCCGTCATTGACAATCAGCATTGACGCATACGGCAACGCCGCCGTGAACAGTTTGTCCCCCTTGTCATCGACAACGGACAATTCGCCGTTACGGGACAGCACCACAATACGGCCCACCGAATTTTTAATCGTGTTGACACCCGACAATTTGATGGTCCCGGACACCGGCACTTCGATAAAGTGGCTTTCTGCGCCCCCGGACGCAATCCCCCCAATGTGGAAGGTACGCAGCGTCAACTGGGTCCCGGGTTCACCAATCGATTGCCCCGCGATAACACCGACCGCTTCGCCGACGTGGGCCAACGACCCGCGCGACAAATCCATACCATAACATTTGGCGCACAGACCGTCACTGCAACACGTCAAAACGCTGCGGACGTCAACGGACGGGATACCGGCTTCGTTAATCTTTTTGGCGGCGGATTTGGTGACCAATTCACCGGCCGGCACAATAACTTCTTTGGTAATGGGATGAACGATGTCATGCGCCGCCGTACGGCCCAAAACAACATCCCCCAGCGCAACCGACAGGCTTGACCCCTGGTACACAGGTTTGGCTGTGATGTATTCGGTTGTACCGCAATCGTGTTCGGTAATAACGGTATTCTGGGCCAATTCCACCAAACGACGGGTCAAATAACCCGCTTCGGCGGTTTTCAACGCCGTATCCGACATCCCCTTACGCGCACCGTGGGTGGACGTAAAGTATTCGGACATGGTCAGCCCTTCTTTAAAGTTCGAGATAATCGGAACTTCGATAATAGAACCGTCGGGTTTCTGCATCATACCACGCATACCGGCCAACTGCTGAATCTGACCCTTGGACCCACGGGCACCGGACAACGCCATCATCAGAACGGAATTCCAATTGTCGCCTTCGGTCTTGCCCAACGCGGCATATGCCAAATCCCCCAGTTTATCGGTGGTTTTCTGCCACAAGTCAATCAACTTGTTATATCTTTCGCCATGGGACAGCAACCCATTCTGGTACTGCTGTTCGATTTCTTCGGCGGCTTTTTCCGCACCAGCAATCATTTCTTTCTTTTCTTCGGGGATGACGATATCGTCAAAACCGATGGAAATACCACTGCGCGCGGCCTGTTCGAACCCGGTGTTCTTTAAGGCGTCGGCCAACAGAATCATATCTTTGTCGCCGCAACGTTCGTATGTTGTCGCCAACAGATTCTTGATTTCTTTCTTGGAAAATACTTTGTTGACCAAATCGAACGGCATGTTGTCTTTCTTGGGCAACAGTTCACCCAAAATCATGCGACCGGCGGTTGTTTTGTATGTCTTGCCATTGATACGCGCAACAATCGGTGTGTGCAGCGTGATGGTCTTGTTTTCCAGCGCCAGTTTGACTTCGTCCATATTGGCAAAGCGCGGTGATTTTTCCGTATGTTCGCCATTAATCAGCGAAATATAGTAAATCCCCAACACCATGTCCTGGGACAATTCAATCATGGGTTCGCCGTTCGCGGGCGACAGAACGTTATTGGACGACAACATCAATGTGCGCGCTTCCAATTGCGCTTCCAGCGAAATGGGCACGTGCACGGACATCTGGTCACCGTCAAAGTCGGCATTAAATCCCTTACACACCAACGGGTGCAAACGGATAGCCTTGCCTTCGATCAAGACGGGTTCAAACGCCAACAGGGACAAACGGTGCAATGTCGGCGCACGGTTCAACAGAACCGGATGCTGGTAAATAACCTTTTCCAGGATTTCCCAAACGATTTCTTCGCCGTTTTCAACCATCTTGCGGGCGGTCTTTAACGTGTTGGCATAATCCCCCGCCAACAGACGCGCAAACACGAACGGTTTGAACAATTCCAACGCCATTGTCTTGGGCAGCCCCACCTGGTGCAGTTTCAACGACGGCCCCGACACAATAACACTACGGCCGGAATAATCCACACGCTTACCCAACATGTTCATACGGAAACGACCGGATTTCCCGCGCAACGAATCCGACAGAGATTTCAGCGGGCGGCGGTTTTGGGACACCATCGGGCGTGCCTTGTGACCGTTGTCAAACAGGGAATCAACGGCTTCCTGTAACATGCGCTTTTCATTGCGGACGATGATTTCCGGCGCGTGCATGTCAATAAATCTTTTCAAACGGTTGTTACGGATAATCACGCGACGATACAAATCGTTCAAATCGGACGCCGCAACGTGGCCCGCATCCAGTGTGACCAGCGGACGCATATCTGGCGGAATAACCGGCAGAATATCCGGCAACATCCATGCCGGGTCGGTCTTGGATTCCAGGAATGCTTCGACCAGTTTCAATTGTTTGATTAACGCCTTGCGTTTGGCTTCGGATTTGGTTTCGGCCAATTCCGCGCGCAGACGGCGGCGTTCGTCACCCATATCCAGGTTGGCGATAATATTGCGCACGCCTTCGGCACCGATGCCGACATGGAACGCATCCGCGCCAAATTCTTCGACGGCGGCCTGGTATTCATCTTCGCTGATGACGTCGTACATTTTCAAAGACGTCAGCCCCGGTTCCGTCACGATATAGGCATCGTAATAGATAACCTGTTCCAGTTTTTTCTGGGGCAGATTATTCAACAGTGTTGCGATTTTGCCTTCGCGCATGAACCAAGTATGGGACACCGGCATGGCCAGTTTGATGTGCCCCATGCGTTCACGACGCACCGACGACGCGCCAATTTCCACGCCGCAACGTTCGCAGACCACGCCGCGGAACTTGATGCGTTTATATTTGCCGCACGCGCATTCATAATCTTTGACCGGTCCAAAAATCTGCTGACAGAACAACCCGTCTGCTTCTGGTTTCAAAGAATGATAGTTAATTGTTTCCGGCTTTTTAACTTCGCCATGGGACCAAGACAGGATTTCTTCGGGCGATGCGATTGTGATTCGCAGGGCGTCGAACTGTTCTTTGGTTTCGATTTGTCCAAATATCTTTTGCAACATATTGGTCATGTATTTTTGCTCCTTATCGTCGCTAAAAGTGCTAGTGGCAAGTGTGACCGACAGCATCATCGGTCACGAATGCCCCCGCCACTAATCAATTTTCTTCGGTGTCATGGCCAGCCCCAGCCCGCGCAATTCACGTACAAATACGTTAAAGGCTTCTGGTGTGCCGGTTTGGATGTCGTTGCTGCCGGAAATGATGGATTCGTACATCTTGTTTCGGCCCGCGATGTCGTCCGATTTGACGGTCAACATTTCGCGCAACAAGTGTGCGGCGCCATGCGCTTCCAACGCCCAAACTTCCATTTCCCCCAGTCGCTGACCACCCATGTGGGCTTTACCGGACAACGGCTGTTGTGTAACCAGGGAATAATTACCAATCGAACGTGCGTGAATCTTTTCATCAACAAAGTGATGCAGTTTCAGCATGTACATCACGCCAACGGTTACCGGACGTGCAAACTTTTCACCCGTCATCCCGTCGTACAGGGTGAACTGACCGGTTTCCGGCAATTTTGCCAGTTTCAACATCCGACGAATATCTTCGGGTGTGGCCCCGTCGAACGTCGGTGTCGCCATCGGAACACCATTGCGTAACAAAGCGGCTTCGGCGCGGACATCGGTATCGGTCATTTTATCCAGTTTTTCGGATACATCTTTGCCATATACCTTGCCCATGACGCTGCGCAAATCATCTGTCACGGCACGTTTTTGTTTGACTTCTTCCAGAACATCGCCAATCTGCTGGCCCAGTGTACGGGCGGCCATGCCCAAGTGGGTTTCCAGAATCTGACCAATGTTCATACGCGACGGTACCCCCAACGGGTTCAAGACCAAGTCAACCGGTGTCCCATCGGCCAGGTGCGGCATGTCTTCGATCGGGACAACCTTGGAAACAATACCCTTGTTCCCGTGACGACCGGCCATTTTATCCCCGGGCTGTAACTTCATCTTGTGCGCGATATAGACCTTGACTTCTTTCAAGACGCCTGCGTTCAACGAATTGCTTTCGGTTGCCTTGGCCACTTCGGCGTCGGCTTTTTCGTTCAACAGCTTTAATTTAATAATATGCTGTTCGCGCAATTCATCGATACGTGTCTGCGCTTCTTTGTTGCGCACGACAATTTTCTTCATATCGGCGGGGCGGATACCTTCGAACACTTCTTCGGTCAGCTTTTTCCCGACAAACGGTTTCAAGCTGCCTGTGCCGGCGTCAATAACGGCGCCTTCGGCGATTTGGAAGATTTGGTCGGCAAAGCCCTTTTCGATAATGGCGATTTCTTCTTCGCGGTCTTTGTTAATCTTTTCGATTTTTTGCAGTTCAATCATCTGGGTGCGTTCGTCTTTTTTGACACCATGACGGGTCAAGACGTTCACGCCGATAACTGTCCCTTCTTCGTTCGGCCCCACGCGCAGCGATGTATCTTTGACATTCAATGCCTTTTCCCCAAAGATGTTGCGCAACAGCGCTTCTTCCGGGGTCAGCAGTGTTTCAGATTTCGGCGAAACACGACCGACCAAGATGTCGCCCTGTTTCACGCGTGCACCGACGTAAATAATACCGGATTCGTCCAGATTTTTCAGTGCTTCTTCGCTGACGTTCGGGATGTCGCGGGTAAAGCTTTCCGGCCCCAACTGCGTATCACGAACCTTGAATTCTTTTTCAACGATTTTAACCGAAGTATAAACGTCGTCGCGGGAAATGCGTTCGGAAATAACGATAGAGTCTTCATAGTTATACCCACGCCACGGCATGAACGCGACCAAAACGTTGCGTCCCAATGCCAATTCACCGTAATTCATCGACGAACCGTCGGCAATGATGTCGCCCGCGGAAATGCGGTCGCCCACCTTGACCAGGGGTTTCTGATGAATCAACGTTTCACTGTTGGACCGTTCGAATTTTTCCAGGTTGTAAATATCAACCCCGGTCACAACGTTGCGGCTGTTCATACATTTAACCACGATACGGTTTGCATCAACGGATTCAACGACACCGCTGTGTTTTGCAACCTTACCGGTGCGGGAATCACGCGCCACTTCGCGTTCGATACCGGTCCCGACCAGCGGGGCTTCGACGCGCAACAACGGCACGGCCTGGCGTTGCATGTTCGAACCCATCAACGCACGGTTGGCGTCGTCCGATTCAACGAACGGAATCAAACCGGTTGCGATGGACATAACCTGACGCGGTTCAACGTCGATTAAATCGATTTCTTCTTTGGGCACCATGGTAAATTCGCCGTCAACGCGTGCGGTCACGACGTCTTCGGACAGAATGCCCGCGGCGGTTGTGGGTGTGTTACCCTGGGCGATTTTGTGGCCCAATTCTTCGTCCGCCGTCAGATAAACGATTTTATCTGTAATTTTACTGTTTTCGACCACATAGTACGGTGTTTCAATAAATCCATACGGATTTACACGTGCATACGCGGCCAAATGGTTAATCAGCCCAATGTTGGCCCCTTCGGGGGTGTGGATGGGGCACAAACGGCCATAGTGTGTCGGGTGAACGTCGCGGACGTCGATACCGGCGCGATCGCGGTTCAACCCACCCGGCCCCAGGGCCGAAATACGACGCTTGTGTTCCAATTCTGCCAACGGGTTGTACGCGTCCATAAACTGGGACAATTGGGACGTGCCCAAGAATTCAGACACCAGCGACATCAACGGTTTAACGTTAATGACATCCTGGGGCTGCATATTGGCAATATTCGGGCTGGACAGCGCTTCGCGGACCAGACGTTCGATACGAACCATCCCGGTGCGGAAATTCTGTTCCAACAATTCGCCAACGGTGCGGACGCGACGGTTCGACAGATTGTCGATATCATCGACGACGTCTTTGCGATCGATAATGTTGGTCAGTGTTTTCAACACGGCCAAGAAATCCGCCTTGGTCAACAAACGTTCATCTTCGGGCTTCTTGCCGGATTCGATTTTCAGACGCTTGTTCATTTTAAAGCGGCCCACCGCCGACAAATCATAATACGCGGCTTCAAATCCCTGGCGCAGGAACAGATTGATGGCCGCTTCCAGTGTCGGACGTTCGCCCGGACGGATAATGTTATAAATTTCAATCAACGCTTCTTCGCGGTTGGTGGTCTTGTCGGCCATCAAAGTGTTGCGGATATGCGCGCTGATGGTGGCATTGTCGATGGAAATCAGGGAAATGTTTTTAATATCCCGCTTTTCCAAATCGGCCAAAACTTCTTCTGTGATTTCGGTACCGGCCGGGAACAACACTTCGTCGCCAACCATAATCGGGTCGAACAGATATTCGCCAATCAGGGCATCTGTGGCCACGCCGAATTCTTTGGACGCGGCCATAATTTTGGCCAAACGTTTTGCATTCAAACGGTCGCCCTTGGACGCCAAAACTTTCTTGTCCTTGGGGTTAACAATATCGTAATTCAGGCGATATTTATCCAACCCTTCGAATGTGGCGGTTTCACCAACCCACAGTTTGCCGTCAAAGGCCAACGGGATACGCTGATAAAACGCGGACAAGATTTCAGTTTCACTCATCCCGCGGATGGATGTCTTGCGCGGGTCGGCCAACCATTTCTTTTCATCTTCGGCCGCCGGCAGACAACGCAACAACACCGTTGCCGGGATTTTGCGGCGACGGTCGATGCGGACATAGATAACGCCCTTGGCTTCTTCGAAATCAATCCAGCTGCCATGTTCGGGGATGATACGCGCTGTATACGTAACCGGGTTCCCAGCGACCTTGGATTCTTTGGTCGTACCGAACACAACACCCTGGGCGCGGTGCATCTGGGAAACGATAACACGTTCGACGCCCGATGCGATAAAGCTGCCGCGTTCAGTCATCAGCGGCACTTCGCCCATAAATATTTCTTGTTCCTTGATATCGCGCAAAGACTTCTTACCATCTTCTGCAACATCCCATAAAATCAATCTCAGCTTCAATTTCAGCTTGCTGGAATACGTCATATTACGCAGCATGCATTCTTTTACGTTATAGACAGGCTTGTCCAAAGTATATTCGACAAATTCCAGGTCTGCGACGCCGGCATAATCCTTGATCGGAAACATGGATGAAAATACATTCTGCAACCCAATATTTTTACGGTTTTGTGGGTCAACATCAGCCTGCAAGAAATCTTTGTAAGAATTATATTGAATTTCAACTAAATCAGGAAGCGGAGTTTGCAAAAAACTTTTACCAAAAGATTTTCTAAGTTTCTGGATAACTGCCATGTTTTGAATCCTTTCTTTTTTGTGTTTTGCAAACGAAAAAGTTTGCGAATTATTCGCTGTCCCTTTTTACGCCTGTATGCCCGCCTGGGATATACAGCATCCCAAGCGGGCGGCGAAATCGCAAATTTGCGATTTTACAGATTGGTGGGACCGAACCGGTCCCGGCAGAATTATTTCAATTCCACCTTCGCGCCAGCGGCTTCCAAGGTCGCTTTCAGCTTTTCAGCTTCGTCCTTGCTGGCGGCTTCTTTGACAGCCTTCGGTGCGGATTCGACCAAAGCTTTCGCTTCGCCCAAGCCCAAACCTGTGATGTCTTTCACAGCCTTGATGACAGCCAATTTGTTCGCACCGGCTTCAGCCAGGATAACGTCAAATTCTGTCTTTTCTTCTGCGGCGGCCGCTGCCGGACCTGCTGCAACTGCAACAGCTGCGGCGGCGCTAACGCCCCATGTTTCTTCCAACGCTTTGGACAGTTCAACAGCTTCCAAAACGGACAATTTGGACAATTCTTCAACCAATTTCTGAATGTCTGCCATTTTATACTCCTATTCGGGTGATTTGCAGAATGTTTCCATTCTGTATTATTGTTCTTTTTTTCCATACTCTGCGGATACACGGGCCAGGCGCGACGCCGGTTCGACCAAGATACGCGCGATTGTGCCACGGATTTCCAACAGGGACGGAAGCTTGGATAATTGCATAACGCCGTCTGTATCCAGAAGTTCCGCGTCCATTTTACCACCAACGATGGTCAGATTAGGATGGGCTTCGGCAAATTTGGCCAAAACCTTGGTCACGGCCAGCGCGTCTGTCGCAACGGCGACGGCGGTGGGCCGCTTCATCAAATCGGAAACGGGTGCAAAGTCGGTGTCTTTCAACGCCAACTTCATCAAACGGTTTTTAACGACTTTGAACACAGAAACCAGGCCACGCAATTCGTTACGCAGACCTTCCATTTCTTTAACGGTCAAGCCATGGTTTTCAACAACGAAAACCCCGTTCGCTTCTTTCAGGGACGACTGTAACGCTGAAATCAAATCTGATTTTTCTTCGCGTCTCATTTTGTCATTTTCCTTCAAGCTTCTTTGTTTAACTTTCCATCCCGGGTTGCCCCGGGGTGGGGCTGTGTCCCATCCGGTTTCGCGGACGGGGCTGGTTCCTGCCCCAAAGAATTTTTTCTTTGTCTATGATGGCGTTTTGTTTAAGCGTTTGACCGCACCATCAGTCTTGGACAGAAATCTGTTTTACCATCCGGCGCATCCGCCGGATGGCATGGATTATTTCACATCGACTTTCAAGCCCGGGCCCTGGGTGGTCGCAACCGCGCAACCCAAGATGTACTGACCCTTGCTGGATGCCGGTTTGACCTTTTTCAGCTGTTCAATCAACGCGGTCGCGTTTTCAACCAGCTTTTGTGTGTCAAACGACATTTTACCGATACCGGCGTGGATGATACCTTTCTTTTCCGCACGGTATTCAATCTGCCCCGCCTTGGCTGTTGCAACAGCTTCGGCAACGTTGTTTGTAACCGTACCCAGTTTCGGGTTCGGCATCAAACCTTTGGGCCCCAAGATACGTGCAACCTTGGACATTTTCGGCATCATGTCGGGCGTTGCGATAACGCGGTCGAAATTGATTTCGCCGGCCGCGACTTTTTCAATCAAATCTTCGCCACCAACGACATCGGCACCGGCCTTTTTGGCTTCGTCCTGGGAATTGGCGGTAAAGACCGCAACGCGGACAGTTTTACCCGTGCCATTCGGCAGGGACAACATACCACGGATGTTCTGGTCAGCCTTGGCTACATCGATGCCCAAACGGACGGCGATTTCCAAGCTTTCATCGAACTTCTTGGAACAATACGGACGCAACGCTTCGATTGCATCGGCGATGGACCAGACTTTATCTGTATCCAAATTTGCCCAAGTTTTTTGTCTTTTTGTAACTTTCATATCTTATTCCCCCACCTTTACGCCCATGGAACGGCACTGACCGGCGACGATGTTCATCGCAGATTCAATGGTAGAGCAATTCAAGTCCGGCATTTTCGCTTCGGCAATCTGTTTGATTTGGTCCTGGGAAATGGTCCCGACGAAATCACGGCCCGGTTTGTGGGACCCGATTTTCAGCTTCAACGCCTTTTTGATGTAATACGACACCGGCGGCAGCTTCATGATAAATTCAAAGCTGCGGTCTGTATAAACCGTGATGATGCACGGAATCGGCATGCCCGGTTCCTTGTCCGCGGTTTTGTCGTTAAACTGTTTGCAGAATTCGGCGATATTCACGCCGGCCGCACCCAACGCCGGCCCAATCGGAGGCGCAGGATTCGCTTGTTTTGCGGGAACGACCAGTTTGACCACTCCCTTTACTTCTTTTTTTGCCATTTTTTCACTCCATTTGTTTGGTTCGTGTTGTGGTACGATGTGGCGCATCTACCACAGGTTTGCGATTTTTACAAAAACCGCACAAAAAACTCTTGTCCTACCCAGCGTTGCTTTGCCTTTAATCTGGCATAATATTCTGTAATCGCCTTTCGTGCCCAATCCGGATTTTTCGCCCTGAACCCGGATATGATGAATGCCACCGTAACCATATCTTTCAGCTTTTCTTTACACGGTGCAATCCACGTAAACTTTTTCATCTTATACTCTTTCAACCTGCGTAAAGTCCAATTCAACACTGGTTTCACGACCAAAGACCAAAATGGTCACGGTCATTTTTTGTTTCAAATTATCCACTTCGGACGCGATACCGTTAAAGTTCGCGAACGGTCCGTCGATAACATGAACTTCCTGGCCTACTTCGTATTCGACGTCATCCATGATAACGGCGCCTTCTTCGACCTGCTTTTGCAGACGACGTGCTTCTTCTTCGCTGACGGCGATGGGCTTGTTTTTCTGGCCCAGGAACATAACCACCTGGGGCATTAATTTCACCAAAGAAAACGTTTCATTGGTCAACACCATCTGAACGACGATATAGCCCGGAAAAAACTTCTTTTCAGATTTAACGCGTTTGCCGGCTTTAACTTCTGTGACTTCGCGTGTGGGAACCAAAATTTCCCCAAACAGCGCGTTCAAACGACGCTTGTCAATTTGTTCGCGCAAGCCGCGCGCAACCTTGTCTTCGCAGCCCGTATGAACATTCACGACAAACCACTGCATTTTGCCTTCCATATGCACTTCCTTTGCCCGTTTAGAAAATCCAACCAACAATCGCATTCAGCAGACTGTCCACCAGAAAGAAGAACAGCGCCGCCAAACCAGAAAACACCAGAATCATAATAGTGGTACGCACAACAGTATCGCGCGACGGCCAAACAATTTTGAACCATTCGCTGCGGACTGATTTGATATATTCTAGCAATTTCTTCATAAATAAAAATCCGGTTTTTATCAGTATTCCTGGCGTTTTTTTTGCGACCACATGACATCCAAATTCCACCCAGAAATTTGGCAGGGGCAGAAGGAATCGAACCCTCATCCGCGGTTTTGGAGACCGATATTCTACCGTTGAACTATGCCCCTGTTTTGTATCAGCGACAAATTCACACAGGCCCAAAAATCACCCGCACTTTATCTGTCCCCCATACCGCTTTACGCCAGTAGCCTGCGCTACAATAGCACAAACATTCCAGAAATCAAGCGGAAAGTATTATAAGACTTTAATCGCCCCAGCGCAAGCGATTTTTCACATCCGCCGCAGAATTCGTTGCCCAAAATCGCATTTTTGCCACACTTTTCGCTTGCGCAGGCGCTTATTTTTTGGCTACAATCTTTTTAATAGAAGGGAGAACGCATCGTGGCCGATAGGATAGAGCCGCCAATTTTACTGTCCAGACTGATGACATTTGTCTTTGCCGCCGCGCTGGTCGTGGTGGTGGTTTTGGTGGTCACACTGGCCAAAATGTTTCCGCTGAACCGGCCCCAAATTTTCTTTTTGACGACGCAGCCGCGTTCTGATTTGGAAATCCGACTGTACCCCATGACGCCGCGCGACGAAAACGTCGATATTTACAAGCGCAGCTTTATCAAGGAATATATCAAGGCCCGCAACGAAATCATCCCGAACGTCGGCGTCATGCGGCGCAAGTGGTCAAATACCGACGACGGCATCGTGAACATGTGGTCCACGCCCGATGTTTATGCCGCCCTGACCCAGACGGATTTGTGGACCGCGTACATGAACGACGTGCCCGATACGGAATTCTATTGTCCGGTGGAATTTGCGCCCAATGCCATCGCACCGCGTTCCGACGACACCTATGCGGTCAGTTTTACGTATTTTTGTACAAATAATAATGGACAGACCGATAAAAAAGATTATACAATCGTAATCAGATTGGAATCTGACGAAAATCCAACCATTAAATGGGGGGACCGCCTGAACAACCCGCTGGGGATTCGCGTGGCCGAATATACGGTCGAATCCGGGAACGGCGACCCATTGGACTTTAAATAATACCGGCACCGTCAGAAGACACAGTAAGGAAAGGGACCATAATGACTTTTTCAAAAGCATTGAAATTAAACGTATCCGTGATTTGCCTGGGGGCGTTGTGCTGTGCAATGCCGGCGACGGCCGCCGAATACGGGGTTCAGTCGGCGTGGGACAATCCCAACGCAAACATGGCCGCCGGCAGTATTAAGCCCGGCTATGCCCAACTGGCGTGGTCCGCGGGTAATGTTTTACCGATTAAATTGCGCAACGGCATGGTGACAATGGTCACATTGCCCAACGGCGAACAAATCGCCGACGCCCAGATTGGGAACGGGGGCCTGTTTGATATCCAGGCGACCCAGGGCGAACGCACCATGTTCATCAGCCCCATGCCGGACAACTTGGGGTCGGACACAAACCTGATTGTGATTGGCAAATCGGGCAACGTTTATACATTTTATCTGCGCAGCGAACCTTCGAATTCCAGTGAAATTACACATTCCCAGGTGGACGTCGTCCTGGACGGCAACGCCAGTTTGCCGATGGCATCCGCGGCCAGCACCACATCCGGCGGCGGCATGAATTCGCTGTTTAAAAAGAAATCATCCACCCCATCGACCGTCGGCGTTGACGGCGAAGATTACGGTTGGATTAAATCGATGAAAATCGACCCGTCGGAATTCCGCTTTGACCTGGACATTTTTGTCCCCAATCCGGATGATTACGTCATTGCGCCCGAACGCGTATGGCGCGACCGCATTTTCACATACATTGATTTCGGGGACAAGGTTATTTCCATGACCCAGCGTCCCGTGGTATCCCTGTTGGTCGAAGGGGGCGAATCCCCGGTCGGATTCCGCACCGACGGCGAAGATGGGCGCCTGTTGATTGTAGAAGCGGTGGGCGACATGGTCCTGCGCAGTGGCCAGCGTATTGTTTGCATTAAAAAGCGTGAAAAACCGTTCCTGATTGCGGATACCGCGTCCGTTATGGCCCTGGCAGAAGCGAACGTGGCCCAATCCATGATGTCCGGCCAATCGTTGAACAACATTGCATACAACGCCGACCTGGCCGCGATGAGTGGGTCTGTCAACAACTATACCACAACCCCGATGTTTTCTTACAACGGGGCGGCACCGCAACAAATGAACGCCGGCGTTTATGGCGGGTATTATGCGCCGACGGGATATAACGCACCGGCACCGACATCGTCTGGTGTTTCCATGTTGCCGACGCAACGCAACACGGCGGGCGCCTATTTACCCCAGACAAACATCCCATTGATTACCAGCAACCAAACCGGCGTTGCGGTGGAATTGAAATCCGATACCTCGGTCAAGGCGTTAAATGATTACTGGACGGGTCTGCTGGCGAAATTCAGCGGCGAAGACGGCCAGGGTCTGCTGACCCCGTACAAAGACAGCGTATTCTTTGCTGTCGATGAACAGGGTGTGGGCGACCTGGGGGCGGATTCTTCGACGGCGCGCCTGTATCGTCTGCGCATTGGTCCGATGTCCGACATCGACACTGCCCAGCGTTTGTGCGACCAGATGCTGAAATTCAGCGGCACCAGCTGTCATGTCGTTCGCATCCAGTAACGAATTTTTTGGGGACCGCGCGCACCGCGGCGGGGAACGGTAACATATGAATAAGATAGCCAAACAATTTTCCGACCTGCGTCAGACGACGCCGAAACATATCCAGTGGTTATTGCTGGTGGCGGCGTTTGTGGTGGTGCTGATATTGTTGACGCTGTTGTTGCGTGGCCGCACGGAAAAAACGGACGTGGTGACGTTGCCCGATGACGAAAAATTAACACTGGCGGTGACCCCCGACAGTGTGGATTGGGCAAACACGACCGTCGGCACGAAAAAAACGCAAAAAATCACGATTTCAACCACCGGCGCGGTAAAGATTGCGGCGGTGCGCCTGTCCCGGGAAGTTGCGGGCCTGGCCACGCCCAAAACGACATGCACCAACATGGGCGAAATCAATGACAAGATTTCATGCACCATCAGTTTGACGTACGAACCGACGGTCCCGATGGACACGACGGGCGTATCGTTGTTTGTGGATTGGCGCGGTGTGGACGCGCCGGACGGGATGACGCGCGCGGAAAAAATCCCGATGGCGCTGGGCGCGGTGTCGCCCACCCCGGTGATTCCACCGGCCCCAAAATCCGAACCGGCCCCCGCACCCGCGGCGCAGCCCGAACCCGACGTCGTCCCGGTTGTTGATATCGAACCGGCGCGCCCCCAGCCCAGCGCGCAGATTCAGCGTGACATCGACACCATTGCGCCCCCGCTGCCCATGCTGGACAACAAATCGAATGCCAAACCCGCCCCCCAGGTTAATGCGGACGACGACATCACGGTGACAATATCTGATGGCTGTTCTGATTTTTCATTCCCGGGCTATAACACATCGGGGCAACAGATTGGCTGGATTAAACCGGAACGCGGCGCGTATTATTTCTATCCCTTTGCCGACCGCGAATGCAAAAACGCCACCGGGAAATATAATCCCGACAACGGCATTATCACGGCAATCAACAACCCGTCCCAGAAAATCGGCACGGACGCCGAACACATTGGCCACACAACGATTTCGGGGGCCGCATTGCCCCAATTGTCCAACCCGGTTGCCAATTCAAACGTGAACCGTGCCCGCCAATTGACCAGTGCGGAATTATCACAATCGATGTCGATGGGCACCGGCGCGGCCCAGGTTGCGCTGAAACCGGCGCCGGCATCTGATATTTTATACACGACATCCGACGCAAATGTGGTTGCATCGACCCAGCCGTACGACCGGTCGTTCATCCTGCGCCAATATAAACCGATTCCGGCCACAATCGTGTCCGATGTGCGCGCCGACACAACCCTGATTAATGGCCAGCAATTCTTGCCCGTGCGCGCGACGGTGGACCGCAACGTGTATTCGGACAACGGTCGCACGGTTATCATCCCGACCGGGACATTGATGTTGGGGTATGTCACCGGCGAAGTGCCGGGCCCGTACAAGACCATTGGTCGTATGGAAATCAAATGGTACCAATTTGTTTTGCCCAATGGCGTTGAATTTAACTTTGGCGGCGCGACCGATCCGTTTTCCGGCGACGCCCAGGGTCGCATTGGCGTTCCCGGCCGGGGCAGTACGGATTACCTGGAACAATTCGTGATGCCGATGCTGACCGCGATTGTGCCGGCGGCCGTCAATATGATTGCGCCCATTGCGGACAAATTCGTGAACCAAATCGATTTGGATAACAACACAGTTGTGCAATCGGGTACGGTCCGTTCGTCTGAATTGGCGAAAAATGAAATCATCACGGCCTGGAACCAGGTGGCCCAGAAATTAATGGTCGATATGATGGACAACACCACGCCCCCGTTCACGATTGCGGCCGGCACGCGCATTACGGTTTATTCGCCCCAGGATTTGGCGGTGGTCTGCATGGATAATTCCAAGAAATGTTCATTGCAACATTTGAAAGAACAATCACCGACGGGCAACCCAATGCGTGCGACCCCATCGCCCAGCATTCGTGCGGCGGAAGACGATTCTTGGATTGGCCAGGTACGTTCGTTCAATTGGGCCGCCGAATACTGTTCGGATTACAAGGATGGTAAATTAAACCTGACCAACGCCCAGGTCCGAGAAATGAATTCCAAGGGGATTGATTACAACACGGTTCTGTTCTATTGCCAGTCCAACCAGTACAAGGCGATTAACAACGCGAAACAGGACGCCGTCTTTAACAATCAACAGCAGACGTTCCAGAACAATTACAACGTCAGCAACAACGGCACGGGTCTGACGGGGATATCGGGCGACCAAAGTTATAACGAAGATGTCTTGGGCTTGAAATACAATGACGACGGCACTATACAAAATCCGTTCAACCAGACATTGCCCGTGGAAACACCGCCGGCAACCATCACCTGCGAAGATGGGACCAACCCGGATGCGAACGGTTGCTGTACGGGTGAAATATACACCGACATGGGGGACCAGGGATTTAACTGTTGTCCCGAAACCGGTGGCGACTGTTTTCCGCCGATATTATAAACCCGCATCATGCGGGTTTATTTTTGGATAACGTTTTTTTGACCATTAAAATTCGGGCACATTTATGTGCCCAAAATTTTATGGGCCGCTGGGCGGAATCTGGCACCGTGACGGCGCGATTCGACTGACCCGGATTAAATCAGCCCAGCGATATAGATTTCCGATTCGAACTTCAACCTTTGGTTGTAACGTTTTACAGGAAACTATTCTTAATCTATATATTAAAAAGTCCGCAACATTTTTACCAACAAGGAGAGCAAGAATGACACAACAAACCATGCAAACAACTATCCCGGCCGAAAAGTTTCAAAATGCGGAACAGCTGTGGTTTTGGTTTTTGTACGCACGCAGCGTACGAAACGGCTTTGTCCGGGGCCATATGACGTCCCAGCGTCGCATCTGCGAATTGCTGGACGTGGAAACATTGGTAACGAAACTGTATTTATCGGGCCGACTGACCGACGCCCAACTGTCCGTGATGAAGGAATTTGGTGACCGTCGCCGCGCCCCGCACCAACACATCTGGGCCGAAAATAAAAAGGCAGAATTATGGCGCACCGCCATGTCCGTATTAAACGCCGCCGCCACGGCACGCGGTTGGATTGAATAAATCCGGGGGATAACATGATTATTATCGCATTTGCACAAAACACATCCCGCATATGGCCACGGATAATTTGCCGCAGATATCGCCATTGTGCGGTGATTGCACCCGCGGGGGACAAATTGGTACTGCACCAATTTACGCGCCGGGGCCAATGCACAACATTGACATTATCCGCGCGTGATATGCGCATTCTGGGACGCGGCGGCTGGGTGTTTATCTATCTGCCGGGAACACTGGCCGCGGATTTTGATGGCGCATCCGCCCGCACATGTGTCGCAATGGCCAAACATGCGGCACGCATCAGCGCCCCATTTGTCCAGACGCCATTGGCGCTGTACAAATATCTGATGCGCCGCGCATAACCAATCCCGCCCCGGCGGGATTTTTAATTTATCGGGCACTTCACTTCTGTGGCACCGCATGGCGCGGCAATGGGGATGGATAAAAAAATCCCCGCGGATGCGGGGATAGTCTTATTTCCGGGTGGACCGTTTAATGATGTAAATCTGACCGATACCGAACAAATTCGACACCGTCCAATACAGCACCAATCCCGCCGGCATCCACGCAAACATCACCGTGAACAACAGCGGCATCCATTTCATCATCCGCTGGGTCTGGGCGGCCATATCATTGCCGGCCGCACTGGCACCGGATTGCAGACGCTGTTGCCAATACATGGTTGCGCCCATCAAAATCGGCATAATAAAGTACGGATCCATCACGGCCAAATCAGAAATCCACAGGAAATGTGCACTGCGCATCTGAACGGAAATCAATAACGCTTTGTACAATGCAAAGAAAATTGGAATCTGAATCAGCATCGGCAAACAACCCGACATCGGCGATGTTTTGTGCGTTTGATACAGACGCATCATTTCCATCTGCATGCGCGGTTTGTCATTCGCGTACAGCTTTTGAATACGGGCCATTTCCGGCTGCATCTTTTGCATGGTCATCATCGATGTGTACGATTTGCGCGTCAACGGCCACAAAATCCCGCGCAGCACCAACGTCAACAAAATAATCGCCACGCCGTAATTCATCACAATACCGTACAGCGCGTTCAACGCCCACAGCATCGGCCGTGCCAAGAACCAGAACCACCCGTAATCCATTGTTTTATCCACGCCCGGGATAACCGTCGCCGCATGGGACAATGTGCGCTGTTCACGCGGTCCCGCATACAGATGCGTGCGAATGGTTTCGGTCGCGCCATTGGCAATTGTGCGCGCACCGGCGGACGCGTCCGCCTGGTACCGGGCGACGTCATAATTGTCATCCAACTTTTTCATGCGAATCGTTTGGTCGGGCGAATCGACCGCGACAAACGTTTCCCAATATTGGTCGGCAAACCCGACAAAGCCGTTTGTGGTTGTGTACGCATATGCGCGGCGTGATAAATCATGCCAATCTTCGCGTTCGATATCGGAATTGGCGTATGCAATCGCACCGGTAAATACGCCCGCGGTTGATTTGCCGCCCGCGTCCCGCACGATGCGCGCATATGGCGAAACGGTGATGTCGCGACCACTGCGGTTTGTGATTTCGTCGGTCACGGTGATAATGTAATTGTCGGCCGTGACAACGCGGCGATACGACACGCCGTCGGCACTGCGCCATGTCATGGCGCCGTCCGCCCCCATGCGCCATACGGTGCCGACCGCCGGTGCCGTTGTGCCGGTGGCCAACAAACCAATTTCCGCAAAATCATTATCACCGGCCAATAATGTCACGGGATGGCCCGCGTTATCGGATTTTTCCGATTGGGCAAAATCTTTTAACTGAATCTGATTGATGCGCAATCCCTGGACCCGGGCGGTGATATTATCCGTCGCGGTGTCAAACGCGGGCACCGCCGACAAATCGGCGACGGGCGCGGGCGCCGGGGCATTGTCCACATTTTTTTTCGGACCAAACCAGATTGAAACCAACCACCAAGAAATCAAAAATAAAATAATCCACCACAAAACGCCGGAAAAGCGCGGCTTTTTTCCCGCCGCGCTGTTATTGGCATTCCATTGATTAAACCCAGAATTTTTATCCAAAAACTTTACCATACTTATTTACCACCCTTTGTTTCGCACGCCGCCATGCAACGCCGTCTGTTCAGATACCAGTTCAATATATATAATCCGACGCCCACCGCAATACAAGTGTCGGCGACATTGAACGCCGGCCAGTGAATCCCGCCGATATGAAAGTCCAAGAAATCAATCACCGCGCCAAAACGCACCCGGTCAATCAGGTTCCCAATCGCCCCGCCCAGAATCAGCGCCAACGGCACGCGTTCATACGCGCACGCGCGGCACGCCATGTAATGCGCGATAAACCCGACAATCGCCCCGGTAAAGATGACGATAATCAGCGGGGCCGTTTCACCCAACCCGCGCAGCAATGAAAACGACGCGCCCGGATTCCACGTGAACACAATGTTAAAGAAATTTGTCACCTGGTCCATCAGATACGGCACCGGCACCAAATCCCACGCGCCGCCAAACAACGGCACGCCCCCCGTCAACAGGTACAACAGATACCCCTTGGACAGTTGGTCCAGAACAATGACACCCAGAATAATTGCAAAATATTTTAAAATCTTTTTCATGAACTTTCCCCGTTGGATGCAATATAACAATTCGCCCCCGCAAAAGCAAATAAAATGTCCCCCATAAATCCTGTAATTCATGGGGAACAATTCCTGTGATTTACGACGCGGGCAATTATTTTTTTTCTTCGCCCGGGGCGACGCGCGCGTAATTGTTGGCGCGCATTTCTTGCAGCAACGCTTCTATCTTGCGTTCGGACACGCCCACGTTTTCCAGCACCCCGTACGCCAATCGGAACGAAGATTCGATGGTTTCTGGTTGCGCTTCGGTCACACCGCGGGCGACCAATTCCCGGGATTCGGCCAAATTGCGCGCCCGGGCAAAAATCTTGACACGCGGGGCGATTGAATGCACGGACCGCACGGTGTTGTGTGCCGTCGTCGAATTGTCCAGCGCAACCACCACCGCACGCGTTTTGCGAGGTGCCAACCCAAAATCGCGCAGCACGGTTTCACTGCTGGTATCGCCATAGTAAACATTATACCCGCGGTCGCGCCCAATCATCACCGCGTCCACATTTAAATCCAGCGCAACATAACTGATGTTTTCCGCGTCCAGCATTTGCGCCACAATCTGGCCCACGCGCCCAAACCCACAAATAATCACATCGGGTTTTTGTTGCGGCAGATTTTTATTCACCTGTTTCTGGCGCCAATGTGAAAACAGACGCCCCGATTTTTGCAACCGGTCATAAATCGCCAACAGTATCGGCGTCGCAATCATCGACAGAATAATAATGGCGGTCAAAATTTCTTCGTGCAGAACGGGGATGGCTTCGATTCCGCTGTTCTTCATTGTTTGCAGTATCAGCAGACCGAATTCCCCCCCCTGGGCCAGTATCAGGGCAATCATGGCGGCATCTTGGGACAATACGCCGCGCACGCGCGCCACGATATAAATCGCCGCAAATTTCAAGAACACCAACCCCATCAGCCCCATCGCCACAATCAGCCAGTTATCGACCAAGAACGGAATATTCAACCCCATCCCCAGCGATACGAAAAACAGCGCGATAAACAGCATCGCATACGGCCCGATTTCCGCCCGAATTTGATGGCGATAAATCGTTTCCGACATCAGCATCCCGCCCAAAAACGCCCCCAGCGCTGGCGGCAGCCCAAACATATCCATCACCACCGCCCACACAATGATGTTCAGCATGATGGCCAGCAAAAAAGCTTCTTTGGACCGCAGACGTGCGACCATGCGCATGACCGGATTTAAAATTAACCGCGCGACAATCATCACCCCCAGCACCAGGCCCACCGACATCACCAAAACATCAATGACCGTCGCCCCCAGGTTAAATGATTTACCCGCCAACACCGGCAACATCGCCAACAGCGGGATTGCCAGCAAATCTTGGAACAACAAAATCGAAAACGTCTGGCGGCCCATATTGGTTGATAATTCATTGCGGTCGGCCAGCAATTGCAGATCTTCGGACGCGCTGGACATCGCCAGTATCAGGGCCACCATCACGCACCCCATAATCGTCCACGACGTCAATCCGAACAACACCGGGAATAAAACCGCCACCACCATCAACACCTGGGCCGCGCCAAATCCGAAAATGGTGTGCTTCATCTGCCACAAACGCTTGATATTCAGTTCCAGCCCGATATTAAACCACAAGAACATTATCCCCAGTTCCCCCAGGAATGTCCACGTGTCGGTTAATTGAAACAGGTTCAACAGATACGGCCCCGACAAAATCCCCGCAAACAAAAACGCCAGCAACGTCCCCACCCGCGCCAGACGCAATACAAACACCAAAACAAATGCGATTCCAAAAAACGCCAACACAGACAACGGCATTGAATCCCCCCTACTCTCTGCTTATGCAATACTTGGTTTTATTATATCAAAATATTCGCCGCCAATTCAGCAAATTTTTCGGGCGACAATTCTTCGGCGCGTTCCATCCCCGTCAAGCCAAAGCGCCCCCAGTCCACGCCCGAAATAATGCCGCGAATCATTTTACGCCGCTGGCCAAACAAACGGGCCGTCATGGCGGAAATACGCGACAAATCGCCGATGGCGGCAATCTTGGCTGGGTTTGGAATAATTTGCACAACGGCCGATTCCACCTTGGGCCGGGGGACAAATGCGGTGGACGGCACATCAAACAAAATCCGCGCATCCGCAATCAGTGATGTCAACACCCCCAGCCGGCCATATTGCGCATCCCCGGGGCGTGCGACGATACGCTGGGCAACTTCCCTTTGGAACATCAGCGTCAATGACTGAATACCGCGCCCATCGGGCTGGGCCGCAATTTTCTGCAACCAGTGGATCAGCAATTCCGTCCCGACATTGTACGGCAAATTGGAACAAATCGCATATTTATCCAGATTCAGTTCCGATGTATCGACCCGCAACGCATCACCAAAAATAATTTCCATGCGCCCCGCCGCCGCATCCGCAATGCGGTTTAAAATTGGGGCTGTGGTGGCATCCTTTTCAATGACGATTAATCGCGGGGCGCCGGCCATCAATAATGCGCGCGTCAAACCGCCCGGGCCGGGGCCCACTTCGACAACGGGCATCTGTTCAATATCGGGAACACTGCGCGCGATACGCCCCGTCAGATTCAAATCAAACAGAAAATTTTGGCCCAATTGCTTTTTGGGTTCCAAACCGCAATCACGCATCATAACCGATACCGGCGGCAAAGATTCCACAGTCATTGTCATAATGTTTTTCGCCCCCCGAACGCCAATGTCAACGTGCCATCGTCCAAGTAATCCAAATCCCCGCCCAGCGGCACACCGGACGCCAGTTCGGAATACGTCACATCATCGCGCGCGCCGACAACCGACATAACATAGTGCTGGGTTGTTTTCCCTTCGACTGTGTTGGGTAATGCGAAAATAATTTCCGTGATTTTTTCGTCTGTGATGCGCGCGGGCAGTGATGCGATATTCAAATCATCGGGGGTGACACCCGCCACACCGGACAATTGCCCGCCCAAAATGTGATAGCGTCCCTGAAACACCGCAGATTTTTCCAGCGTCCACACGTCTGCCAAATCACGCACCACGGCAATCTGGCCGGTGGCGCGCGCGCCGTCACGACAAAATTCGCATTTATCCGCCGACGCATCCGTCAACATGCCGCACACCGGGCATGGCGCAATATTTTCCGCCGCGTCCATCAACGCCACCGCCAATGACGACGCGCGTCCGGTCTTGTCCTGTAACAGGGCCAACACAATACGCTGTGCTGCGCGGTTGCCGACCCGCGGCAACTTGGCAAATTGTTTGATTAACTTTTCAATTTTCGAATTCATGATATCAGACTTTAATGAAATATATAGCAATCGATTCCGACGCCCGCCGCGCGTGATTTCAAATTGGCGGCAGACGCATCCGACAAATTATTGACGCGGACACGAAACATGCCGTTGGGCGCGGGTTCAATGGTGGCCGTGACATTTAACGCACTGCGCACACGCGCAACCTGGGTCTGGGCGGCGTCACGCGATGCAAACGCGCCGAATTGAACGCCCGCATTGCCCGGCGTGTGGGTGGTCGGCGGCGCCGTGACGGCCGATGCGCGCACGGGCGCGGCGTATGTTGGGGCCGGTGTCTTGGTCGTTTGGACCGTTACCGGCGCGGTGCCATTGTCCAGCATCGCGAACCCCTTGTTCAGCATGTTTGTCGATACCGCCGCGCGCACATCTTTGTTTTCCGCCCCCAGCACGACGGAAATCAAGCGGCGGTTTCCCCGCTTTGCCGTCGCCACCAGCGAATATTTGGATTTGTTGGTAAATCCGGTCTTCATCCCGTCGCACCCCGGATACATCCCCAACAACCGGTTGCCGTTGGTATATGTTTTGCCGTTATACGTCCACGATTTAATGCCGAAATATTTCCAATACTGGGGAAAATGTTTATACACCGCCATCGACAACAACGCGATATCGCGCGCGGTTGATAACTGGTCATCATTGGGCAACCCGGATGAATTTTCAAAATTGGTTTTCGACAATCCGATTTCGGTTGCCACCCGCGTCATCAGGGATGCAAAGTTCCCTTCCTTGCCACCCTTTAAATTTTCGGCCAACACGCGGGCGATGTCATTGGCGCTAAGCACGGCGACGGCCTTAATCGCATCTTCGACACTAATCTTGCTGCCGGCGGCAACGCCCAGTTTGACCGGTGACGCATTCGCGGCCGATTGCGATACAATCAGATAATCATCCAGATGCAGCCGCCCGTGTTCCAACGCATCAAACGTCAGATACAGCGTCATAATTTTGGTCAAACTTGCCGGATAATTTAAATCGCCCGCATTTTCAGAATACAGCACGCGCCCAGTGTCCATATCGGCGACCAACGCGGCGCGATACCCGCCGGCGTGCGCCGCGCCACACAAACACACCAATAAAAAGGCAAGACAGCCAAATCTCATACCCGAAATAATACAAAAAATCCGCCCCCGTGGTCAAGGGCGGATATCACCATCACTGGGGCAAAATTATCCCAATTTACGCAGGGAAATTTTTTCACCATCAACGATGACCAGAATACCAGATTCCAGACCGAAATGTTTCGCAGCTGCAACAGCGTCACGGGCATCGAACATTTTGTCATCACAAACGGAAAATACGCCGCGTGACAGGCACAGCTGGTTTGCAACAACCGCTTCGCGGGCAACGGCATAAACCGGCACATCCGGACGACGGCAAGAAATCCAAGTCGCCGCGCGTGTGTCATTTGCAAAGACAACAATCGCCGCCGCCTTGTTCAATTCGGCCATCAACGTTACGGACAACGCCCAATCATTTTCCGGCAATTCTTCGGCATCGGACCAATCCTGGCCGTTTTCGATGGAATCTTCGTCGGCATGCTTTAACACCTTGGCCATGGTTTCGACCACGAACGCCGGGTTATTGCTGATGGTTGTTTCTTCGGATGTCATTGTGGAATCGACATGCAGATACGCCGCCGTCGCGATATCGGAAATTTCCGCGCGGGTCGGGAATTCACTGCTGACCATCGACCCCAACATCTGTGTCGCCATGATAACTGGTTTGTTCTTTTCACGGCACAGACGGATAATACGACGGGAAATGGCCGGAACCTGTTCGAACGGCACTTCGACCGCCAAGTCGCCACGGGCAATCATGATGCCGTCTGCAACTTCGACGATGGCATCGATTTTTTCGACCGCCTGGGGGCGTTCAATTTTGGCAATGATTTTAACCGGGTGCGATGTGCGGGCCTGGATAAATTCGCGTGTTTCAATGACATCTTCGGGTTTCTGGACGAACGAAATCGCAACGAAATCCGGGTTTTTGGTCAACACATATTCCAGGTCGGCGCGGTCTTTTGCCGTCAGAACGGATGTCGCAACTTCTGTATCGGGCAAATTGAACCCACGGCGGGACCAGATTTCCGTCCCGCGGATAACGGTCGCTTCGATGCTGTCGGGGTTAACCTTTTCCACCTTCATTTCAAT
The DNA here is from genome assembly GCA_949082785.1 of uncultured Alphaproteobacteria bacterium. GTDB lineage: Bacteria > Pseudomonadota > Alphaproteobacteria > Rs-D84 > Rs-D84 > Enterousia. The sequence continues at coordinate 70,333 of CARVLU010000004.1, forward strand.
TTTACCGTCGTTCAGCAAAACGCGGTCACCGGGCTTTAACGAATGGATAACATCCAAATCCGGCAACTGAACGCGGTTGGAATTGCCCGGTGTCGGGTCGCTGTCAAAGACGAATTTTTGACCGGCAACAATCGGGAATTTATCTTCTGTTTCGAAAACGCCGATACGGTGTTTCGGCCCCTGCAAATCGGCCAGAACCGCAACCGGGGAACCAGTTTCGGCGGAAATTTCACGAATGATGTCGATTTTTTTACCCTGGGCATCGCCAACGTCATGGCTAAAATTCAGGCGGCACACGTTCACGCCGGCGGCAATCATTTTAGACAAGACTTCTTTGCTTTCGCTGTTCGGTCCGATGGACGAAGTGATTTTTGTAAATTTTTTCATTTTTGTTTCCTTGATTTTTGCGTTTATTGATATATCATAAACTTTTGAAATAAACAAGGGGAAATCTTGATGATGAAAAATCCAAATCACGGTGCCATTGACAACGAACAATTGGTCAGCATTATCGAACGTATCGAAAAACTGAACGAAGACACGGCGTCCATCGCCGCCGATATCAAGGAAATTTACAGCGAAGCGAAAAGTGCCGGCTTTGACCCGAAATACATCCGCCAGATGATCCGCCTGCGCAAGCTGGATCCGGATGAACTGGACGAAGCGGACGAATTAACCAAAATGTACCGCAACGCGTTGGGGATTTAATGAAATCCTTTACCCGTAAAATCGAAGATTTTGACTGCGCCCATTGCGGCGCAGTCGTTCATGGCAACGGATACACCAACCATTGCCCCAATTGTCTGTGGTCGCGTCACGTGGACAACAACCCGGGCGACCGCGCGGCCACGTGCCACGGGATGATGCCGCCCATTTCTGCCCAGCCCGAATCCGACCATTTTATCATCACCCACAAATGCGAAAAATGTGGCAAGATAAAGCGGCAACGAACCACCGACGCCGACAACATGGACGCCATTATCGCATTAATGTCGGACAATACTTTTATTTTTGGCAAATAATCATTGCATGGAATGGATATAAATTCCTATACTTTATCCATGCGGGAATTTATCAGCGAACAATTTCAAAACCGTTTTCTGTGGGCGCCGTTTCTGATGGCGTTTGGTGCGGCGCTGTATTTCACGTTGAACGGTGAACCGCCACTGCCGTGCCCGGTGCTGTTTGCGATTGCGATGCTGGCGGGTGCATTCGCGCCACGCGTGCCGACATTGTTGCGTGGCATTTTACTGTTGGGGTTTGGATTTTGTTATGCGGCGGCGTTCACGCATGTTATCGACACACCGCAAATCACACGCAATTTGCGCGACCTGGAAATTTCCGGTACAATCACAAAAATTGATTACACCGATACGAAAACACGCATCTATATCCGTATTCCGGCCAACCTGATTAACCGCGATATTTCCGAAAACCGCACGGCAACGGTTCGGGTGTCAATGTCTGAAATCCCGACGCCCGTGCACATCGGCGACACAATTGATGCGCGCGTCACACTGTTTCGTCCCGCATCCAGTTACATGCCCGAAACATTCGATTATGCCCGTTGGGCGTATTTCAACGGATTGTCCGCAACCGGCTTTGTCCAGGATTATTCGATTACATCCACACGCACATACAATATAAACACACTGCGCGATTATATTCACGGGAAATCCGATTCATTTCTGGCCGACACGCTGGTTCTGGGATATAAATCCGCATTACCGGATGACGACCGCACAATTTGGACGACAAACGGTGTGGGTCACGTCTGGTCCATCAGTGGATTTCACATGACACTGGTGTCGGGTTGGTTGTTCGCATTCTTTTACCTAATCTTTCGCACTATTGCACCCATAACGCGGCGCGTACCCGCACGGATTCCCGCCATGATTTGCGCATGGTTCGGACTGTTGTTTTATTTGTTCATATCGGGCGGCGGGATTGCGACCATTCGCGCGTTCTTGATGACGTCATTGGTATTTGCCGCATTTGTGTCGGGCCGCGAAGCCCTGTCGATGCGCAACATTTGCCTGGCGTTTTGTTTGATATTCCTGATTAATCCGCACTATGTGATGCAACCGGGATTTCAATTATCGTTTTCCGCGGTGTTCGGTTTGATTTGGTATTTCAGAAATTCCACATATCAAAAGCGCACAGTGATTCAGCGTATCCGTCGCGCCATCGCCGCCGCCGCAATGACATCCATTATCGCAACAATCTTTACCACGCCGTTTGTGGCCGCACATTTCTATCAATTCCCGACATATTCGTTGGTGGGTAATCTGATTTTGTTGCCACTGTTTTCAGTGGCGATTATGCCGCTGGTCATGCTGGGGACGGTGACGGCGACACTGGGATGGACGGGACCATTAATGTTGGCTGAAATGATTTATCACGGGGCGTTGGCGGTTGCGACGAAAATCGCGGCACTGCCACTGGCCGTCATTTTGACGCCACATATTCCAAACATCGCCATTGTGTTTATGATTGTGGGATTTCTGTGTTTGATGTTTATCCGCGCGACGCGTCCAAAAATAAATTACATCCTGTGCGCGTCATTTATCGGCATTGGTGTGGTGATAACCGCCCTGGCACCGCGGCCGATATTCTTTGCCACGCACGACCACGAATTAATCGCATTTGTTGCACCCGACGGCAAACTGGAATTTAACAAAGCCCGCGCATCCAACCACTTCTTTGCGTTCGACACGTGGAAGCAAATAAACACAGAACCAACCGCAACACCAAATCGTCGCCGTAAATGCGTACGCGGTGTTTGCATATTTGAAACCCAAAATTGGACACTGGCATATACCCAGAAATTTGTGCCCACCATGAACAACATTGCAAAATTCTGTCGTGACGAATCGATTGATTACATTGTGTCGTACTTTGACATCGACGCGCCGGGTTGCAATCACAAAATTTTGCGTGGCGCATTTTCAATTTACAAATCTGGTCGCGTGAAGTATCACGTTACGCGTCGGCCGTGGCATAATCCGCGCCGATAAAATACAGCCCCGATGCCGGCGCCGTCGGCCCGGCCGCCGACCGCGCGCGCGCCGCAAAGATTTCATCAATATCAAACGGTTTGCCCAATCCAATTTCGACCAGTGTACCGACCATATTGCGCACCATGTGGTGCAGGAAAGATTGTGCGGAAAATTCAAAAATAATTTCATCCCCCCGACGCGTAACGCGGGCCACATCCAATGTTTTCATGGGGCTTTTCGCCTGGCACTGGCTGGCGCGGAAACTGGTGAAATCATGCGCACCGATTAATTTTTCAGCGGCCCGTTCCATCGCATCCACATCCAATTCGCGCGGCACCCACCACACGCGATTTTTATTCAACACCGCCGGCGCGCGACGATTTAAAACAACATATCTGTAATGACGCCCGCGACATGAAAACCGCGCATGGAAATCATCGGGAACAACCGCGCAATCCAAAACCACGACCGGCCGCCCCACCAGATAGAAATTCAGTGCCCGCATAACGGTATCCGGACCATATCCGCCATCAATATCGACGTGCGCCACCATGGCGGTGGCATGCACCCCCGCGTCCGTGCGCCCGGCCGCAACAACATCGGCATCAGCCCCACAGAATGATTTTATCGCATCCTGTAACAGCGATTGCACGGACGGCCCCTGGTGGTTTTGCTGCCACCCGATTAAATCCGTTCCGTCATATTCCAAAATCAGTTTGTAACGCGTCATTATTGTCCGTATTTAATTTCTGCCCCGCGCAGTCCATTGACAAAGCTTTTCCAATCCATGGGCTTTTTCCCGGCGGGCTGAATCTGGATGATTTCCAGATGCCCGTCCGCATTAACGCGGGTCTGCAAAATCTTGACATCCATACCGTTGATTTTTGTCCGCCCCGCGCCCAAGGCCCGAATTTGATTATGAATATCGCGCGCGCTGCGCGACCAATCAATAATTTCGTCGTCGCCGGTAAATTTGCGCGTAAATGTGGGCGCGCCCACCTGTGGGACGGCGCCATACGCCGCGGGATTGCCCAGATATTCGGTCAGCATTTGCGCCCCGATTTCCGACACGCGCCGTTCAATGTCTGCGTTGGTGTCATCTTCGCCGATATCAAAGGGCACCCGCATATAAACATCACCCGCATCCATTTCGGCCGTCACCTGCATCAGACAGATTTCAGATGACGCGTCGCCATTATACAACGCGGTGCGTATCGGCGACGGCCCACGGTATTTGGGCAATGCACTTGGGTGAATATTCACGCACGGCGCCGAATTCAAAACATTGTCGCGCAAAATTACCCCATATGAAATGACAACCACCATATCGGGATTGTAATTATATTGGCGAATGCTGGTATGAACGGTCAACCCATGGGCATCGGCCCATTGGTGCACCGGCGATTGGGTCAAGACCTGTTTCCGGCCGACGGGTTTGGGCGCGCGCGTGAACACCGCAACAATTTCATGACCCGCGCAGCGAACGGCGTCAAAAATCGGCACGACAAAATCGTTTGTTCCCATTAATACCAGTTTCATGATTTGCGTCTCCGAACCTTGCGCATTAACATTTCGCGTTTAATGGGCGACAGATAATCAATAAACAGTTTGCCATCCAGATGGTCGGTTTCATGCTGGACAATGCGGGCGGGCATGCCCGACATTTGGGCGCGCATTTTTTTGCCCGTTTCGTCCGTCCATTCGACGTCCACACATTTGGGGCGCACCACATTGGAATACACCGGCAGATTATCCGCCCCCAGCACCGACAGACACCCTTCTTCCATGACGCACGTGTCGGCGCTGCGCCGTGTGATAACGGGGTTCAACATTTTAAAGACCGTATTGGTATCCGGGTCCATCATGACCAAGAACCGCTGTAATAATCCCACCTGGGGGGCGGCCAACCCGACGCCGTTTTGGGCGTGCATCATGCGGACCATTTCGTCCAGCGTATCCAAAATTTCCGGGGTGATTTTATCGATTGGCGTGCATACCGACCGCAACACCAAATCCCCGCAAAGTTTCATTTGCAACATCAATAATTCCTTTTATAATGGATTTTATCAAAGGATTGGGAAATGACAACTTATATTTTAATCTTGCTGGTGGTGATTGTGGTGCTGTTGATTGCGGTGCTGATGCGGCCCGTAACGGTGGATTTATCGGCCCTGCGCGAAGATAACAGCCGTCTGCGCGAACGACTGGCTGAACGTCTGGGGGCATTGGCGCAAAACGCCACGGAATTAAAGAATATCAGTGCCGACATCGCGAATTTCAAAAACATCCTGATGGGCAACAAACAGGCCCGCGGCACATTCGGCGAACGCCAACTGGAAGATATTGTGGCCGACATCATGCCGCCGGAAACATACGCGTTTCAGTGCGTACTGGAAACGGGCGTGCGGCCGGACTGCGTCATTCGTCTGCCATATCCGCCGGGGGACATGATAATCGACAGCAAATTCCCGTTGGAAAGTTACGCCCGCCTGCACGAAGACAATATTTATCGCAAACAATTTGAACTGGACGTGCGCAAGCATATTGACGCCATCGCGGAAAAATATATTATCCCGGGCCGCACCGCGGAATCGGCGATGATGTTTATCGCATCGGAATCAATTTTCGAAACATTGCACCGTGAATTTCCGGGCGCGGTGGATTACGCCGCACGCAAACGGGTTTTTATTGTATCCCCATCCACACTGTGGGCGACATTGAACACCATCCGCGCGGTATTGTCGGACATCAAAATTAAACGCGTCGCCGCGCAAATCAAAAAAGAATTGGATTACCTGTTAACAGACCTGGGGCGGTTGGCGGACCGGGCGGGCAATTTACAGCGTCACTTTGACCAAACCACGTCGGACATCGACCAATTGCAAACATCTATTAAAAAAATTACGCCGCGCGCGGAAAAATTGCGGGAACTGGATTTCGGCGAAGAATAAAAATACCGGCATTTGCCGGTGTTTTTATTTCTTTTTTGTGGTGCGTTTTCTGCGTGCGGGCGCGGGTTCAGTTGCACCGCCCCCCGCCAGAATTTGCATCTGCATTTGCATGATTGTTTTTTGATTTTGTTGAATTAAATTTTCTTTGTCCCGGATAACATCCAACAACCGATCGTTTTCCAATTGCACCTTTTGCAATTCGCGGCGCCCCAGAACAATCTGGTCGGACATTTGACGGCGGCGGCCCCGGTTAAACAGCGACGTTACCACCGCGCCAACCAACGCCCCGCTGGCCGCACTGATTAAATCAAACAAAGTATCTATCAAAGGCATGCCCCCATATTATCATGGGGGCATCCTGTTTTCATTCGGATTATTTTCCGCCGCCGGCTCTCAGACCCGTTTTGCGGTCCACCCAAACCTGTTCGTCGGCGATTTCCATCACCGGCATGTCGGACCGGCTGTCGGAATACGACCGCACGACCCGCGGAACGTATTTATGTTCCTTGGCCCATTCGTCCAGCGCAATAACCTTGTTCGCCCCCCAGCACAAGAAATCAAATTTCCACGGCGCACGCTTGTCCATAACCGAACACATCACGGCGTCGAATTTGATATCACGCACCAATTGCGGCACCAAATAATCCGGCCCGGCAGAAATCAAAACAACCTTGCGTCCGGCACTGCGTTCGGCGTCCACCTGTTCGCGTGCCCAGCCAAAGCGTTCCCGGCGATGCTGCTTAATAAACGCGGGCGCAAATTTTTTAACCATTTCCGGCGTCATAAATCGGCGCGCATTTTGCCGCCACCAAATGCCGTTTGGTTTAAAATATCTGCACATCATCGCCACCCCAATCAGCGGCAAAAACAGCCACGGACGGACCGAATGGCGAAAACAGTATTTTGCGAATTCCATATTGCAGTCGCGCGCGGACAATGTCCCGTCGAAATCAAAAACTACAACGTCAACTTTTCTTAACATGATATCCCTTTTGTTACTTTGCGGGGGCATTATAACAACGTTTTGCTTGCACCGCAAATTTTATATTGTTATGATGAAAATGTTATCGGGCGTTCCGATAACGGGGTTTAGCGACCCATTCTTGTACGCCGGCATACACGCGTCATGGTATGCGCTTTTTTCTATCTCCAACTATTGGGTTGGAGGGTGTGGAAATATATTCGAATACCACCACTATTTACAAGATAGTCGCTAACCTCCAACCGCCTGTTTCTGGCGGTTTTTCGTACACGAAAAACAAACGGAGGTTAGAAAATGAAACATAAATCAGTCTGGGTCGGGGTTGCGCTGTTGATACCGACCGGCATCCACGGGGCCACCTGGGTTACACCATCGTGTTGCAGCGAGAATACAATTGCGCCATCCACCATCAAATGCAAAAGCGTCACCCGCAAAGTGGAATGCGGCGGCATAACAATCGTTGATTGCGGCGAATGCCAATCGGGATACAGCCCGTACCAGGCCAAAAAAACCGTTTGCAGCGGCGCCGCCCAACAAACCATCACATACCAGGATTGTATGCAAAACGTTGTCGTTTCGTGCAGCGTTGGTGAATACCAGGACGGAATGCTGTGCGCCAAATGCCCGGACGGTGGAAAATCCGATATTGGCGCCACGTCCATCACCCAGTGTTATAAACCCAAATACGAAAACACGTTTTCCGATTCCACCGGCAGCGGGGTTACGGGGATGGATAATAACTGTTATTACACGAAATAAAAATGCCGGGATTTACCGGCATTTTTTTAATTCTTGCGCTTTTTAGACTTGCGTTTGAATTTCTGGCGCATCCCTTCCAACAAGAAGAACAGCGCCGGCGTCAATGTGAATGTCCAAATCAAACTGGCCAACATACCGCCAATCATAACCGCGGCCATGGCGACCTTGGTTCCATCGGTACTCCACATCTGGGGCAACATCCCGGTGATAACCGCAATCGACGTCATCAGAACCATGTTCTTTTTTTCCGTCAATTCCGTCCACAGCGCCACGCGCGGCACCGCGCCATTGGCAATGCGGGCGATTGTCGGTTCCAACACCAGAATGTTGTTGTTCACAACCAACCCAACCAACATAACGAACGCCATCATCGCGCCGACATTCATCGTCGCCCCCGACAGGAACATGATAATAAACACGCCTGCGAAACTGGTGATAATCGATGTTGCAATGGTGAACGGATGAACCAAAGAATTCAAAATCGCCGCCAACAACATGAATGTCAATATGGTCGCCAGCAAGAACGCCTTGCCGATTTCACCGGCGGTTTCGCTTTGCGTTTCCGACATCCCGCCAAATTCGGCGTGGTAACCCGGTTTCCAATCCATCGCGTCCAATCCGGCCTGAATCTTTTGCTGGACCGGGCCCATGGTGGATTTACCGATATTGATATCGATTTCAGTAATACGCGTTTTGTTCAAACGGTTGATGTTTGGTGTTGCGGGCAAACTTTTGATTTCACCCAATTGCGACAATGCAACCATCCCCTTTTGCGAATTGACATAGACGTTGTCAAACATCGACGCGTTTTTGAACGATTTGTCGAATTCCAAAACAATGGGATATTCTTCGCCGCGTTCTTTGTACTTGTAATCATCATTGCCGTACAGTGCCGCGCGCAGTGTTGCCCCCGCGTACGAATTCTGGACACCCCACGAATTCATTTTCGCCTGGTCGGGGATGAACTGAATTTCATCATTGGGTGATGGAACCGCCAGAACGGCCGTCTGAACTTCTGGGATTTGGTTAATCATATCCAGAATCTGGGCCGCGTACGCGTCACGCGTCGCATCATCATCGCCATAGATGTTCAACACCATATCCGATGTCTGGGACGAAGACATGCCCGCCCCGGCCTTTATCTGGAATTCGGCATCGGGAATTTCCGACAGTTTCGGCAAAATCTGGCGCGCCAATTCTTTGTCGGATGTTCGGCGCGGATTACCCAAATCGGCCAATTCCAATTTAACGGTGATGTTTTGCAAACCGCGTTCCCCGATTTTGACGGTGGTCGCCGTGACATCCGGGAATTCTTTCAAAACATCTTCGACCTGGGCCGCGATAGACACAGATTTTTCATATGTCGCCCCCATCGGCGCACGCGCCGTGATGGTGATTTCGTTGGTGTCGGTTGCCGGCGAAAATTCGTTACCCACGAATTTCATCAGCATCGACGACGCAATCAGAATCGCAAACGCCCCCAACACCACGCGACCGGGATGGCGGAACTGATAATCGAACCACTGGCGCAGCGGGGTTTTATCCACGACAACGGTCTGGGTGGTGTCGATTTTCTGGGGCTTGGGTTCACGAATGCGCAAGAATTGTGCAATCATCATCGGCGCCAGTGTGAACGAAAACATCAGCGACAACAATGTCAGATACACAACGGTCATCCCGAATTGCGACATGAACTGGCCGGCAATCCCGCCCATAAACGCCAACGGCAAGAACACAACGACGTTGGTCCCGACGCCCGCCAAAACGGAAACGGCAACCTTTTTCGTACCGTCAACCGCCGCGCGCTGCGGATTTTTCCCGTTGTTCATTTCCTGTAACGCGGATTCGATTAAGATAATCGCATTGGACACCAACGTCCCCAGTGCCGACGAATACGCCAGCAAAGTCATCGCATTAATGGTGAACCCACTGCCGTCCATGAAAAAGAATCCCGCAATCAACGACGCCGGAATCACCGCGCCCGCGATAATTGTGGACCGCCAGTTGCGTGTAAAGACCAGCAACACCAAAACCGTAAAGATAATCCCCAGGATGATGCCGTAAATGGTGCTGTACGTTTCTTCGGCGATGGATGTGGACGAATCCGACACAATCGACATTTCCGCACCCGGGAAACGGGATTGCATATCGGCCTGGAACGCGGGCAATTTTTCGCGCAGTGCGGACGAAATCTTAATCGCGTTACCGTCGTCTGCCTTGACCACGGATGCAACGACGACATCTTCACCCTTGTACCGGGCGCCGTTTTCAATATCGCGCGCGGCATCCACCACGGTTGCAATATCGGAAATGCGGAATTTTTGCCCTTCCATTGTGACGATTTGCAAATTGCGAATGTCATCGACCGATGCGAATTCCCCGATAAAGCGTACGTTGGACGACGTCACCGCGCTTTCGATTTTACCGCCCGGCACGTTCAAATTCTTGCTGCCCAGCGCAGACACCACGTCCATAATCGTCACGCCGCGCGCCGCCATCAGTTCCGGGTCCATCTGGATACGAACCGCACGTTCGCGCCCACCGAACACGGACACACTGGCAACCCCGTTGATGGCGGTGATTTTATTCGACAGATTGTTGTCCACATATTCTTCCAAATCACGTGCATCGGCGCCGCGCAACACGATATCGACAACCGATTCCTGTAACGGATTTAATTTTTCAACAACGGGCTGCTTTAACGCGTCGGGAAATTCGGACCCCAATGCGTCAATTTTGGTTTTGACTTCGGCGGCCTTGTCATTAACATTGACCCCCAGGTTAAATTCAGCCATCACATACCCGCCGTTTTCGAACGCCTGGGACGTGATTTTTTTCAAACCGGCGACTTCGGAAATGGCGTCTTCAGCTTTCTTAATGACCTGGGATTCGATTTCGGACGGCGCCGCACCCGGATACACAAAGTTCGCCGTCACCATCGGGAAATCCAGCGACGGGGTTCGTTCAATGTTCATCTTTGGGAACGATACCAGCCCCAACACAACCCAGAACATAACAAACATCAGGGTTGTAATCGGTCTGCGTACAAAAAAGTTTAACATTTATTTTCTCCTATCCTTGGGATACTGATACACAGATTTATTTTTTCAGACGGACTTTGTCGCCATCGGCCACCTGGGTCGTGATGACGATATCACCGTCATGAATACCGTCGGTTACAATGGCGTTTTCATTGTCGCGGCGTCCAACGGTCACGCGCACGGCGCGCGCCACACCATTGTCATACACCATGACCGCGTTGCCATGAATGGCGTGCACCGGAACAAAGTGGCCGGTCACCCGATATTCGACAAAATTCAGACCATCGGCCACGCCGCGCGTGCGCACCACGTGCATCCCGGTGTCCAGGTCGATATTCTGGGCGACCGACACGATGACACCATCGCCCACGGATTGCCCCGGCTTAAAATGCGACAAACGGGCACCCGACACCAACGCGCGGTTGTTTTTGACAGTCAACGGTTCACGCAGTACGTCCGCCCGGCGTTCCATTTTAACCGTGTCCACAACAACACCGTTTGTCGCCGCGTCGCGCGCCGGATTAAACACGACCATTCGGTTTTGCACCCCAACCATGGCAAAGCGGAAAATCACCCACGCCGCCAGCAAGACCACGCCCGCCGCATACATTCTTTTTTTGGTGCGCGGACGGCGAATCCACACACTGAAACGTTTTAATTTTTCCTGAAAATCATTCATGACTTATTCCCCTATTTTCTTTACCGATTCCGCGGCCATGACAATTTTGTATTTCGAATTCAGCAACGCCATATCCAACTGATACAGCCCCGCCGACGCTTCGGACAGTTCGATGGCAGATGTCTGACCGGCGGCAAAACGTTCCTGGGAAAATCTGTACGCTTTGGCGGCCAAATTGCGCGCTTCTTGTAATTTGTCCATGTTCCCGCGCAAATGGTTATAAGACAAAACCGCGTTGTTATATTCTTCGGTTTTTAACTTCTTGGACTTGTCCAAATCCTGGCGGGCGGCTTCGGCATCCATGGCGTCAATGGTTGCATTTGCACGCACGGCACCACCGCTGAAAATCGGCAATTGCAGTGCCAGCCCCCAGTATGCAGATTGCGACCCACTGCGTTCGAACATGGTATCATATTCGGGCCCCATCGCGATAAAGCTGTACGATGCGGTCGCCGCCAACGTCGGCAGATAACCCGCACGTGACGATTTCGCCTTGGCTTCGTACATTTTAATCTGCTGGTTTAAAATGTCCCATTCGGGCGTGTTCTTTAACCCGCCCGCATTCAGCGCCCCAAACGACGCCGGGAAATTGTCGGTCAATGTGATGTCCGTATCCATATCAATCCCGGCCAGAATTTTCAGCATTCTGTACGCGGTGTCGCGATTAAATTCGGCATCGGACAAATTGATTTCTTTGGCCGCGATATCCGATTCAATTTTGACCAGATTGGCACGCGATGCACGCCCCGCCGCCCCCAAATTGCGCCGCGCGTCACGGGCATCACGCAAATCGGCCGCAGAAATGCGAACGATTTCGTCGGTCATTTTGGCGGTCCAATAAACGTTGGCCGCACTGTAACGCACTTCGCGTAATGTCAATTCACGGCTGGATTCCGACATTTTGATGGCGGATTTCACACTTTTGACCGCGTTGCCGATTTTGCCGAATGTATAAATCGGCTGGGACACACTGACGCCCATCATCAAGATGTTGTCGGGAATTTCAATATGCACCGATTGATTTTTCAACGTATCAGAAATCAGCCCCCCCAACGCCGGCGGCAAATCCACCCCGGACGATTTGGATGGGTTTTCAACGTTAATCATGTTCATGTACGTGGCCGACCCATCGATTTTAAACCACCGATTGGCATTTGCGGCGGTCAGTTGGGCCTGGGCCTTTTTCAAATTGGCGTCGGCCTTTTTCATATCTTGGGATTCGGCGACAATTTTATCAATCGCGTCATTCAAAGACAAATCCAGCGCATATGCCCCCGGGCACACAAACACCGCCCCCAGCATTCCCATCATTGTCCAGCTTTTTAAATTAAGCATTATCCAACTCCATCTTTTGTAATACTTCCTTTAATGCTCGCAGCGCCGATGTCAACTTGACCTCTTCGGCGTCCGGCAAATTCGAAAACAGTTGTTCAATATGACTTTGGAAATTTTCCATGGCGACAACGGCGACCTTTTCCCCCTTGGGCGTGACGGCGTACCACACGTTGCGGCGGTCATTTTCATCAATTTCGCGCACCAGTAATCCGTCACGTTCCAGTTTACGAAACGCGGCGCACAAATTCGGCGCAGACACCATTTCACGACGTGCGATATCTTTTAATCGGCCCCGCCCCCCCATGTGCACACGCATCAATATTCGCAGCAACTGGCGCGGATAGCCCGACAGATGCGTCGGTTCAATACGCATTTTGCCCGCCAACCGGTCCAGTGTGATGATATTGTCTTGCATCAAATGAATAAATTCCTTGCGCGGCATTTAAATCTCCTTTATAATAAGAGAGTCCTAATAATTATTAAAAACGCGAATAATTATATATTTTAATGATTTAAATGCAAGCGGAAATTTGAATAAATTTCTATTTTTTTAACGGGCGGCAATTTTTGTTATTGCAAAACCGGGACAAATAATTATAATCATTGATGCTTTTTGGGGTGTCGTCTAATGGTAGGACAAGAGATTTTGGTTCTCTTTATCATGGTTCGAATCCGTGCGCCCCAACCAGTTTTATAAAAATCGCCCCGTTGGGGCGTTTTTTATAAAATGATGCGCCACGCGGATTGTAATCGTCCGTTTCACACGATTACTGCAAAACGTTATTAACGTTTTGTACGTGTTTGGCAAAACCTATGATTTTCCCAAACACTAGTGGGGACATCCCCACTCCCCTGTGTGCGCCCCAACCAATAATTCAACCGGCGGTTCTGCCGGTTTAATTTTTGGAATCGGGGGCTTAGACGACAAACACAATAAAATTAATACCGCACGTCGGCGGTTGTAATTTTATTGGCAGTCCCAACGGGAATCGAACCCGTGTTATCAGGATGAGAACCTGGTGTCCTGACCGCTAGACGATGGGACCAAAAGAACGTTTGTTATTTTATCACTTTTTCTGGGACGCATCATATAATTTTTTGTATTCCGCGCGCACCGCCGCCATCAATTCACGCGCCGGGCTGCGTTGGTCCCAATCCAGCAAATGCGAAAAATCACCGAACGCGCAATCTTCCCAATCGATAAAGGCAACGATGTCCCACGTTTTCAGATTGATGATAAAGTTATCGCAAATATCCCCCTGGCACCAGCCGCACATGTACCCGGGCCGCATATTGGGCCGGGGCTTTAAATCACGGATTTCGACCGGGTCACAACGCGCGACATCAAACAGGAACCGTGCCACCTGGCGGGCCAATTTGTTTTTGTGGCGCAACACATCCGCCACCGGCAATTGACGCATTGTCTTGCCCGGGATTAAATCATATTTACGCACCAGCATCCCGTTGTGGTTCAACATTTCAACGTTCGGGATATACAGCGGCGACACCGACCGCAGCGCATCCGTCACGCGTTTTTCACGCATGGCCAATTCACGATAATTATCGCGCCGCAATGGAAATTTATAGATATATTTGTCATTAACACCAATCAACAGACTGCGGGCCTGGTACCCGATAAATGTCCGAAACCGCCGGATTTTGACGCCCAAATCCGCCCGGACAAAGCGCAAATACGACATCACCGGCGAATTCAGCAACACACGCAGTTTTTTGCGGTCATCTTTGTTATAGACGCATCCACAGATAATATTTGTAACAAAATGTCTGATGGGTTGTTTTGACATAGCACGTTCAGCGTACCCCACATTTATCCCCCCCGCAAGGAAAACTTTCATCACCCAAAAATAAAAGATTGCGCATTAAAATCTTTGAATTATAGTACAGCCAAAGGATTAAGCCAATGACAACACCGCAAAAATTACTGCTGACATGGGCGCTGCTGATTATGGGGTCGTGCGGGCACAAATCGGATGCCCAGACGAATTTGTCCGATGTGAACGACCAAATCGCCCTGACGCGCACGAACATCCGCGCCATCCGCGATGCAAACCGGCGCGGGATTGCACGCACACTGGACAGAAATTCGGATTACAAATACACGGTTGAAAACCGCACGCGGGTGGACAGTCTGCGCACGGCAAACGCCGATATTATCCGACGCGCATGCCAGTGTGCACGCGCCACCGCGGTATTTACCATTGTACCGAACAATTCCATGGTCTTTCACCAATATTCCCACGTGCCGTCCGTTCGCAGTTTGCGCACATCATACGAATTGAACCAGGACGACATCAAAAGATACGAACGCCACGCGTCCAAGACCGACGGTTTTGAACGCCGCGTAAAAAATCATTACGACAGCATTATGTACGCCGACCTGGCGGTGGCGCATGCGCGGTTGGATTCACTGTTGAATGTAAAGCATCAATTAATCATTAATTCCCGTTAAAAAAACGCCCCGTTGGGCGTTTTTTATTATGACAGCAAACGTTGCGCCGATTCCAGCAATCCAATTGCGCGGTTGATTTCCGCGACGTCGGCGCGGGGCGCCGGGGCGGCCGGGACGATTGGTGCAACCGGACCCACCGGCGAATCATTTGCAACGTCCGGGCGGCGCAACAAATCGGACGCATTTTCCGGGAAATTCCCATCACGCAGCAATTTTTTCACACCCGCGATTGTCATCCCATGACTGTACAGCAATTCTTTGATAACGGTCAGACGCGCGACCGTTTCCGCGCGGTAATACCGGCGCCCACCCGCCCCCGTCGTGGGCCGAATGGCGACCGGGAATTGCTTTTCCCAGTAACGCAACGTATGTGCCGGCACCCCCAGTTGGACCGACACATCGTTAATAGATGAAAAAAATTCATTATTGTTCATCTGTCACCTGTTGATTTTCGGCCATCGCATCGGCATCCGTATCCACGACATCGGCTTCTGCGGCGCTGTCGTCGCGCACGATGGAAATGGCGGACACAACCTTTTCATTTTCGGCCGTCCGGAACAGTGTTACCCCCGCCGTTGCGCGACCCGCAATGCGAACGTCACCCACGGGCGTGCGAATAATCTTGCCCCCGTCGGTTACCATAATGATATCCTGGTCGTCTGTCACTGGGAAAGAACCCGCAACGGCCGTGTTTTTCCCGCCCAGTTTAATGTTGGTGAACCCGCCGCCCCCACGATGGGTGATGCGGTATTCATAACTGCTGGTGCGTTTGCCATATCCGTTTTCAGAAATGGTCAAGATGAACTGTTCGGCCGCGGCCATTTCGGCCATCTTGGCATCGTCCAGGGTCAGTGTTGTTGCTTCTTCTTCTCCGTCGGCTTCTTCTTCGATTCCGGTCGCCGCGCGGCGCAGTGCGCGTGATTGTTTTATATACGCACTGCGGACTGCGGAATCGGCTTCGCCATGGTTCAGCATGGCCATACCGATGATGCGGTCATCCGCCCCCAGTGTCATCCCGCGCACCCCGGTCGAATTACGTCCGGCAAAGATACGAATTTCCGGCACCGGGAAACGGATGCACCGCCCGCGATATGTTGACAGGAACACATCCTGGTCTTCGCTGCACGGCAATACGGAAATCAGACTGTCGCCTTCGTCCAGTTTCATGGCGATTTTCCCGTTTGTGCGGATGGAATCGAAATCAGACATACGGTTGCGGCGCACGGTCCCGGACGCGGTTGCAAACATCAAGAAATGTTCTTTGCCCGATTCTGCGACGCGCTGCATATCTTCGTCCGACACCGGCAGAATAGCTGTAATTACCTCTCCGTTTTCCAGCGGCAACAAATTGACCAGCGGGCGCCCCTTGGCTGCGGCGGCAGCTTCGGGTAATTTATATGTTTTTAATTTGTAACAAATCCCCTTGGAACTGAAAAACAGCAACGGCGTGTGGGTATTTGCAACGAACACCTGCACGACATAGTCATCGTCTTTGGTGCTCATGGCGTTGCGTCCCTTGCCGCCGCGTTTCTGCGCGCGATATGTATCCAGGGATACGCGTTTGATATAACCTGTGTTGGTGACGGTGACGACCATGTCTTCGCGCGCAATCAAGTCTTCGATATCGATATCGATTTCCGCATCGGAAATTTCTGTGCGGCGATCACTGGCCCAGCTGTCGCGGACGGCGGCGGTTTCATCGCGGATGATTTGAACGATGCGTTCATAACTGCCCAAAATATCCAACAGATCTTTGATA
Organism: uncultured Alphaproteobacteria bacterium; assembly: GCA_949082785.1. Classification (GTDB taxonomy): domain Bacteria; phylum Pseudomonadota; class Alphaproteobacteria; order Rs-D84; family Rs-D84; genus Enterousia. Next base: position 87,308 of record CARVLU010000004.1, read on the forward strand.
ACCGCGCCCAAATCGACCAAGTCATTATGAATCTTGTCGCGTTCCAACCCAGTCAGTCTGTGCAATTGCAATTCCAAGATGGCACGCGCCTGATCTTCGGACATGTGGAACATGCCGTCTTTGTATTCGGTGTTCGGGTCGTCGATTAATTGAATATAAGATTCAATATCGGACGCCCGCCATCCGCGCGCGGTCAATGCCGTGCGGGCCGCTTCTGGTGATTCACTGGATTTAATCAACGCAATGACTTCGTCCAGATTGCCGACCGCAACCGACAGCCCCAACAAAGTATGCGCGCGATTACGTGCCTTGTTCAAATCAAAGATGGTACGGCGACGAATCACTTCGGCGCGGAATTCGATGAACGCATCCAACACCCCGCGCACATTGAACAGCATCGGCCGCCCCCGGTTCAGCGCCATCATATTCACCGGGAAATTCGTCTGCATTTCCGTATATTGGAACAAGTGGTTCAAAACCACGTCCGCAATCGCATCACGCTTTAATTCAATAACAACGCGCAAACCTTCCTTGGACGATTCGTCGCGGATTTCAGAAATCCCCTCGATGCGTTTTTCCTTGCTCAGTTCTGCGATTTTGATAATCAACTGCGCCTTGTTCACCTGGTACGGAATTTCATCGACAACAATCGCCTGGTGGTCACGAAAATCTTCGATGTGTGTTTTGGAACGCACGATAATCGACCCGCGGCCGGTGGTGTGCGCCTTGTAACTGCCGGCGCGGCCCATGATAATGCCGCCCGTCGGAAAATCGGGCCCGGGGATGATGTTAAATAATTCATCGTCGGTCAATTCAGCGTTGTTCAAAATCGCCAAAATCCCGTTGCAAATTTCGCCCAGATTGTATGTCGGCACATTGGTCGCCATACCAACCGCAATCCCGGAACCCCCATTGACCAAGAAATTCGGGAATTTGGTCGGCAAAACCTGGGGTTCTTGTAATGTCCCGTCAAAGTTCGGCATCCAATCGACGGTGTCTTTTTCCATGTCATCCATCAACGACGCGCCCAGTTTGGACAGACGCGCTTCGGTGTAACGCATGGCCGCGGCCTTGTCCCCGTCGCGCGAACCAAAGTTCCCCTGCCCCTGGACCAGCATTTCGCCCATGGAAAAATCCTGGCCCATGCGGACCATGGCTTCATAAATGGAACTGTCACCATGGGGATGGTATTTACCCATCACTTCCCCGACGATACGTGCGGATTTGACGGTTGCGCGCGTTGCGGGTGCGACATCGTTCATCACGTACAAGATACGACGATGCACGGGTTTGCAACCGTCACGGACATCCGGCAATGCGCGGTCAACGATGACCGACATGGCATAGTCCAAAAAGCTGGTGCGCATTTCATGTTCCAGTGATGACTGCGGCACTTTGACTTCGTTTAATTCGTTAAAATTTGTTGTTTCAGACATGCTAAAATTTCCTTATTCTTCACAAACGAAAGATAGCAGAAATTTAGGCTTTTGGTCAAGAAATAAACCCCAAAAAATAAATTGACAAAATCGCGCTTTGTGATACGCTGATGGAACACGAACCAAAGGATACATACCACATGGGCATTATGAAAGAAATGTTAACCACCGCCCACCAAGAAGCGACCGATTTACGCGACCGGGGCCGTAACGACTGCTTGACGGCGGCGCAGTTTCGGTGCATGCTGTGGATTTTGTCGCGCGGCATTCGGGCATGTGATTTTCAATCCCGCCTGGCGGCCAACATCCGCAACAAATACAACCGCGTTCGGGGGCGTTAAGCGATGTTTTTACCGCTGTGGAATTTGTTTGTGGCATTGTTTGCGTACCACCTGTCATTAGAGGGTATGAAAAAGCTGGGATTAATAAAATCGAAATCAAAGTAAAAAAAGATTGCGTTTTTATAAAACGTATGGTTAAATAGACGCACAAAAGGATTTAGTTATGGCAACAAAACGTACTTATCAACCGTCAAAAACACGTCGTGTGCGCACACACGGGTTCCGTGAAAGAATGGCGACCAAGGGCGGCCGCGAAGTTCTGAATCGCCGCCGTGCAGCTGGCCGTAAAAGATTGGCCGCAACCGCTGCGAACTAAAATATCCCCCGGATGGGGGATTTTTTTATTTTACAAAGATTTGTCATTGCGAGTGAAATCGCCCCCACACACATTATCTCCTTTGTCATTGCGAGTGTAACGAAGCAATCCAGTCAATAATAACCACTGTCGCTTTTCTGGATTGCCACGTCCGTCTTCGCGGGGCGAAGACACAACTCGCAATGACAGGGGGGGGGTTAACCACCCGGTACTTTATCCCCTTTGTCATTGCGAACGCAGTGAAGCAATCCAGTCAATATGTCATGCGCGAATGCGCATGGGCAAATTCACCCCTGGGCAATTCGGTAATAATTGGGTGGGCTGGGGCTAGAAAGCATGCCAAAGCACATGTCTGCCTATTCAATATATTCGGCAGTCCCCAACCCATAACGGAACAATCCCGATATCACAACCATTCAAATAAAAAAAATGGCCGCCCAAAATAAGTTCGGGTGGCCGGGGTGTGTTAGTAAATCATACAGAATAGATGACTCCATTGGCCTTACGACCAACGGCACCCCCGGCCAGGTACGCGGGGATATAACGGTGCGATGCACCGCTTATTCCTACTATTGACGATGCGTTATCGCACCGATTCTGTATGGGGTTACTACACCCCGAACCCACATCCCATGTGGATTCATTTCATATGATATCACGCCCCGCGCCAAATCACAACTGAAAAGATTGGGCACATCCGCCCGGCATTTTGTCCCCGTTATCACCCCCGGGGCGCTTTTCTGGATTGCCGCGCGCGCTGCGCTTGCTCGCAATGACAACAGGGATGCAGTGCCTGGATAACGAAACTTGGCGCTTACCCCCCTTTGTCATTGCGAACGCAGTGAAGCAATCCAGTCAGTAATGGCCCGTTCCTTATTAAACCTGGATTGCCGCGCGGCGGCGCGACGCCTTGCTCGCAATGCCAAAGGGGATTAATGGCCCAGACGACACAGCTGGATTCTTTGACACCCTTGTCATTGCGAACGCAGTGAAGCAATCCAGTCAGTAATGGCCCGTTCCTTATTAAACCTGGATTGCCGCGCGGCGGCGCGACGCCTTGCTCGCAATGCCAAAGGGGATTAATGGCCCAGACGACACAGCTGGATTCTTCGACACCATTGTCATTGCGAACGCAGTGAAGCAATCCAGTAAATTTTTGTCCCCGCGCAATCGCGGGGCGCAAAACAAAAAAATCCCCGCGGGTGCGGGGACTGATGCTTATTTCGCTTCTTCTTCGGGGACAACCGAAACCGTCTTGCGGTCGCCGTTGCCTTTCTTGAATGTAACGATACCGGCAATCTTGGCAAAGATTGTGTGGTCTTTACCCATGCCAACATTCTTGCCCGGATGCACGGATGTGCCGCGCTGGCGAATAATGATGTTGCCCGGGATAACACGGCTGCCGCCGCCCTTTTTTACACCCAGTCTGCGTCCCGCGGAATCGCGTCCGTTCATTGATGCGGAACCCGCTTTCTTATGTGCCATAATTGAACTCCTTTACGTTCTGATGGATTGCGCCGTCAGAAATTAACCCTTGATTTCCGTAATCTTCAAAACAGTCACGTACTGGCGATGACCGCGTGTGCGGCGATAGTTCTGGCGACGTTTTTTCTTGAACACCAAAACTTTGTCGTTGCGTTTCTGTTCCAAAACATCGGCAACAACTTTTGCACCGGCAACCAACGGTGTGCCGATTTTGTCACCGACCATCAAAACCTGGTCAAATTCAACTTTGCCGTCGGCGTTCAACTTTTCCACCTTGACCACGTCGCCAACTGTGACGCGATACTGTTTGCCGCCGGTTTGAAAGATTGCAAAATTGCTCATATTCTTTCTCTTTGTTACTATTGTTATATACCTGCCCTTCGATACTGAATTTATGCCCAATGTCGAAAAGTTTATGCAAATTCTATCTTTTTATCCCCAAAAGTCAAGCGTTTTGCATAATTTTTTCGACAAAACGCCACTTTTTACCCCCGTTTTTGCATTTTTGTGGCGCACACCACAAAAAAACCGCCCCGGTGGGGCGGTGTTTGTTATTTGGCCGGCTTGGTCCACGTTTGCAAGACATTCTTGTCCGTGGTGGTGCCGTCGGTACCGATTGCTTCCAACAGGCACTTTTGACGCATGGCCGCCGAATTACATGTCGCGGTTTCGGACACTTCGCATGCCGCCGCGGCCGCGCCCGTACCGTTCAAGATATCGTTCAGCGTCACGATATTGCGGCACGTGTTGGTTGTGTAATCGGCCGTATTCTTGCATGTTGCACTGTCGGCCTTGTCAATAACCGCCTTGAACTGGGCATTGGACGGATTACAAATCATCGTTTCATAGCAATGCGGAACGTTTGCAATCTGTGCACAGTATGTGCGGATGCGCGCCGTGGTCCAGGACGGGTTGGTGTTCGCCTGGGTTTCATAGCAATCATAGATTTCGCTGATACATTCGTTAAAGTTTGTACCCGCCGTTGTCGCATCGGTCAAGATGGTGCGTTCTTCTTCTTGGGCGAATTCCAAACGCTTTTTCTGCAAGGCTTGCTGGGCGGCAACCTTTTGATAACCGATGTTCTGCGATGTCTGGCGCAGTTGTTCGCCGTACGCGTCACAGTCCGCATTCGCATCCAGCGCATATTTCTGCAAGATGCTGCGACGGGCGTCCGCCACCGGCCCACGCAGGTTCGAATACGGGTCACCCGACGCGGATGTGTAACCAAAGCATGTTGCCGAATTCGACGATGTGTAACCGTTGTTCGGTGTCACAAAGTTCAATTCATATGTCCCGCTGTTGTTCACGGAAATCATGCTGTTGTAATTATACGGACACTGGGCGGCGCCATTGCTGCACTTGCGCCCGGACGACGGCGGTGCGCCGCACGCTTCGTAAATACCGTTGAAACAGGAATCCAAAACGCGGTTGCAAACATTGTTGTGGGCATATTCGAACAATTCGTATCCCCATGTTTCCGCCAACGAATCCTTTAACGTGCCGTCACCGTTCAGTGTCAGATTCGACCCCGTCAAACCGCCGACGATGTTTGTCACGTTTTCCAATGCAAAGCTTAAATTGCTGTCGTTCGATGTGGTGATGGTCAATGTCTTGTCCTTGGCATCGGCCCAAGATTTCAGGGACGCCAAGATATCACTGCCACTGCCGTCCAGGTTGGCGACATCAAATCCGAATGTGTTTCCGCTGGCCTTGCAATAATCGGGTTGCGGACATGTGTCGGCGTTTGAATAAATACCGTGGCTGGTGCACCATTTATACGCATCGGAATCGGTCCCGCCTGTGGTCCAGGTGCCGTCTTTGTACGCTTCTTTCCAGGATACACAGTTCATCACCTTTTCCGCGTCGGTCAATTGGAACGCCTGGCTGACATCTTTACCCTTGGTCGCAATCAACAGCGCCAGTTCCCCCGACACCTTGATCAATTCTTCGTTGGCCGATTCCAGTTTGGCTTCGGCGTCGGCAAACGCCTTGACCCGGCCGGCACAGGCACAACGACGCTGGGCCGCGTTACGCGCCGTGCAGATTTCGTCCATGCACGCGTAATATGATTCCATACAATTGTTATACGCATCGGCAGAAATCAAACCGGTTGTGGAATCAATAATATTGGAATAATTCCCCGTGTACAATTTATTCGACAAATATGTGTATGTGTTGCCCGATACAGCCTTGCTGCCGCGGATGGCACTGCCCTGTAATGAAACGCGGGATGCGACATTGGCGGGTGTGGTTGCGGTGCGGGTACGCACAGTGCGGGCGGCGGTGGTGCCGGTCGCACGCGACACGGTGTTATTTGTTGCGGCGCGGGACACGACGGCGCGGCCCGTATTTGCCGCGGTTGCCCGCGATGTAGTATTTGTTGTTGCCGCGCGCGATGCGACGGTGCGACTGGTCGCGGCGCCGCCGGCGGTTGCCGTGCGCGCAACGGTCGCAGAACCGGTTGTGCCGCGCGGACTGGCCCGGCCCGAACGCGATGTGGCGGTGCCGGCACGTGTTGCCTGGGGCGTGGCCCCGGTGGCGCCCACCGGCGCAATTGGGTCGGCGAATACCGCCCGCATGGACACCAATGTCGAACATACAAAAAATGCCGCGGCCAATAAAAAGACCGTGCCCATTGCATTTTTACAGAAATCCCCGATATTACGGCTTTTCATCAATTACTCTCCTGCGATTCCAGACCCCCGGAAAACCGCTGTTTCACAGGCGTATCAGAAATTTGATACACCATTGGTTGAATTAATTATATCATTTTTCATATGCCCTGTAAATAAGAAAACCGGGCACCCTGTGATAACTATCCCAATTGAAAATCGTCGTCATCTGGGGTATAATACCGGCATGAAACATATTTTAACATCTTTGATTATCATCACCGCGGGCGCCCCCGCCATGGCGGCTGACAACCCGATGTTTGGCGCCGCGCATCAAAACGCCATTGCCATCCATGCCGCCCAGGGCACCGGCAGTGGTTCGCTGTTTAAACTGGTGGACCCGTTGCTATGGAAAATTGAACCGATGACCATGCTGATGGTCCAGTACAGCCAACCGATGACGATTTTCCGTCTGCCGGCGCGCCAGAATTTGAACATTGTCCAAAACATCGGCTATGAATCTGACCGGGGGCTAAGCTTCGTTGGCGTCGGCATTTCGTGGGACGTCGCACTGCTGAACTGGCGCGGGTGGTATCTGGGCGGCGGGCTGGGCCCGTATATGCGCGATTCTCATGACCGATATGTAGAAAGCCGCCTGGTCTTTGGCGAAAAATTCTTTGTCGGGTACCAGTTTGACGATGCCTGGCGCGCGGAATTTTTCACCCTGCACTTTTCCAACGGGGATTTTACGGAAATCAATCGGGGATTTAATTTCACCGGTATTAACATCAGTTTCAGTTTCTAAGACAGGTTCCCCCAATGACAGATTTAAGCAACCTTGAATTTATCCGCGAATTAAACGCGCACCTGAACGCGGGCGGCGTTATTGCATTCCCGACCGACACGGTTTGGGGATTGGGGTCATTGCCAACGGCGGCGGGCGCGAACGCACTGTACGCGATTAAGCGGCGCCCACGGGAAAAACATCTGATTATCATGTCCAACAGCATGGAAAACATCCGACCGCATATGAAAAATTATCCGGCGACGGCATTTGATTTGGCCGCGCGGTATTGGCCGGGGGTGCTTACCATTGCGACGCCGACACTGGACGCCGACACCATGGTGTTTGGCGGGGTGCGCATTCCAAACTATCAACCATTTATGGATTTGTGCGCGGTGATTGACGGACATTGTCTGGCGACCACATCGGCCAATATATCGGGCATGCCACCACTACAATCGGCGGACGAAATTCGCAAAACATTTCCGGAAATTATTGTGATTGATAATCCCTATCAACCGATGGGGGGCCGGCCCAGCACGGTCGCGCTGTGCACACCGGACGGCATTCGGGTTGTGCGCCCCGGCGCGGTCGTTATTGAAACGGCCGACTGATAAAGGAACTGCCCCCCAGGGCAAAGCGCCAGGGCAACTGGGCATCCAACCCGGCATAGTCAATACCAATGCGCGGCCCGCACAAAATCGTGCGATTGCGGTCATCGCCGCGTTCAATCCAAATGTGTTCCCGGCGGGTCAGGTCAATCTTGTTATCCCTGCGCGTAATTTCCATCGCGCGGCACAGTTTCCCGGGACCATTTCCGCCGTCACATTCCACCGCCCGGACCAGCGCCGCCGCGGCCGCCCCCGCATCCCCCAATACGATGTTCAACATATTATGCAAGCCATAGCATAAATATACATACGTGTGTCCACCGACCATAAACATGGCATCATTGCGCGGCGTGCACCGCCCGCCAAAGGCATGGCATCCACGTTCCGTTTCCAGGTATAATTCAACCTCTGCTATTTTGGCGCGGATAACGCGGCCATCCGCGGTGCGCCGACACAGATATGCCCCCAGCAGTTGCCGTGTGGCATCCATCGGATTTTGCAAATAAAATTCCCGCGGTAAAATCATACGCACAATATAGAATAAAATCTGAAAATCGCCAGCATTTTATGCCTGGGACACGTGTCCTGCGGATACGCCGGGGCGGATATGTTACAATTCACGTCATGAAACAAAAATGCAATTTTAAATACACCGGCGCCATGGTGCTGGGGATGCACGACGCGCTGGTGGAATTGTCGGGGATTATTGCGGGCCTGACCTTTGCCATCGAAACCAGCCGCATTATCATCATGACGGGCGCCATTGCCGCCGTCGCGGCCAGTTTGTCGATGGCCGCCGCCAATTACATGGCCCAGCGCGCCGACGGCAACCGCGACGCCGCCGTTTGCGCGGCATATACCGGCGCAATGTATATCGGGACCAGTGCGGCTTTACTGCTGCCTTTTTGTATTATTGGGAACAGATTTTGGGCCCTGGGGGCGATGGGCGCCGTGGTGGTGGGCGTTGTGTTGTTGTTTAATTGGTATATCGGGGCAAAAAATCACCGCCCATGGGGCCGCGCATTTTGGGAAATGCTGGGGGTGTGCGTTGGGGTATCTGTGGCATCATTCATCATCGGCCAGGCGGCAAAATACTTCCTGGGGGTGACGATATAGTGGGGGGGGCGGCGTTTGCCGCACCATAAAAAACAAAAACGCCCGGGGCATGGGCGTTTACTTTTTATAAAAACATTTGTCGGTGTATGTCCCGGACCCCAAACTTTCGGCAAAATTTTTTCCACCGGGGATAAAGCATCCCGTGATGGCCGCACAGTGTATCAAAATGCCACCGCCCCCCAGAATTATATTCAGTTTCATGTTCAAAATCCTGTTTTGTTTTGGTTAAACAAAAACCACCCCGTGGGTGGTTTATTTCGTATGCCCCGTCCATCAAACCCGATGCGCGGTGATAATCGTATAACTGTGGGCATTGATGGTGATAACGCATCCCCGGGCCCGCACATACCAATTCTTGCCCCGGCGCATGATATCGTGCGGTGAACTTGCCGCGACGCATTCGCGGCACCACGCAACAACATCGCCGATTTCCGGCCCCACGTTGCGCCGAATCCGCAATTCACCCAGCCGCGTCGTATGCAACAATTCCACGGGAATGGTCATAATGGACTATCTTGTTTTATCTTTGTTAATACCGTGGGTCTTGTTCAACTCTTCCTTTAACCGGTCAAAGTTATCTTTTACGGCCTGCATATTATCGGATTCCATAATTTTATGTGTGGCATATCGCCCATGCTTTATCTTTTCGCAATACATAATGCCATAAACAACGCGAACCTGCGGCTGTCCATAAACAAAACCATTACTGTACCGCAGCACAATGTGCTGCCCGGCCGTACATGATACATTGTCATTGGCAGGCTGAATCACCCAATCACGAAACATCAGCAGTTTGACATTTTTAACAGAATAATTATCCCAAATATACATCATTAACCTTTTGAATTATTGACACCGATTTTATCAATCGCCCCCCAAAATTCAATAAGAAAAACCGCCATAATTGGCGGTTTATTTGGTGCGCATCGGCACGCTTTTAATTACCGGCGACAGTATGGCAGATATTGACCGGTCATCCAATCCCCGCACGCGGACCAGAATTTTCCGGGCCATATTATAATTCCGGCGCAACATTGCATCCGCGCACGTAACGGATATCATCATTAATACCAAACCATGCAATCTGTTTTTAAAATTGCGCAAATTCCAAAAATTTGGATGCCGACAGATATTTTGCAAAATTAATCGAATAATCGTTGTTTGATTGGGAACCCTAAATTTATGCAATATAAAAAAATACCGCCCACATGGGGCGGCGATTGATAATTGGTTTTTATATCGAAACTGGATTTATTCTGGCGACGACCTACTCTTCCGTGGCTTAAGCCAAAGTACCATCGGCGATACGGGGTTTCCCTGTCTGGTTCGGGATGGAACAGAGGGTGGCTCCCGCTCAATAATCACCAGAATAAATCCAGCGAACATCGTAATTCTTTTGTAAGAATCACTTCAAACGTTCTCTTCAAGCATATCGTCTGACAAACAAAAAGTCAAACGATAAGATAAAAAGTCAATGGTTCGATTAGTACTGTTAAGCTAAACCCCTCACAGGGCTTACACACACAGCCTATCAATGTCCTAGTCTAGAACTGAACTCATGGGGATATCTTATCTTGCGACCAGCTTCCCGCTTAGATGCTTTCAGCGGTTATCTGTTCCGAACATAGCTACCCTGCGGTGCCGCTGGCGCGACAACAGGTACACCAGAGGTTCGTTCGACCCGGTCCTCTCGTACTAAGGTCAAGTTCGCTCAAATATCCAACGCCCACAGTAGATAGGGACCTAACTGTCTCACGACGTTATTAACCCAACTCACGTACCGCTTTAAATGGCGAACAGCCATACCCTTGGGACCTGCTCCAGCCCCAGGATGCGATGAGCC
>CARVLU010000005.1 GCA_949082785.1 uncultured Alphaproteobacteria bacterium
TAAATGGCGAACAGCCATACCCTTGGGACCTGCTCCAGCCCCAGGATGCGATGAGTCGACATCGAGGTGCCAAACACTACCGTCGCTATGGACGCTTGGGTAGCATCAGCCTGTTATCCCTAGAGTAGCTTTTATCCGTGTGCGATGGCCCTTCCATGCGGGGCCACCGGGTCACTATGACCGACTTTCGTCTCTGCTCGGAGTGTCCTCCTTGCAGTCAGGCTTGCTTTTGCCATTGCACTCACCGGCTGATTTCCGACCAGCCTGAGCAAACCTTCGCGCGCCTCCGGTACGATTTGGGAGGCGACCACCCCAGTCAAACTGCCCATCACGCACTGTCCCCCGCCCTGCTTCAAGAACGCGGGTTAGACACTAAAACACATCAGGGTGGTATTTCACCAACCGCTCCATGCGAACCAAAATCCGCACTTCAAAGCGTCCCACCTATCCTACGCAAATGTATCCTAGTGCCAGTACGAAACTGCAGTAAAGCTTCATAGGGTCTTTCCGTCTAGCTGCGGGTACCCGGCATTTTCACCGAGAATTCAATTTCGCTGAGTCTATGTTGGAGACAGTGTGGAGATCGTTACGCCATTCATGCGGGTCGGAACTTACCCGACAAGGAATTTCGCTACCTTAGGACCGTTAGAGTTACGGCCGCCGTTTACTGGGGCTTCACATCAGTGCTTGCACACCTCAGCTTAACCTTCCAGCACTGGGCAGGCGTCAGTCCCTATACATCATCTTGTACGATTTAGCAGAGACCTGGGTTTTAAGTAAACAGTCGCCCCCACCTGGTTTGTGTCACCTGATTAAAGTTGCCTTGAAACAGGTCATCCTTATCCCGAAGTTACGGATGCATTTTGCCTAGTTCCTTCAACATAGTTCTCTCAACCGCCTTAGTCTACTCGACTCGAGCACCTGTGTTGGTTCTGGGTACGATCTATACGCTGGGGCTATTTCCTGGAACTGCTTCACTGCACCACCAATCCAATAAGGCGATACAATATACGCAATCCGTCACTCTCCAGCAGGTCACGGAATATTAACCGTGTTCCCATCGACTACGCCTTTCGGCCTCGCCTTAGGGGTCGACTCACCCTACCCTGATTAACATTGGATAGGAACCCTTGCTCTTACGGCGTCAAGGTTTCTCACCTTGATTAGCTGCTACTCATGCCAACATTCGCGCTTCTGATATCTCCACCGTGGCTCGCGCCTTCGGCTTCACAGACTTACAGAATGCTCCGCTACCGCGACACTTACGTGCCACCCGCAACTTCGGTAAATGATTTTAGCCCCGTTACATTTTCGTTGCCGAAATTCTAATAGACCAGTGAGCTATTACGCTTTCTTTAAACGATGGCTGCTTCCAAGCCAACATCCTGGTTGTTTTGGAATTCCGACTCACTTTCCCACTTAATCATTATTTGGGGACCTTAGTTGGCGGTCTGGGCTGTTGCCCTCTCGTCCACCGACCTTAGCACCGATGGACTGTTTCCCATGCTATTTATTTGTTGGTATTCAGAGTTTGATATGGGTTGGTAAGATTTTACTCCCCCTAGCCATTTCAGTGCTTTACCCCCAACAACGAACACATGAGACACTACCTCAATAGTTTTCGCGGAGAACCAGCTATAACGGGGTTCGATTGGCTTTTCACCCCTAGACACAGGTCATCGCCCAATGTTGCCATATTGGTGCGTTCGGCCCTCCAGCGACTGTTACGCCGCCTTCAGCCTGCCCATACCTAGATCACCCCGCTTCGGGTCTATTACTGCATACTCAATTCGCCCTATTCAGACTCGGTTTCCCTACGCTTACACCTAACGGCTTAGGCTTGCATGCAATAATAACTCGTTGGCTCATTATACAAAAGGTACGCCATCACCGGAAAACCGGCTCTGACAGCTTGTAGGTATTCAGTTTCAGTGTCTATTTCACTCCCCCTTCGGGGTTCTTTTCACCTTTCCCTCACGGTACTTGTTCACTATCGGTCAATCAGGAGTATTTAGCCTTGGGGGAAGGTCCCCCCGTATTCAAACCGGATTTCACGTGTCCGGCTCTACTCTTGAACCAAGAAACTAGCTTTCGCATACAGGACTATCACCTATTATTGTTGTGCTTTCCATCACATTTTGCTAGCTAAAATCTCGGCTACTGGGCTGGTCCCGTTTCGCTCGCCACTACTAAGGGAATCGCTGTTGCTTTCTTTTCCTGCGGGTACTGAGATGTTTCACTTCTCCGCGTTTGCTTCTTTGACCTATGTATTCAGTCAAAGATAATCCATAAAGGATTGGGTTTCCCCATTCGGACATTCCGGGGTCAAAGCATATTGACGGCTCACCCGGACTTTTCGCAGTCTTTCACGTCCTTCATCGCCTCTGATTGCCAAGGCATCCACTAAACACCCTTTGTTACTTTTTATCTTATGCTTGAAGAGAAAGTCTTCGTACACAATCAAAAAGAACTTGAATGAGTTTTCTAAGCTTTTAGTTGATTCTTGTTTCTTAATTGAATTATCACTTTCGTGATTACTCTTTTAGAAAGATTTTTGAGATTATTACGATGTTCAACAAATCAAGAAATCATATTTCTATAAAATCTTAACTTGTGACATAAAAACCGATTAACAATGTATTGCTATAAAAGCAGATTCCAGAGAATATTCATTGGAATATTTGGAATCAAAAACATGCAAATGTTTTTGATTCTAACCCCATCAAAGTAAGTGGTGGGTCAGGAAGAACTCGAATCTTCGACCTCCGCTGTATCAGAGCGGCATTCTAACCAACTGAACTACTGACCCAGCAGATTTATTACCCATATCAAAAAGAGATGTTCAGACAGTCGCATTCGGATTTGACCGTTTTCGTGGAAACGGTATTCTCTATAAAGGAGGTGATCCAGCCGCACCTTCCGGTACTGCTACCTTGTTATGACTTAACCCCAATCACCAACCCCACCGTAGGCGGCGTTCTCTTGCGTTAAACTACCGACTTCGGGTGAAATCGACTCTCATGGTTTGACAGGCGGTGTGTACAAGACCCGGGAACGTATTCACCGCTGCATTCTGATCAGCGATTACTAGCGATTCCAGCTTCATGCCCTCGAGTTGCAGAGGACAATCTGAACTGAGACGACTTTTCAGGATTGGCTTTGCCTTGCGGCATTGCGACCCATTGTTGTCGCCATTGTAGTACGTTTGTAGCCCGACCCGTAAGAACCATGATGACTTGACGTCATCCACACCTTCCTCCCGCTTGACGCGGGCAGTCCCCTAAGAGTTCCCGGCATTACCCGCTGGCAACATAGGGCGTGGGTTGCGCTCGTTGCAGGACTTAACCTAACATCTCACGACACGAGCTGACGACAGCCATGCAGCATCTGTCTTTGGTCCAACCGAATTGAAGACAACCATCTCTGGAAGTCGCGACCAAGATGTCAAGGGTCGGTAAGGTTTCTCGCGTAGCATCGAATTAAACAACATACTCCACCGCTTGTGCGGGTCCCCGTCAATTCCTTTAAGTTTTAATCTTGCGATCGTACTCCCCAGGCGGCATGCTTAACGCGTTAGCTACGTCACTGATACCCCGAAGGGAACCAACAACAAGCATGCATCGTTTAGGGCGTGGACTACCAGAGTATCTAATTCTGTTTGCTACCCACGCTTTCGTCCCTCAGTGTCAGCAATGATCCAGAAGACTGCCTTCGCCATTGGTGTTCCATCTGATATCTACGGATTTCACCCCTACACCAGATATTCCATCTTCCTCTATCACGCTCCAGCTTGCCAGTATCAAAGGCAGTTCCGGGGTTGGGCCCCGGGATTTCACCCCTGACTTAACAAACCACCTACGGACGCTTTACGCCCAGTAAATCCGAACAACGCTTGCACCCTTCGTATTACCGCGGCTGCTGGCACGAAGTTAGCCGGTGCTTTTTCTGTCGCTACTGTCATCATCTTCACGACTAAAAGAACTTTACAACCCGAAGGCCTTCTTCATTCACGCGGCATGGCTGGGTCAGAGTTTCCTCCATTGCCCAATATTCTTAGCTGCTGCCTCCCGTAGGAGTCTGGACCGTGTCTCAGTTCCAGCGTGGCTGATCGTCCTCTCAGACCAGCTATGGATCATCGCCTTGGTAGGCCGTTACCCCACCAACAAGCTAATCCAACGCGGGCACATCCATCACCGATAAATCTTTCCCGTTTCCGGCGTATGCGGTATTAGCGTTCGTTTCCAAACGTTATTCCCCAGTGATGGGCAGTTTCCCACGCGTTACTCACTCGTGCGCCACTAGATTCACAGTGCAAGCACTGCTTCACCCGTTCGACTTGCATGCCTAAGACCTGCCGCCAGCGTTCGTTCTGAGCCAGGATCAAACTCTCAAGTTCTAAAAAACTTGGTGTTTAAGTCCTGTGCATAAAACAAAGCTGACATATAATATCAGTTCGTCTTTACATATATATATTCGCAAGACAAGTTTTTAACGAGGTTTAATATGTAAACCTACTACCTGTCTAGGATATGCACATTTGACTTAGTCAAAGTTTGGATATTTCCAAATTCAACTGTCTGCACATCCCTTCTTGAATTTTGATGAGCTGCTTTTATTCACAATGTTGCGGACTTATCAGAGCTATCTGTAAACCGCGGAATTTCAGGGGTTGAGATCTTTTTTGTTTTGTTCTCAACTTGAAAGCCTGCATAGTATGTGCTCAAACCTTTCAAAAGTCAAGCGATTTTTGGAAAATAATTTTAAGAAAGTTTCATTTTTACCCCAAGTCAATAGGAAAAAGGCCGGATTTCTGGGATTTTTTGGCCATAATTTTTTTTTAATTTTTTTTGTTTTTTTATGAAAAAAAGTCGTTTTTTCGATTCGGGACGGGCCAAAAACCGATTCAGTGACCCATTTTACCCCCCATTTTTGATAAAAGGCACCCCAATTATTCGACAATGATTCGGATTTCGCCCCCATGATTCGGTTTTTGGCACACGCCACCCCGCCCCAAACACCCCAAGTAATAGCGTTATATATATACGCGCGCGCGTGCGCGCATAGAAACAGCCGGCATAAAATCACATTCGATTCGGTTGCCAGTGCCCAAAACCGCAATTTTGTCTTTTCAATCGGGGCTTTTTTATGATATTATGCGTATTATGAAATCAAAAATATCTGTTTTGGCGGCCTTGCTGTGTGTATGGGGGGCCGGCGCCGCACACGCGTCCGATTGTACGGGCGACGGGTGCATTATTGAACCAATTAACCTGGGCGTGGTCCGGGAACCGACCGATTTGGCCCCGGCCGCGATGATTGCGGAATTTGCGGCGGTCGAATCGCCGACATATCTGACACCGGCGGTGGTGCAACCCACCCCCGTCATGTATCAGATGGTCGCGCCCGTCACCCCGCGCCCCATTGCCGTTGTCCCCGTCAGTCGGGACGCCCTGGGGACGCCATGGGACGGTGTGCACGGCACATTCCGTCAACGTAAATATGACAAAACTGTTGATTGGCGCACCGGCGTGCCAATTTGGGACGATTCGATTTCCCATTACCGGGACAAGGATTTTAGCGATTGGTACGACGAAATGGACATCGAATATGTCCCTGCCGCCGAAGAAAAGGTTGACGACGGCGATTGCAGTGCATCGCAACAGGTCGAAGCGTTATTGGCCCCCCGCCGCCCCAGCGGTGATTTATGGCTGAACAATCCGGAAAAGTACCAGGCCCAGGATTTGGGCTGCGCCGTGCGCGACGCATTTAACGTCACCGTGACGGAAAACATGGCCGTGATTGAAAATCCGGACGGCTGCCCGTTTGAAAAGCCCGCCGAATGCGACATTTGGCGCCGCAAACCGATGGTTCGCGAAACCGTCGCCCCGCGCAGTAAAAAAATCCGCGCGACAAATATCGATGCCTTTATTATCCAGGCAAAGTGCAGCCCCACCATCACCGCAAACGAACCGGTGGCGGCGCCATTGCTGGACCGGTATAAAATGTTGATGAAATCGGCCCAGGCCTGTTGCACGGACGGCATGGTCTATGCGTTGAAAAATGCCGGCGCGACGGACGGTCTGATTTACAAATTTATGTCGGACGACGCGAACTTTTATAACCTGGGGGCGCGGTGCCTGATGACGACGGATGCGGAATTTGACACCAAATATCCCAACACCGCGACGGCCGCCGTTGCGGCGGACGTGCGCAACGGATGTTTGTGCCGCGGACGCCAGTGGTTCACGGCCATGCTGGCCCCATTCCAAGAAGCATGGCGCGCCGCGCCGCAGTTTGCGGAATCCAAGTTCAATTATACATACACGGACGGCCTGCAACGCCAGGTAACGGTATCGGTCAACAACGACGTTCGCAATGTGTTGAACCAATTGGCCCAGTGCCCATAAAAAAATCCCCCACCGGGGGATTTTTTTTATCCCCGTTGTCATTGCGAGCCATCGGCGAAGCAATCCAGATAATAAGAAACAGACCACTATTCACTGGATTGCTTCACTGCGTTCGCAATGACAATGGTGTCTAATTTCCAGGAACTGCATCCCCTTTGTCATTGCGAGCAAGGCGGTACGCCGCCGCGTGGCAATCCAGTAATAAAATCCCCCATTCGGGGGATGGCATTACAAATTATCGCGGCTGCGCCGTATCACCAACATTGCAAACGCACCGTGGAAAAACCGGCGCAGTATGCCAATGTCAAACAACGCCTGGCCACGTTCACATTTTTTGTAATCTTTCTTGCTCATTTTCAACAACGCGGCGGCATCGGCCACACTGATGCGCAGGTGTTGTCGCGCACACCGCATAATATTGCCGTAATAGTTTGCATCGATTAATAATTTTGCCATTATTTTCATCTCCTTTTAAGTTAATAAAACACCGCCCGTAAAAGCACAGGCGGTTGGAGGTTAATAGCTATTCGAAGAAATAGTGTGGCTTATTCGATATATTCGCCACCCTCCAACCAATGGTTGGAATGTTTTATGTCATTGCTGACATCTTCGAAACGGGCTATTAAACCCTACACCGGTTACCCAATGCGTGTGAATTATATCGCACATAACGCGATTGTTCAAGGAATTTAAATTTATTGGTGTGTTTTCTGGATTGCCACGCCACTGACGTGGCTCGCAATGACAAGGGTGTTTAATTTCCCGGATACTTCATCCCCTTTGTCATTGCGAGTGCAGTGACGCAATCCAGTGAATAGTGGTCTGTTCCTTATTATCTGGATTGCCACGCCACTGACGTGGCTCGCAATGACAAGGGTGTTTAATTTCCCGGATACTTCATCCCCTTTGTCATTGCGAGTGCAGTGACGCAATCCAGTGAATAGTGGTCTGTTCCTTATTATCTGGATTGCCACGCCACTGACGTGGCTCGCAATGACAAGGGTGTTTAATTTCCAGGAACTATATCTCCTTTGTCATTGCGAGGGAGCATCGCGACCGCGGCAATCCAGTAAATAATGTGCGCGCATGCACAAACAAAAAATCCCGCCGGGGCGGGATGGACTATTTATCCTTGGTATCCATGATGGCGGTAAAGGTTGCCTCTGCCACCTTTTTCCCGCCGACCATCGCGATGCCGTGGAATTTGTACAGACGCATCTTGGACATCAGCAATTCAACGTGCAATTCCAAAACGTCGCCCGGCATGACCATATGGGAAAACTTAATCTTTTCCATTGTCGTGAAATACCCCAGCGTGCTGCCATCGGTAATCCCCAGATTTTTCAGTGCGATAAAGCATGCCGTTTGGGCCAATGCTTCGACCTGTAATACGCCGGGCATAATCGGTTTGCCCGGAAAATGGCCCGCACACCAAAATTCGTCATCACGGACATAGTGAATCCCAACACCGCTGGATTCGTTAAATTCGCGGATTTCGTCAATCAGGCGCATATCGCCCCGATGCGGAATAATTTTTTCGATACCTGCTGCATCTACCATCATGTGTTACCCCCTGTGGTTTATTGTTTACTGTGTTTGCGCAACCACGCATAGTGGCGCATAAATTCTGTGCCGGGTCCGGCCGGATATCCCATGTGCCGTTGGCCCGCGGGAACATCGCGGAAAACCCCGCTGTTGGCGCCAACTTCGGCATCGTCGCCGATGTGAACGCCATTGGCGACACCCACGTGTCCACCCAACAATGCGCGGTCACCAACGACCGTCCCCCCCGCCAGGCCGCATCCAGACGCCAAGAAACATTCCGCCCCAACCACGACGCCATGCGCGATTTGGCACAAATTATCAATCTTGGTCCCATCCCCGATGCGCGTGTCCGTCATCGCACCGCGGTCAATGCACGTGTTTGCGCCGACCGATACCCGGTTGCCCAATACCACGCGTCCCGTATGCGGGATAAATACGTTGTGGCCGTCCTGGCGGGTGTAACCAAACCCATCCTTGCCAATAATGGCGCCGGCGTTAATGACGCAATCCGCCCCGATGGTGGCGTTTTCAATATGTGCGCCGGTCTGGATAATCGTGCCCGCGCCAATGGTCACATTGCGCCCGATGTACGCCCCGGGATAAATTTTTACATCCGGTTCAATGACCGCGCCGCGTTCAACGGTCGCAAATTGCCCGATATAAACGGTCGATTTTTTCCGGAAAAATACCCCGCGTTCCACAACCGCGTTGGGCGACACGCCAAATCGCGGCGGTTCACGGTAAATTTCCCCCAAAATTTTAACGATGTTGCCGCGCGGGCTGTCGGTAATCAGCAATGTTGCACCCGCCGGGGCGTTTGCCACCTGTTCCGGTTGCAATAAAATCACACTGGCGCGGGTATTTTTCAAAACATCAATCGGCAAAATTTTAAACGCCGCACTGTTTTGTTCCGTGGAATAAAACGCCAATTGTCCGGGCCGCGCATCCGCGATGGGCGCAACACCACGCACCGGGGTCGCCGCATCACCACGCAGTTCCAATCCAAATTTTTCCGCCAATGCGCCGGCTGTTGTTTCTGTTCCCGCCGGCATAAACAGGGAACGTAAAAACGTAAACATGGGCCGATTATACGCCGAAAAGATTCAAAATCAAAGCATAAAATCAAATCCCCCGCCGTGTGGCGTGGTTGGTACTGGATTGCCGCGCCATACCGGCGCCCCGCAACGCCAAAGGGGACGCAGTGCCTGGAAATTAAATACCCCTGTCATTGCGAGTGTAACGAAGCAATCCAGTCAAATCATGAACTATTCCTTATTATTCCTGGATTGCCGCGGTCGTCCGTCTTCGCTGCGCTACGTCGCGACTCACTTGCAATGACAACGGGGATGAATGCGGGGGCACAAACAAAAAATCCCGCCGGGGCGGGACAGGAATTATTTTGCCTGGGTGGCACGCTGCTTATTCTGGTCATCTTCGATTTTGCGCATCACCTGGATATTCAAATCATACGCGCACGCATTGACCGCATCGCGATTGGTCGCAATTTTATTGCACGTTGTCAATTCGCCGCCCTGGGGGGTGGTGTATTTGCCGGCCGCCCCCGAAATCGCGCCATACGATACGGCAAAGCCCAAATCTTTGTCCAATTGGCGTTTGGCGTCGCCAATATTGCCGCCCGCCACCGCGTTCAAGACAATGCGGATATTGTTTTGCAGACATTGCAGACCGGCCGTCGTACTGGTTTTCAGCAAACAGTTTTCGGCCCCGCTTAACACTACGTTGCGGTCACCGGAACGGTATGACCCGGACGACCCGCCATTGTCATCGGTGGCACCGGCGGCCTGTAATTTGGTGGTCAAAATCGCCTTTTCCAACTGGGTGCGGAAACGGCGGATGGTCGCATCCAGATATTCATATTGTTTGTACATCTGTTGCGTCATGACGGTTGTTTTCAGCGCAACCACGTCCCGCATCAGCTGTTTGTCGGCATCACTTTCCGGATTTTGGACCAAACCGATATTATACGCATGCGTCGTGCACAGCGCCAATTCAGCCGAAATGCGGTCATTGTCTTCCCGGCTACAACCATTGTCGGCGGCGCGTACCGGCATCACCATGGCCGCACAAATGACCACGGTCGCCCCCAGCATTTTCATCCCGGCAAAGATTTTGTGTTCTGATATTTTCATTATTTTATAAATGTTTTTTGATATCCACGCATCAGGTTATAATCACATTGTTCCAACGCGCTTAATTCCGACGCCCCACACCAACATTTGCCATCACGCCATGTGCCGTTGCGGTGTTCACAGCTGGATTTGTCCCAATTCAATTCAGTTGACGTCGAAACCGTTGTGCCTGTCAATGGTGATTTATTTTCCGATAATTTGAAATTCGATGTGACATACGCAAATTCGCATTGATTGTTAACCAATTTATAATTTTGCGGGCAAACACACCCACCCCACCATGAACCACCAGAATTGCGGCATTTGCATTCATTGCTGTTGGCCCACATCGAACTGCTGCAATCCAAAATGGCCAGACCCGTCGCCGATGGCTGGGATACAGATGCGGCCTCGGTCACGGTGACGGCGCCGCCACCTTCCCAATCCGACACCAGCGTTTTATCCGCCACACACACCTTTTTCGGCAATTGTTTCAAACTGACCGATTTTTGCAATTCTTGCAGGCTTTCCGAATTCACCGCACAGAATTTCACACCGTCGGGATTGGGGTGCGTTGCCGTGCGCATACGCGACGAACCGTATGTTGCCGGCGCGTCTTGTTCAATAATGCGTTGCAGGGTTTCAATATCAATTGTGGCCTGTTTCTTGCGCCCGCGGAACAGCATGGAATTATCCAATGCTTCGGATGCGCAACCGACGCGCACTTCGCTGCGGACATTGTCATTGGAATCGACATTTTGTTCCGGATACAGCCAGTTTTGTTGAACTTCGTCATCACTGGTCAACATTTGAATCAATTGGCACCCGCCGTCCGACATCGGCACAACCTGGCCCACGGCGCAACGCGCCCCGCCACGGATATTGCCCGTCGCAACAGAACGGCCATCCTGGCAATTGGTGTTGGTGTAATGCATTACCTGGCCATCACTGCACAGATATTTTGCCCATGCGTTACATGTGCCGTTCAACATCATGTAAATATCGGTGATATCCACCCCAACGGATTGCGCCATAATCAGCGCGTCGTACAATTCGTCCAACACGTTTTCATACGGGTCAAAGAAATTCAGTGCCTTTTGCTTGAACGTTTTCGCACGCTTGGGCCCGGTGCAATTGTTGCCCCGGTTGTCGCATCCGGCATACTGGAACGCATTTTCCATGGCGGCGCGTACTTCCTTTAACGATACGGCGGCATTGTCCAATTTGGTCATGATTTGGCCGGAAATCTGTTCACGGGCCAAAACATCCGCCGACACCCCGCGGGATGCGGCATCCACCTGGGAATCGTTGGTCGTGCTGGTCTGGGCGGCGGTCGCCGCACTTACCGCGGCCGTTTGCGCCGCGGCGGCATCGGCAATCGCCTGGGCGGTTAATTGTTTCTGTTCTTCCAGTGCGGCCTGTAACTGGGCGGTGGCGGCTGCATTGGCGTTCGCCATTTCCGACTGCATCTGTTGCATCTGGGCCTGCATCTGTTGTAATTGCTGGGCGCTTTGCTGGGCGGCGGCCTGGGCCGCGGCATTTTGGGCGGCCGCCGCCTGGGCATTTGCCTTGGCCGTGGAATTAGCCACCAATTGCGCCGAAATATATTGAACCAGTTCGTCGCCGTATTGCTTGCACGCGTCGTTCGACATCACGCAACCGGACACAATCGGGGCCGCGATTTCCATCGTCGTGCATCCACCACTGGCACATTTGGGTTGCGCACAACGCAAAATCACAGAATTGCAATTTCCAAAATCCGCCGTGGCAGACGCCCCGCCGCGGGTGTTCATCATCTGGTTCCATGCGTTGTTATTCATGGCACCGGTATTGCCGTTAAATGCGGTTAAATTACTGCCCGCGGTGGTGGACACGGCGGCAATCGCCGGCGCGCACGGCACCAGTGTCAGGGCCAACAACAAAAATCTGGTTATGGATTTCATATTCTCTCGTCCCATTAATTTTACCATAAAAATGTCGGGGTGGAAAGACAAAAGTTCAAACAAAAAACCCGCCATGCGGCGGGTCATTTATTTATTTGGCACCCATTCGCACACAATGGTCGCGTGTTCAACACCATCTGTCATAATCCGATGCCGGCTGATGCAATCGCGACAGGCAACATCCACGATAACCTGGGGCTGGTCGGGACGAATTTCTTTCTTGAAATTCAGTTCGATGCGGCGCAGCTGATGCTGATTGCGGAATGGAAAGCCAACGCTTTCCGTTGCCCACACGGCATAGACGGCGTTGTTAATATGCTGATTCACATCGACATCGTCATATCGGCACTTCATCACGTGTGATTTTTCCGGCACAAAATCCGGATGCCGGTCAAACGTGCGGTCCCATGCGCGTGCCGCCACCACATCCCAATGCGGCAAATAATCCGCCAGACGCAGCGGCCGGCGCCGCGCCACATCAATCAAAATCCACTGTGACGTTGCCCGCACCATCAAACGCCCGTCCGCCCCGCGGATTTCAAAATCACGCGTCGCGCGCAGCGCATCTTGGACCGACGGCCACGTGGTGAACGTCAATTCTTCGGATTCGTTGGGCATTTCAATGATATCGACATAATAATGCGTCACGACCCAGGCCACATCATGGGCCAGACAGTACGACCGCCCCACCCCCAGAATTTCGGCATGATCATCGGCCAATGCCTGTAATTCATTCATCAAAATCAGCGGCCGCACATGCCCGTATCGGTCACATTGATACGTCCGCAGGGCATGTGTGCGCGACAATTTTTCCGTCATAATTGATTACCCCTGAACATTTTGCGCAACGACAAAGTCAATTTCATCACCGGTCTGGATATCCATGGCGCGCGCCGCAGATTTAATCAGGCCATGCAACGCCGCCGGCGTCGCGGCCGGAATGGTCAAACGTTCCAGCTTGGCGCCGTTGCCAACCTTGCGTTCTGTGCGCAGACCACGCACCGATTTCAAGATGTCCAGTGCGATTTGCATATCGGCCACATCTGTGTTGTATTCGTCCATCACGCGCGGATACGCCGTCAGATGCAGTGTTTGGCCCCCTTCGAACGGCTGATAAATCTTTTGCCACAATTCTTCGGTGATAAACGGGATGAACGGCGCGTACAGTCCCAAAATCGCGCGCAGAACCGTCCACAGCGTCCACTGGGCGGACAGCTTGGATTGCGCGCTGTATTTTTCCGGGGACCAGAACCGGTCCTTGATAAATTCCAGATACTGGTCGCAAAAGATATCGTAAAAGAACGTGTCAATCGCCGCGCGGGAATTATAATTATCGTATTTATCCAAATTCCGACGAACGTCGGCCACCGCCCGATTTAATTCGGACAATACCCATCTGTCTTCGATAAAGCGGTCGGCAACCGCCACCGGCGCGGATGCGACCGGGTCAAAGTCCGCCAAATTCATCAGAACGTATTTCGATGCATTCCACAGTTTCGTCAGCAGTTTTGAACCACGCTTTACTTCGTCATCACTGTAACGGATGTCGGTCCCAATCGGCGCGGTCGCAATCCAGTACCGCAACGCATCCGCACCGAATTTTTCCACCGTTTCCAGCGGGTCCGTGCCGTTACCCTTGGTCTTGGACATTTTTTGCCCCTTGCTGTCGCGGACCAGACCGTGGAAATTAACCGTGTGGAACGGGACATCGCCCATGATGTAAATCCCCATCATGACCATGCGTGCCACCCAGAAAAAGATGATATCCGGCCCCGTATATAGCAAATCCGTCGGGTAATATTTGGCCAGTTCCGGCGTCTGTTCCGGCCAACCCAATGTTGAAAACGGCCACATCCCGGATGAAAACCAGGTGTCCAAACACGATGTTTCACGTGTCAGCTGTTTGCCACCGGATTGTTTGATGGCGTCCGCTTCGGTTTCCGCGACATAGATGTTGCCGTCCGCATCGTACCATGCCGGGATTTGATGCCCCCACCACAGCTGGCGCGAAATGGACCATTCATGAATATCTTTCATCCATGCCATAAACAGGTTATAGCGGTGTTCGGGCATGAATTTGATTTTACCAGATTCCACCGCGGCAATGGCGGGTGCGGCCAATTTTTTGGCATCGACGAACCATTCGTCGCGCACCATGTATTCAACAACCACCCCACCGCGTTCGGAATACGGGGTCGGAATAACCTTGTCTTCGATTTTAATCAACAGACCCGCCGCATCAATATCCGCAATGATTTGCGCACGCGCGGCAAAGCGGTCCATCCCACGGTATTTTTCCGGCACCTGGGGAATCGCAGCCATCTTGGCATCGTTGGTCAAAACGCATACCGCATCCAGATTGTGGCGCGCGCCAACCGCCCAGTCATCCTTGTCATGGGCGGGGGTGATTTTCACGGCGCCGGTCCCCTTGGCCGGGTCGGCATGAATGTCGGCAATCACCGGGATTTCAATATCGGTCAGCGGGATAATCGCCGTGCGGCCAATCAAGTGTTTTAAATTTTCATTGTCCGGATGAACGGCAATCGCCTGGTCCCCGAACAACGTTTCGGGCCGGGTGGTCGCGATTTCAATCACGCCGCCGTCTTTTAACGGATAATTGAAATAATAAAACTTTCCCTTTTCATCGCGGACATCAACTTCCAAATCGGAAATGGACGTCTGCTGTTTCGGGCACCAGTTAACCAAACGACGCGCCCGATAAATCAAACCGTCATTGTACATCTTGACGAACATCTTAATCACGGCGCGCGACAGACCGTCGTCCATCGTGAACCGTTGGCGCGACCAGGCCGGCGTTGTGCCCAACGTATGCAGCTGGCCAACTATCTGGCCACCTTTGTCCGCTTTGTACGCCCAGGCGGCGTCCAGCAATTGTTCATGGGTCAATGCGCGGGGATTAATGCCACGCTTGGACAAATCACGTTCCACCATCAACTGCATCGCGATTGACGCATGGTCGGTCCCCGGTTGCCACAACACATCGTATCCATCCATGCGTTTGTACCGACAAATAATATCGGTCAACACATTATCCAACGCATGCCCCATATGCAGATTGCCCGTGACGTTCGGCGGCGGCATCATGATACAAAACGGTTTTTTATCCGATGTTACATCATTTTCCCAAAAACAATTTTTATCCCAGAATTCCTGAATCCGGGTTTCGATTTCACGCGCGTTGATATTTTTGCCAAGTTCGATATTCATTTTTTATTTCCCCGTGGACGGCGTCCAGTTTTGTGTATTTAAATTCTGTAATTCGGCGGGCAATTTTTCCCCATCCAGCGGGCGCCAGGTTTGCGTCCGGCCAAACGGCCCGATTTTCCCACGCACGTTCAGCGCCGCCCCATCGCGCCAGATAACGGACGAATAAACCTTGCCCGATTGGGGGTCCATGATTTTGCCATCCCCCCACCTGTTGTCATCGGCGTCCCATTGCATCCCCCAGATGATGTCCAACCCCACAAATTTGGGCGCACCGGTGACGTGCGACGCAACGCGTACGGGATTTTTCACCGTTTCGGCAATTGTCCCATCCGCCCCGTACAGCGCCACAATACGTCCCGCCAATTGGGCATCACCATATTCATACAGCGCGACAATGGATTTGGGTGTATTCGTTGCGTCATCAATGGTCTGGTACAATCCGGCATATGGCACCGCCCCAAATGCGGCGCCACCCACCATCATCATTCCCACCAGGGGTAAAAATTTAAAATTCATTCTGTTTGCCTGTAATCTAACCCATAAATCGTACCAGAATAAAATCAAAATTCAAGATTCTTGTGCCAAATGCGGCCGCCTGCGCTTGAAAAAAACAACAAAAGTGCTATTTTAAACACCACAATAAAACACAGGACGATTGACATGACAAAAGTACAGCGTATTAACCCAGACGTGAAAACAAATATCATTGACGCCATTCATCACAGTGTTGTCATGGCGTACAACCCGGAAACCGCATCCATCAGCACGCGTATGCACATCGGTCCGGACGATGGAATTTATATCCAGTTGCGCCCGACCAGCATTCGCATCATTGATGAAAACACGTTACAGGCCGTGCGTATTTTGTCCGTCGCGCCACGCTTTGACACATTGAAACGCAGCGACATTCGTTTGTTAAAACAATACACCCCGACCACCAACCCGTTAAAGTACGGTTTGCGCGCGGTGCGTAAATTATTTAACAACGGGGCCATGACACGCCGTTATGCCGACAACAGTGGCATTGCGCGCGATATTTATGGGCTGTATGCCATCGCACTGGGGCGCGTCGGGAAAAAGCACCCACGTGCCGAATTTAATCAGGCAGAAATCATCCGCATTGCGGCATTTCTGCGGGGCGGACACGAACATTAAATCGCCCGCACCACACGACAGAATGTGACGCCATATACCGCCGATGCACCCGCCGCGACCAAAACGCGGCGTAATTCACGAAACGTTGCGCCGGTTGTCATAACATCATCAACCAACAAAATCACACGGCCCCGAATGCGTTCGGGATGTGTCACGCGAAACACACCGCGAATATTTTCCGTACGTGCGGCGGCGTTCATATGTCCCATGTCGGGACGATATTTTCTGCGAACACTGGACGTGTCCATCCGTGCGCCCAAGACTTTGGCAATCGGACGCGCCAGCAGTGCCGCCTGATTATAACCGCGTTTGAACAATCTGCGCCACGCCAGTGGCACCGGCATCACAATATCCACATTTCCCGGAATCCCGTCCAGTGCGCCAATCATTGCGCGGGACATGATTTTTTGATATTTAATCCGACCGGCATGTTTGAACGGCAACATAATTGTGCGCGACACGTCGTCATAAACACACGCCGCCCGTAACCAGTCCAATTCGTTACGCCCCGCCGCACAGACCGGACACAGCGGCCGCGGTCCCAAATCCAAATCCGCCGGAAACGGATAACCGCAAATGTGACATTTGGGATTACTTATCCAGTTAAAGCATAACCAACAATCAAAGCACATCGTGCCATGTTCAGACACCGGCGCCCGGCAAATCGGACAGACGGGTGGGAACAGAAAATCAAGAATCTTGGACATATCAGAAAAAAGACCCGGCATATTACCAGGTCATGTTTTTATATGTTTTTTTGCCAACGGTGTCGCCGAACATGTCACGCTTTTTCTGGGTCAGTGTTTCAAACTGATCACTGGAAATAATGCGCAAGACATAGGCATCTTCGTCCCGCTGGGCCAATACAGGCATGATACGCTGTTCCGACACGCCGGTATCACGCAAAACCTGTTCCACGATGGCCAAACGACGCGCGGCCAGTTTGCGGTCATCCATATCACGTGTCACGCGTTCGGGGATGGACACCTGAATCGCGCGTTTGGGATTGCTGACCACAATGGACGCGTATTCGGACAACAAATTGTAATTTTCCCGCGACAGCGACGAATCATCCCCGCGGAATCTGATTTTGATTTCCAGCGGACGCACCCCGCCCGCCTCGGACAGGTCACGCTTGGCGGTGAACCCTTCGACGGTGCTGGTCAAATCGCTGGCGACATCGAAACGGTCGTCGATTT
Source organism: uncultured Alphaproteobacteria bacterium (assembly GCA_949082785.1). GTDB lineage: Bacteria > Pseudomonadota > Alphaproteobacteria > Rs-D84 > Rs-D84 > Enterousia. The sequence goes on from CARVLU010000005.1 coordinate 17,607, forward strand.
GGAATGTGGACAGATGCTTGTTTTCCGACAGATATGTTTTCTTGAACGCCTTTTTCAATTCGGACGGCGACATGCGCGACAAATCATCACGAACGGCGGCAACGCGCGGTTCTTCGGAATGCGTCACCTGGCGAACAACGACATCCTGTTGCATGGGAACGACCATGCGGCTGATGGTGATGTCATCGCTGTCGTCTGCAATATCTGCAACCGCGGGCGTGGGTTCGGATTTTTTCGCCACCTGCGCCGCGGGACGCGCCGTAATGCGCGTGGGGGCCGCGGGAATGTCGGCGGCCGCGATACGTGGGGCGACCGGTGCGCGACGCACGCTTTCGTCCGCCTTTTTCTGTAATTCGACCAGTTTTGCAATTTCCGCGTCCAACGCGCCACTGCGCGCCGATGCCATGGCCGCTTCATCGGATTTTTTTGGTGCAACCGTCACCGCCGGGGTGGCGACGCGCGCGGCGGCAACCCTGACCGGTTTTTTATCCAGGCTTTCTTCTGGTAACGCGTCATCGGAACGGATGACGGAAAATTCCTGGGGCTGGGGCAGACGCAACGGACTGTCCATTTTGGCCCATAAATCACCACTGGGGCGGCGCGGGGATAAAATATCACCCGGGGCATTGTTGGCCGCAATTTCCGCACCAGTGTCAATGGATGTGGTATTGGTGGTTGCGACCGGCGTCACCTTGGCCGGTTGGGACGCACGGGCGACAACCGTCTTTTTCTTTTTTTCGGGCGCAGATGATTCGGATTTTTTATCCGCACGCGCCAAAGGGGCAACCGTCACAGCCGGCGTCGATTTTACCGGCACATCACCGAACGCCGCACGCGCAGAAACCGCGCCCGCCGCGATATTGACCACCGGCAAACGTGCATCGGCCAACGCCGGCACGCACGCAAGCATCGATAAAACAGAAGCTGTGACCAGTCGCATAATTCCTTTCCTTCTGTCCTAATCATAGAACAAATGACGAATCACAGGCAAGCGGAAAAATCAGTCTGAAATTATTTTGTTATTTCGGCGACAATTAATTCGACGGCATGGTTGGGCACGCATGCCTTTTGCGCCATTTTGACCAGACGTGACGGATTATCGAACAGTTCCGACAATGTCGCCGTCAACCATTTTGGCGTGAACTGCGTTTGGGGCACGGCAAACCCGCCGCCCAGTTTTGCGAACGCCGCTGCGTTGGCCGCCTGGTCTGGGTTAATGGCCAGTGGGACAAAAATCGCGGGCCGCCCAACGGTTTCCAATTCCACAACCGTGCTGGCCCCGCTGCGTCCGATGACCAAATCGGCCCCGATGACCGCGCCCGCCATATCGTGGATAAAGGACAGGACATTCGCCTTTATCTTGTTATCGGCATAAAATTTTTGCAGACGCGCAACATTTTCCGGGCGCGTTTGATGGGTGATGAAAATCTTCTTGTTCTTTATCGCGGCGATGGCAACGGGGACGACATCATCCAAAATCTGGGCCCCCAGCGACCCGCCCGTCACCAGCAACCGCGACGCCCCCGGGATGGGTGATGCAGCGGCATTTAAAAATTCACGGCGCACCGGCAACCCGGTATAAACGACATTCGTCCGCCCCCCGGCCGGGATCCCCGCAACATCCGGGAAACTGGTCATCAGTGTCCGCACCCAGCGCAACGCGAATTTATTCGCACGCCCAATTGCCGCGTTTTGTTCATGCAGCAATGTCGGCACACGCCACAGATGCGCGGCAAAGACCGCCGGCACCGACGCATACCCGCCAAAGGCCACCACCCGGTCGGGCCGCGCCACCATAAAGCGCAACGTCAACCCCATCGCTGACACCCCGATTTTAAACAGGGCCCACATCTGCTTTACCTTGCTTTTTGCACCAACGCCCGACGCCCAGACATGCGCCATGCGCGCGCCCGCGGGGCGTCCCGCCGCCACCATCTGGCGCACGCGACCATCGCACGAAATTGTAATCCGATGACCGCGGCGCGCCAATTCATCCGCCACACTTAACGCTGGGAACACATGCCCGCCGGTTCCACCTGTTGCAATCCAAATTTTCATGAATACCCCACCCTTGGTTAAAAAACACTATTTCCATTTATCTTCGCGGATAACGGCCAGAATCATACCGAACAGCAAACAGAACGACACAAACGAACTGCCCCCGTATGAAATGAATGGCAACGTCATTCCCTTTGGCGCGAACAGATGCAGCGCCGACATCATATTAATGCACACCTGGGTCCCGAACAGTGCGGCCGTCCCACTGGCGGCATAGAACACAAACGGGTCGCGCGCCGACAGTGCGTTTGTAAACAACCGCTTTAACACATACAGCAACGCGCACAGCAACGCGCACGCGACGATGGCGCCGCTGTCTTCGGCGATGGCGGAAAAAACAAAGTCCGTATGCGCGTCGGGCAACGATTGTTTGACAAAGGCGTCGTCTCCACTGCCCAGCAATCCCCCATGCTGAATGGATTGAATGGATTGGCGAATCTGGTAATCGTCGCCCGTCCCGGTAAAGAACGACATAATACGGTTATGCACGTGCGACATGGTAAAGAACGCGAACGTCCCGACCACCGCCACGCATCCGATTAACACCGGAATAATCACCAGCGGTAATCCCGCCATAAACAGCATCGATGACAGCACCAAGAAATACAGCATGGACGTCCCCAAATCGGGATGCGTCAGAATAATCAGGAACGCCGGCACAAACACCGCCAGATATGGCCACCAGCTGAGCCACCGCAAACGCCACGCTTCGCGGTTAAAGAAGATGTTGCCGCCAAACTTTTCCTTCATCGTGGCCAAGAACCACGCGGTAATCATGATAAATCCGGGCTTCATCATATCCGACGGCATGACGCTGACAAATCCCAAATCGACCCATCGGTTACTGCCCTTGACCGCGGCGGGCGCGACCAGCGTCACCAGCAACAGCAACAGACACGCCGCCACATCCATGGCCGACAACCGCAACACCCATTTTTTATTCAGACTGCTGGCCACGAACAGCGTCACCAACCCAATCCCGTAAAACGGCAAGGCCTTTAATATAAAGAAATGCCACGGCATACCGATACGTTCGGCGGCCACACTGCCGGCGGACACCATGGCCCACATGCCGATAAAAATCAACCCCACCAGACACCACATCAGGCGCCGGTCGATTTCAAAATACCAGCTGGTCAGTTTGCTTTCTTCTGTTCGTTTTAACATACCCCGGGCCCGTCGTTTATTACGCGAATTTCAACAATACCAACGCCAATCCCGAAAACAGAACCGACACAATGAAAAAGCGTTCAACAATCTTGGATTCGGTCCACCCCAGTTCTTCGAAATGGTGATGCAGGGGCGCGCGACGGAAAATCCGGCGACCGGTTCCCGTCATGCGGCGCGTGATTTTAAAGAACATTGTCTGCACGAACGACGACAACAGTATCAGCACCATCATCCCCGCCGCAATACCCATAATGATTTCGGATTTCAACAGCATGGCGACCGTACCCATAAATCCGCCCAGCGCCAATGAACCCACATCCCCCATAAAGATGGACGCCGGTCGTGAATTGTACCATAAAAACCCCAGCACCGCGCCAAATGCCGCCCCCAGCACCGCGTACAAACCGCTGGCCGTTGGCAAAAACATGACCGTATCCATAAATCCGATACGCGTCGCCCCATACAGCGCAACCACCAGAACAATCAACACCGGCAAATACAGTTTCGCCAGCATGCCGTCCAGACCGTCTGTAATATTGGTGGCGTTGGCCGACCCACAGATAACGAAATACGCAAATACAAAGTAAAACAGCCCCAGCGGCAAAATGATTCCAAACGGCAGTGCCAGCGACCATTCCGGAATATATGGGGGCATTGTGCGATTAATCAGATACGCCAAGGCGACGACGCACACCCCTTCCAGTGTTAACCGCATCAGCGGGGACAGACCATTGGCGGCCTTTTTCGATTGGGACGTCACTTTTTTAAAATCATCGGCAAAACCGATTAACCCAAACAGCGCCAGCGCCAACAACGCAATCCATCCCGTCGGATTGTGCATCGGCATGAACAAAATGCTGGGGATAATAATGGCAACCAACAGCAAAATCCCGCCCATGGTCGGGGTGCCGGCCTTTTTCAAATGTTGTGTTGGGACATTTTCACTGATGGGCTGTCCCTTTTTCTGCCAGGCGCGCATCGCGCGAATAAACGGCCGCCCAAATATCAGCATAATCAGAAACGACAACCCGAACGCCGCCGCAAACTGCATCCAACCACTGGCGAAAAAAGTGTAACCATGACGTAATAAATAATCAGTCAGCATAAAAATCCCCTTTCTATGCTGACCATTTTATCACAAAGAAATCGCAAAATAAATGTTATTTCGCGTCACAAACAAATGATTCTTCGTCATTTAAAAACATGGACCATTCGTCCCCCCGCCCCCACAAAGTAACGGTAATATCGTTCAATACACCCTGGTACCGGGCGCCCGATGCGGAAACCACGCGTTTCAGTGTCATGGCGTCCCCGTTAATATTGGCGTTCATCGTATCGCCGTCGTCCGCAAACGTCATTTCCACGCGGTATCCCCCGCATTGACGCACCAAAACATCATCCGCCGCCCGGTCACACGCGCCCAAGGCCGCCAGCACAAACATCCCCAACAAAAATTTTTTCATAATAAATGGCCCCCCTTTGGGGACCATTATATCATATTGCGGATACAAAATTCACATTAAAATATTCCGCCCATAACGGCGCCCGGACCGGCACTGGCCTTGGTCGGGGCGGGATTGGGGGATTGGCCGGCTTTGAACGCTTCCAATATAATAGTGCCGTTGGGGTCATCTTTGGCGGCGGCGCCACTGCGGCGGTTCACGCGCATAAACGTCAGACCGTCCGGCACCGCAAAGGGCTGATTGGTGGTCCCCGCCAACGCGGCGGTCATAAATTCGGCAAAAATCCGCGCAGCCATGTGGCTGCCGGCGCCCCGCCCCAGCGGCCGCGGCGTGTCATACCCCAGATAAACGCCCGCAATCAAATCCTTGGAAAAACCGACGAACCAAACATCTTTGACATCGTTGGTGGTGCCCGTTTTACCGGCAATGGTGTGACCGGCCACGCGCGCCTGTTTCCCGGTGCCGCGTTCGACGGCGCCCTGTAAAATCGAAACCATCTGATACAAGCTTTGCGCGTCGGACAACGGTTCGGATGTCGCCCCGGCTGCCGGCGGCAACAAATCGTCACGCCATTCAATTAATTCGGTCGCCGGACCATCGATAACGCGGCCATATCTGTCTTCGACATAATCGACCAGTTTGGGTTCGATGGCGCGCCCCCCATTGATGAACGCCGCGTACCCCAGCACCAGCTTTTCCAATGTGGTTTCGCCCGACCCCAACGCCATGGATAAATTCACATTGTTCAAATCCGCGGGGTAAACGCCGAAACGTTGGGCAACCTCTATCGCGTCGCGGGCACCGATTTGTTCGACCAGACGGACACTGGGGACATTGCGCGACGTTTCCAACGACAGCCGCAACGGCACATCGCCCAAAAATTTCTTGTCATAATTTTCCGGTTTCCACATTGTGTTGTTTTCGCGCCAACCGACGATGGGCGTATCCTGCAAGATGGCCTGGGGGCTGATGCCGCGTTCCAACGCCGCCAGATACACAAACGGTTTGATGGTTGACCCGATTTGACGCATGGCCTGGGTTGCGCGGTTAAACGAACTTTCCGCGAACGACCGGCCGCCCGCCATGGCCAAAATGCGCCCGGTGTGCGGGTTCATGGCGATGATGGCGCCCTGTAACTTTTCACTGCGCCCCGTGTTATACGCGTCCAGCGCGCGGTTCAGCGCCGCCGACGCCGCCCGCTGATATTCGGGGACGATGGTTGTTTTGATATACAGCCCCCCGTTATACAATGTTTCGCGTCCAATCCGCCCCAGCAATTGACGGCGCACATCTTCGGCAAAGTATTGGAAATCCGCTTCCATCTGGGCGGTAAAACCGCTGTTGATATTTAATTCTTCGGCGGCGGCGGCGTCCGCTTCGGCGCGGGTGATGTATCCTTCGTCCACCATGCGGCGCAATACATAATTTCGGCGTTCAACCGCGCGGTCGCGGTTATTCGGTGCCTTTGGCAGGGATGCCAGAAACGCGCATTCGGCCAGTGTCAATTCTGACACCGGTTTGTTAAAATACATCAGCGCGGCCGACCCCACACCATACGCACGCGCCCCCAAAAAGATTTGGTTCAGATACAGCGTCATCAAATGCTGCTTGGAAAACGCGCGTTCCAGTTTCAGCGCCAAAATCGCTTCCTTTATCTTGCGCGATAATGTGCGTTCGGACGTTAAAAAGAAATTTTTCGCCACCTGTTGCGTGATGGTGGACGCACCGGAAAAACCGACATTAAACCCGACCAGACGGGCCGCATTTCCCATCGCGGCGCGGGTAATCCCCTGGACATCGATACCGGGGTGGGTCCAGAAATTCTGATCTTCGGCGGCGACAAAGGCATTGACCAATTGCGGCGGCATATCGACAAAATCGATAAAAACACGGCGTTCTTCGGCGTATTCAATCAACAGCGACCCGTCCGACGCATACAAACGCGTGGCCACCGGCGGTGCGTACGTCGCCAGTTTTTTGTAATCCGGCAAATCATTGCCATAGATTAAAACCAACGCCGCCAGCGCAGCAATCCCGGCGGTAAAGCACCAGAAAACAATGTTCAATAAAATGCGTAAAAACTTTTTAAATTTCATGTTCCATAGTATGGGATAAATATTTCATGAACGCAAGCGGGCGCTGACTTATTTTTTGCGGATGATTTTCCACCATTTCTGGGCGGTGGCGGACGACTTGGCCCACAGACCCGCGATATCTTTGCCGACCTGTCCGCCGAAACTGTCGTTGATGCTGCCGCCTATATCTTTGGCGAATTGTCCCGCCTTGGTCGCCAGATAGGCAACCAACACCCCAACCAACAGTGTCACAAAAAATCCGTCGTTTTCCAGACCCGGCACCGCCGCCGCCAAATTGGAATCAATCACCCCCGACAGCAATGCCGCGCACAGCGCCACCACCGCCGCCAACGACACAAAGAAAATGGCCGCGTTGATAAATCGCTGAATCTGTTTATCCAGACTTTCCGCATTAAACAGGGATAAAAAACCGTTAAAGATGTCGCCAGCAATCCCCTTATACGTGGTTTTGCCAATCGTTTCCGCAATCGCGGTAAAGGGCAACAACAACACCGCCAGGAACAAATCCGCAATCACCCCCAGCGCCATCAGCGCGAATTTCCAAATGTTATAGATAAACAACACGACAAACGTAATGCCGACCGCAAACGTGAATGCGCTGTGCCCAATCCCGGCCAGCATCCATTTCCACCCGGCCGCCACCGCGGTATAGAAAAATCCCGACAGCCGCGTCGGCACACACAGCAAATCGGCCGCACTGCCCGCATCCATCAGCATGTTTGTCGGCGCGTTGGTCGCGACATAATTATGTATCGCGGCGCATGTATCGGGCAACGCGGCGCCCGCCGCCCCCGACACCGCATTTAAAATCAAATCCGACAGATGTGTCCCGACACTGACAACCGGTCCCATAATCCACATAAACAACTGGGCGGGGCCCTGTTCCAGAATTAAAATCCAGATGGAAATCAACACACCCTTTTTCAATATATCCGACCACAGCTTTTGAACATTTTGGCCGTCGCGCATCATCTGGTACGCTTCGAACATGACCCAGAACGCGTACGCCACAATCAAAAATATCACCACAAACCGCACCAGTGAATTTTCCAAAACATCCCCAATCAGCGACATCGCCCCCATAAAGGCCAGGCCGACCTTGGCTTCGACCGGAACATAGTTTTTGACCAAAACGTTTTGCTGGAAACTATCCTGGAACTGGGTCATGTCGCGCGTAATGTCGGTCGTGAACAATTCCAAATTATGCGCCGTGGTCCATGCGCCAAAATCCCCCACATCCCCGGCGGGCAAATTGGCGGCTGCGCCATGCGCCGCGCCACCCATCATGATGCACAGGCACAGCACCGATAAAAATTTCCGTATCCATGCGCGCATTATTTTTTACCCCCCGCGGCGTTGGCGATTTTTTCAAACAACATTTTCGGCGCATCCCACATACGCTGCCCCAGTTGCTTCATCCAACCGCCGAAATCAAATTTTTCCGCCCCGTCTTTGCCCAGCAATCCGTCGATTTTGGGATTAATGACATAGTAATACAGGAAAAACAGCCCGAACATCACCATCAAAAATTCCCATCCGTTGCCCATGAAATCAAATGCGCCCGGATACCGGCGTTCGACGGCTGCTCGGCTCGCGGTGAAACAATTCCGGAATTTATCCGCATCCATCTGGCCGTCGGTCAATCCCACCTGTTCGCACGTTTTGAAAACGTTAATCACCGACAGCGTCTGCGCATCCGGGTTTTCGGCGCGCGCCCCCATCAGCGGCGGCATAACCGCACTGTACCCGTCAACCGGCCCGGGGAACGTTGCATCCGCCGCATAAGATATCGTGGCGTATAAAATCAAAACCTTTAACGTGATGGCGACAATACGCACCGCCGATTTGACCAGCATGTTTATCGCGCCGCGCACAACACCGTCGGCGACGGCCCACACGCCTTCGAATGCGGCGGCCGCCAGAAACAGCGGCAAGAATATAATGATAAACACCAGTTTGAATACAACCGACAACACCTGGAAAAACAAATCAAACCCGATAATCAGGAACAATATCACCAACGCCAATCCCGCCATCCATGTGAACGCGCCGCCCCCCATCCCCAGCCATGCGTAATTCATCATGGAAAATCCGCCGGACGCGCCCGCCAGCATCACCGAATTCAAATTCCCCATCACGCACATAAAAGGTTTCAGCACCGGGTTCAACACATCGTCGGTTGTAATCGGCGCGCCGCAATGGGCACTGTCGTTGACGCCGGACGCGGCCATCGCCAATTCTGCCCCCACCAGCATCACCGGCGTCACCGTGATATTGGTCACCGTGCGCAATGCGGTCGTCCCGCCCATCCCCAGCGCCCCCAGCATCACGCCCACAATCATAATACGGGCGCCGGTGCGCCAAACCCGGTCAAACCAGGGTTGAAATTCCAGCTTTTTTTCCTTGTCATCCAACGTGGTTGTTTTGGACGCCGCGTCATACAGATATTTGGCCGTATGGATAAACAGAAAAATCCCAAACCCAATCGCCATCACAATCCACAGATGGTCCACCATCACCGTCCAGAACTTTTCCGCGGACAAACCGATGGCGGCAAACAATTGCTGAATATATCCGCACAGAAAGCATCCGTTGGCGTCACCAATATCGCCGCCGCCCGCCCCGATGGCGTTTAAAAATCCGGACACGCTGGTGTACGTCAAACTGGCCCCACTGATGGATGACGACAGATACCATATCCCCACCCCCAGCGCAATGGCGCCCATAATCACACGCACGGCAATCATAATCAGTTTTGCTTTCAGCATTTATTTCTTGTCCGTTTTGCCCGCGGCCGCCCCGTCGCCACCGTTGATAATGGTCTGGCCCACCTTTTTGGCGGTATCGACCACAACCTTGGTCAATTTTTCGGCATCGGTCGCCAATTGTTCGCTTAACTGGTTTTCGGTGCCGACATCGAACGTATCCAGCACCATCTTGGTCACCTGGCCGCCAAGTCCCGTGATAAAATTCACAACATAGACCAACACCACACACCCCATCAGCGTCAGTGCCGCCAGATTTTCATCCGACAAATCGGCCGCAAACACATCCCCATTTGTAATCAGGTGCATTAATTGGGCGCCGTCCCCACCACTGGCGGTAAAAAATTTGGCAATAATGACCATCACAACCGTGTACGTCAGCACCCCAGACGCCAGCGCAACAATTGATTTAATCACCCGTTTAAACTGGCCGACACCAACCGTTTTCCCCAGATTTTTCATCCACGACGGCGCGTCCCCCCCACGGAACACAAACATCACCAGTGACAACGGAAAGAAAAACGCAAAGAACGTCATCGCCACAATAATATCCGCGAAATAGAAACAGAACCGCACGAACAACCGGAAAAAGCCATAAACCAGATACAGCCCCATAAAAAATATGATGATGTGTTTCAGCAATGCCCCCACCCCCAGCATGGCGCGCCATGTGAACGCACTGTCCATGACGGCGATGCCCAGTTTGATATAGGCCTGGAACTGGGTAATGGTTGTTTTCATCAGCATGATGATGGCATCGCGCAACTGGGGGCGATAAAATCCGGTATCCGACATCGGCATCGGCTGGTATGTGACGCGTTCTTCGATTGTGGCGGCGTCCATTTGCACAACGCTTTGCGTATATGTCAGGGCGATTTGCGCCACCGGTTCGAACGTCAGTGTTGTCACAAACCGCGGCAACATCACGCCCATCCCCAGAAACGTTAACGCAAACAGTGAACTGATTATCGCGGGTTGCACAGATTTCTTGTACCAGGGGTCGGGGACATTATCCTTGATATTCTTCCACACGGCGTTCAAGACATAGAATGCAAACAGCACACAGAACAAAATCATGCAAAAGAACGCGAATTGTCCATATACCGCGCCGGCCGCCATCGACACCACCTGGAACAGGCGGTCAAACACCGGGCAGCCCCAACACTGCACCGCATTGTTTATCAAAGGATTCACAATCCCATTCATTTCTTTTTAATCCACCCGGCGGCCCGGCCGATTTTTTTGCCCCAGTCGTTTGCGCCGCGCCACACGGACTTGGAATCACGGGTCACCTGGTTATACAGGCCATCCATCCCGGACGCGTATTTCTTTAACTGGGCGCGTGTGCGTTCAAAAATTTGAATCATCAGATAAAAAGTCAGTATCGCCGACAGCCACAAAATCGAATGCTGGCCAAATCCCATGGACGAATTGGCAATCTGGGGCACATTGGACATGGCGGCGCCACCGGCCGCGACATTGAACACCGACGTATTCCATTGGAACAGTGCGCGAATAATCGCGATATTGATGCACAGAATAAACGCGCACGCAATCATGGTGATGACCAATTGTTGCAATGCCTTTATAATACCGGAAAACACGGGCCAGATGTCGAACCATTTGCTGGCATCTTTGGGTTTTACCACCCAGACCAAGACCTGGAACGGGTACAAAATCAACGCCATACCGAAATTAAAGATGCCCTGGATAATCAGCAACGCCATAAATAAATTGCACCCGACAAAGGTCGATATCAGCAAGATGCCCGTGATTAAATTCAGAAAATCTTCGCCCCCATGCGGTATCAGCGATAATAACCCGCGCAGCCCCCGGTTCACGAAATCAAATCCGCGCTTAATCACCTGATTATTTGCATGGGACAAATCCGACACCGGCTGGACCAGGAATGCGCAGCTTTCCGCGCTGATCCACCCCTGGACAACAACGTCGGGCGGGCATTCGATGCGCGGCGCCGCACTGCCCGGGACCGACACGGCATCACTGATTTGTTCGGTATATATCGCCCCCAGTTGCAGGAACGGGTTCACCACCCATTCGGTGACATAGACCGGCTTAATCTGCAACAAAACCGTTGCGGCGATAATGGCACGCAATGCGGGTTTGAACATATTTTCGGCAATGGTGGTGCCACTGGCCTTGCCATCCCACATTTCGCCGCCGCCCGAAAACCCGAAAAATGCCAACCAATCCTTTGGGAAAAACATCTTGACCAGATACAGCCCCATGGTCAATCCCAAAAATCCCCAGATTAAAACATAGATAATCCCGCCGCCGCGCCCGACAAAGAAATCATACGCCCCCGTCGCCACCGCCATCAGCGCATCCAGCACCAGCGGCACAAACGGCGCCAGGTTCAGCGCGTCCACAATCCCACCCATCGCATGGGCCGGACCACACCACAGCGCCACCCCCGCCGCGACACAGGTCGCGCGGCCAATATAACGACAAAGCCGCGATACAAACAGACTCATTCCCCCAAATTTCACTTAATTGATTTCAATTATATCACATTTGGGACAAAATATGATATAGTTAAATGGCAATGTGGCGCTTTAAAAAATTTTGGATTGTATTTTTATCCTTTCTGCCGTTTGGTGCGGGGGCGGTGGCGCCGTTTGTCGTGGGTGGTATTGCGGGTCTGGGGGTGATTGCGGGATTTTCCATTTATCGCACCGCCGCACCAGTCAACATGGCCGACGCGATGAATTTCTTTTCCACATGTTGGACGTGCCAGATGTTTTCCGACATTATGGCGACAATGTCGAATTTACTGCCGCGGGCGTATCACGCCATCGGCACCGTGATAATTCCGTTTGCGGCGGTGTTGACCGCGATTTGGTTTGCCTGGCAATTGGTGTCGGGATATATGAATGCGCGCGTCGATGACCCCTGGACCATCAGCAGTAATTTCGGCAAACACCTGATAAAGCTGACGTTTGTCATATCTTTGCTGGCGTTCCCGTTGCCGCGCCTGATAACAACGGTCGCCATTGAACCCATTTTTAATATCGGATTATCGCTGAACCGGATTGTGGCGGGCGACGACAAATTTGCCGAATGCGTTGTTGCAACCGCCATCGCCGACCCGGTATCAATCGACAGTGAATCTGCCGCACGCGGCGCGTTTTCACCACGTCTGCGTCATAATTTGGCGTGCGAATTGGCCAACGTTCATCAAATGACGGGTCTGGGGATGACGGTGGGCTGGACAATGCTGAACATGGCGTTCAACGAAAAATACATGCACAAGATTATGTGGGACGTGCCGATTTTCCCAAATATACCGGTGTTCTTTGCGGGGTTGCTGATTTTGGTGCTGTTCTTTTTTGCATTGCTGCCGGTGCCGCTGTATTTCTTGGACGTCTTTATCACATTGTCGATGGATTTAATCATGTTGCCGCTGTTTCTGCTGGGCTGGCTGTTCAAGGGATGGTCGATTATCCCCGGCGGCGGCGGCAAATCGATTCAGGCGATTATTAACGACGTCGTCAAATCGACGGTCGGGATTGCGATGGTGGGCGTCTTTATCACGTTTACGGTGATGTTCCTGAATTCTGTTTTTGGCAATTGGGATGGTGCATCCGCATTGGCTGCGGCGATGGCGTCGGGCGATTCGACAATTTTGATGGACGGCCTGATGATGCGCAACGACAGTTTGATTACAATTGTGCTGATGGGGCTGTTTATTGCGATGTTTATGTCAATGATTCCGGCCCTGGTCCAGACTTTGTTTAACATTGAAATATCCCAGACAACGTATGAAAAAACGAAAAAGAACCTGGATATCATGTGGCAAAACATCAAAAAATGGTACGCCGCGATAAAAAAATAAAAAATCAAGCGCTTTATTTAACACCCCCCACTTTTTTGTGCATTTGGTTTCTGATATAATTCACATTGATGAAAACGTTTCCGATTCTTTATTGGCCCCGCCGGACAAAGGATGACGCCGATTATCAATTGGCGCGCAAAACCATTAATAATGCGACGGGATTAATGCCGGAAATTATCACGGATGATTTGGATTTGGGGTCGCTGTTTGCGGCCAACCCGGATGCAACGGTTTATTTTCCGGTTTTTTGTGAATCGACCGGATGGTGGGGCGAATTGCTGGGGGCGGGCGCGGTTGTGACGGACAAAATGATAATATCGTCCGAATGCCAATTAATGGTAATACGCCACGAAGATCGGGCGCGTTCCCGCGGTGGGACCCAGTTGTTGGCGGCGGAAATCTATCCGGCCAGCGGATTTTTCAAGAAAATGAATTCCGGGATTGCGACGGTTGCCGACATGTTGGCGACGGATGCCGGGACGATATTGGCACTGTTTTCGGGCCGGAACCAGTCACAGTTTATCAACGTACTGGAATCGACGGGGAATTCATATTTGGGCTGTATTGGCCGGTATTAAACAAATTGGGACGCGCGGCGGCCCTTTAATAATGCTTGATTTCCTGAAAATTAAGGGTATAATTCGCGGGCTAAAAAAATAAAAAGGGTAAGTTATGAAACAAGGAATTCATCCCGAATATCATGAAATTAACGTCACCATGACGGATGGCAAGACTGTAAAAATGTATTCTTCGGTCAAAAAAGACCTGGTTTTGTCCACGGACAACCTGAATCATTCTGCCTGGACCGGTCAACGCAGCAATACCGGGGACAAGGGTCAGCGCGCAGCGGAATTCAAATCCAAATTTGCCGGCTTTAATTTCTAAATATCATCGGTCGGACGGGGGGATACGCACATGGATTTGTTGATCAAGGGTTCGTCGGAATTAAACAAAATGTTTGCGGCATTGCAACGGACTGCGTCCGGTTTGCGCCGCGATTTTGGCGAAGTGGAAAATTTACAACAATCCCTGCGCGGTGCCCGCGACTTCGTGGCCAAGGCCGCCAACCGCATCGAAGAAAGTATTTTAAACGACCTGTTGCTGGTGCGTCCGGCGGCGGGTTTGTTGACGCCGAACGTATCGCGTGACGGTGATGGCCGTGACGAATTTGTGCTGGCACTGTCGGGGGCGCCGAATTTTGTCCGCGCCAATCCGCACTTTGCAATTTCATTGGCACTGCGTTCGAACGACGAAACAAAAATCGCATTGATTTATTCACCGATTGACGAACGTCTGTATTACGCGGAACGCGGTGCGGGCGCATACGCATTTTCTGCATTTCATTCGGCAAAAATCCGTGTATCGAATTTGTCGAACCCGGCCGATTTGACGGTTGCATTTAATACCGCATCCCCGCGCCCGGGTATCATGGGCAACATCCGCATGACGGGATGCCCGGCATTGGATTTGGCATGGGTTGCGGCGGGCCGTTTGGATGCATATGTATCTGACCCGTTGGATTATGCCGAAATCGCCGCCGGCGAACTGATTCTGGCCGAAGCGGGGGGTACCCTGGAAATGGGCGCCGATTTAATCGCCACCAATGGCCGGGTTGAATTATAAAAATCCCCCCGTATGGGGGATTTTTTTTATCCCCGTTGTCATTGCGAGCAAGCGTAGCGCGCGCGGCAATCCAGTAATAAAATCCCCCGTTCGGGGGATGGCATTACAAATTATCGCGGCTGCGTTTTATCACCAACAGTGCAAACGCACCGTGAAAGAAACGACGCAGCGTCCCTTCGGCGAACAGGTCGTGGCCACGTTCACATTTCTGATAATCTTTCTTGTTCATTTTCAATAATTTTGCCGCGTCGGCAACACTGATTTTCAAATGTTGGCGCGCATGGCGCATAATATTGCCGTAATACTGGGCATCGATTAATAATTTTGCCATAGTTTAAACTCCTTTTAAGTTATTAAAACACCGCCCGTAAAAGCACAGGCGGTTGGAGGTTCAAAGCTATTCACAGAAATAGTGTGGTTTATTCAATATATTCACCACCCTCCAACCAATGGTTGGAATGTTTTTTGTCTTCGCAGACATCTGTGATATGGGCTTTGATACCCTACACCGGTTACCCAATGCGTGTGAATTATATCGCATCACGCGCGAATGTTCAAGGGATTTAAATTTATTGGTGTGTGGGTTAATTTACTGGATTGCCACGCGGCGGCGTACCGCCTTGCTCGCAATGACAAGGGGGATGCAGTTCCTGGAAATTAGACACCGTTGTCATTGCGAGTGCAGTGACGCAATCCAGTGAATAGTGGTCTGTTCCTTATTATCTGGATTGCCGCGCGCGCTACGCTTGCTCGCAATGACAAAGGAGATGCAGTGCCAAGCAATTCAACACCGTTGTCATTGCGAGTGTAACGAAGCAATCCAGTGAATAGTGGTCTGTTCCTTATTATCTGGATTGCCACGCGCGCTACGCTTGCTCGCAATGACAAAGGGGATGCAGTTCCTGGAAATCAAACACTGTTGTCATTGCGAGTGTAACGAAGCAATCCAGTGAATGGTGGTCTGTTCCTTATTATCTGGATTGCCACGCGCGCTACGCTTACTCGCAATGACAAAGGAGATACAGTTCCTGGAAATTAAACACCGTTGTCATTGCGAGTGTAACGAAGCAATCCAGTCGGTTATGCCGCGCGGATGCGCGTACCACCCACCCCCATAAAAAATCCCCCATTCGGGGGGATTTTATTTATTCGGGATGATTTTGATTTCCACGCGACGGTTCTGCTGGCGCCCGGCGGCGGTCGCATTCGACGCAATCGGATTCGACGGTCCCATGCCCATGATTTCAAACCGGGTGGATTTTACCCCCTGGCCCTGTAAATAGGCGGCCACGGCCGTCGCGCGTTGCTTTGACAATGTCATGTTATACGCGTCCGACCCCGTATTATCGGTAAAGCCCATAACCATCACGGTCGAATTGCTGTATTTATTCAAAACCTTGGCCACGGAATTCAGTGTCGCATAAAATCCAGCATTGATGTCTGCGGAATCTGTTTTAAATGTGATGTTGCCCGGCATAATTAAACGAATGCTGTCATCGGTGCGTTCAACGCTGACCCCGGTTGATGCCAGTTCCGCGCGCAGTTCGGCTTCTTGGACATCCAGATAGTATCCAACGCCGCCGCCAACCGCCGCCCCGGCCAGGCCACCCACAATGGCACCGGTGCCGCTTTTCTTGGCAACCAATGCGCCCGTCGCCGCACCGGTGGCCGCACCGATGGCGGTGCCCCAGACAGCCTTGGACGTTTGGGATTGGCCGGTATAAGGATTGGTTGTGGTGCACGCCGCCAACAATCCGGTCAGCGCACATAATGTGACAAATTTTTTCATTTGTAATTCCCCCTTTTTCACAGGGGTATTTTACCCCATTTTTCCCAAAAACACAAAAAATAATAATGGGCAAAAAATAAATCGCCATAAATGGCGATTAAATCTTTGGTGGGTGTTGAGGGACTCCCTGGCGCGGGGCGCGGCGGGGCATTCGTTCCCGTCCGCGTTGCGGACTGCGCGCGCCCCAATGGCGCGCTGACTCATAGTCAAACCCCGGGTTTTCGTCCCCAACCCATACAAAAAATAAATCGCCATAAATGGCGATTAAATCTTTGGTGGGTGTTGAGGGACTCAAACCCCCGACCCTCTCGGTGTAAACGAGATGCTCTAATCAACTGAGCTAAACACCCAAAGCCCCACGATTATAACAGAGTTTTTTCATATTGCAATATTAAAAAACGCCGCATCCGCGGCGTATCTTTATTCCGGCATCGGCATTCCGGCGGTGGCTTCGCCCATGATGCGGTCGATGGTGGCATCGGCCTTGGCCTTGGCATCAATGAACGCCGTTTTCACCGCATCGACAACCGCGTCTGCGCCGCGCGACAAAATCGCGGGGTTAATCGTCAGATTCAACAAATCGTATTTGCCCGACATTTCAACGATGCAGTCGCCCGCACCGGCCAACCCTTTGACACTGGTTTTGCCCAACAAATCCTGGGCGGCGGCCACTTTGTCCTGTAATTCTTTGGCCTGTTGCATTAATGCGTCCATATCCATGGTGATTCCCCTGTGGTTAATGATAAACAATGCGGGGACGCGGATATGCCCGCGCCCCCGGGTGGTTGTTACGCCTTTTTCACTTCGGCGCCGGTCTTTTGGTCAATACCGACCATCGACAGACGAGTTTTGCCGCGTTTGTCCACGCCCAGGTATTTAACAAAGACTTTGTCGCCTTCTTTTAATTTGGCGTCTTCGATTTTGGCCAGACGTTCGCCGGTGATTTCAGAAATGTGAACCATCGATTCGAACCCGTTCATGATTTTTACGAACAGACCGAAATCTTTGACCCCGGACACCGTGCCGGCGTAAATCACGCCAACTTCGGGTTCGGCGACGATGTCTTTGATGCGCGCGATGGCGGCATCGGCATCTTCCTTGGACACGGCCATGATTTTAACCGTACCGTCATCCGACAAATCAATCTGGGTGTTTGTTTCGCGGGTCAACGCCTGGATAACACTGCCACCCTTGCCGATGACTTCGCGGACCTTTTCCGGATTGATTTTCATGGTGTACGACTGGGGCGCGAATTCGGACACTTTGTCACGCGGGGCCTTAATCGCCTTTTCAATCTTGCCCAAGATGTGCATACGGCCGTCTTTTGCCTGGGCCAATGCCTTTTCCATGATTTCAAATGTGATGGATGTGATTTTGATGTCCATCTGCAACGCTGTGATACCACGGTCGGTACCGGTCACCTTGAAATCCATGTCGCCCAGATGGTCTTCGTCACCCAGAATATCGGTCAAGATGGCGTAATCATCACCTTCCTTGATCAAACCCATGGCGATACCGGCAACCGGACGTGTCAACGGCACACCGCCGTCCATCATCGCCAATGTGGCGCCGCATGTGGTCGCCATGGACGAAGAACCGTTGGATTCCAGAATATCGGACACAACGCGGATGACATAGTCAAACTGTTCGCGGGTCGGCACCATCGGGTGCAGCGCGCGCCACGCCAAATTCCCATGGCCCAGTTCGCGGCGCGACGGGGATTTCAGCCCCTTGCATTCGCCAACGGAATAACCCGGGAAATTATAGTTCAAGAAGAAATCTTTTTCTTCGGCCCCGTCCAGGGATTCGATGGGCAACGCGTCTTTGCCGCCACCCAGTGTCAGCGACACCAAAGCCTGAGTTTCGCCGCGTGTGAACAATGCGGAACCATGTGCGCGGGGCAAAACACCCAATTCGATTTCAATCGGACGCACAGTTTTGTTGTCGCGGCCGTCGATACGGGGACGCCCCGCCAAGATGTTGCCGCGCATAATGCGTGCGGTGATGTTTTCGACGATTTCGTCGGCCATCGATTCCAATGTGGATGTGGCGACGGTTGTGTCGGGGAACAATTCGGCAATGCGCGCCTTGGCCGCGGCATGAATTTCGGACAGCGTGTCCAAACGCACCAATTTTTCTTTGATGGCCAATGCCGCTTCGATATCGCCGGCAAAGCGTTCAAAGTCCGATTCCATCGCGACATATTCCGCGGATTTCGCCGGGACCGCCCACGCGGCCTTGGCCGCCTGGGACGCCAATTCGTTAATCGCGTCAATAACCGCCTGTTGCGCGTCAAAACCGAATTTGACCGCGCCCAATGTTGTCGCTTCGTCCAGTTCGCCGATTTCGGATTCAACCATCAACACCCCATCGCGCGTTGCGGCAACAACCAAATCCATTTCGGAATCTTCGACGACTTTGCGTGACGGGTTCAAGATATATTGACCATCCATGTAACCAACGCGCGCGGCGCCAATGGGTCCCTGGAACGGAACGCCGGACAGTGCCAGCGCAGCACTGGACGCAATCATCGCCAAAATATCGGGCTGATTCTTTTTGTCATACGAAAAAACCTGGGCGATAATCTGCACCTTGTTCTTGAATGTTTCCGGGAACAGCGGGCGAATCGGGCGGTCAATCAAGCGCGCCGTCAATGTTTCGGCGGTCGATGCCTTGCCTTCGCGGCGGTCGCGGGAACCCGGGATACGGCCGGCGGATGCAAACTTTTCCTGATAATCCACGGTCAAGGGAAAGAAATCCTGGCCTTCGACGGCGGATTTTTCCGCGCATACCGTGGCCAAGACCATTGTCCCACCCATTGTCGCCAAAACGGCACCGTTGGCCTGTTTCGCCATGCGGCCCGTTTCCAGTCGCAACGTTTCGTCCCCGTACGGGATTTCAACGGCGATTGGATTATTCAGATGTGTTTTATCATCCTTGTTAAATAAACCAAATAACATCAGTTTTTACTCCATTTTATGTTAATCCGTGCGCCGCAGAAAAATTATTCGTTTCTGGGTTCTGGGCCGCCAAACACAGAAAAGAACAATTTCCCACGCGCACCCCATAATTATAGAGTATAATCGCGCGTTTGCAAATAATTTAATGTGGATTATTTCGATATCTGGACAAATTGGCGGGCGACCTTTTTAATGCCGCGTTCGCGGAACGCAATGGTCAAGATGTCGCCATCAACTTCGATAATAACGCCGCGGCCCATTTCGGTATGCAAAACCAGTTTCCCGACCAGATTTTCCGACCGGGGTGCGCTGCGCCGTGGGGCGTTGCCGTACGATTGGGTAATACCGCGCGTGTTCAGTGTCCGCATCGCGCCCATGCCCACACCCTGGAACGTTAAAAATGCGGGGTCCATTTCGGATATAAACCGGCTGGGGGCGTTGTATTTGCGTTCGCCAAAGACCATGCGTGACATGGCATTGCTGATGACCACGCGCACCCGACCGCGCGTCACCGCAACATACGCCAGACGGCGTTCTTCTTCCAATGAACCATCGTTAATCGCCATTTCGTTCGGGAAAATGCCATCTTCCCATCCGGGCAGAAATACCGTGTTGAATTCCAATCCCTTGGCCGCGTGGATGGTCATAATGCTGACGGCGTTGGTGTCGCTGGGGCTTTCCGTGTCGTTGTCATCGGTCATCATCAACGCCGCATGTTCCAAAAATTCGGCCATGGTGTCATATTTGGAAATAACGTTGGTTATTAATTCCCGGATATTTTCAATGCGTTCGGGGGCGTCCACATCACGGGAATCGCGCCACATTTTCATGTACCCCGATTGTTCCAGCAATGTCTGGGCCGCGTCCGCCGGGCGCATCGTGTCCCATGAAAAATCAAATGCCGCCAGAAATTCATCAGCCGCCACGCGCTGTTTGCCCGACAATGGCGCCGCGCGCAGCCCCGCCATCAAATTGGGGCCAAATCCGCGAATCTTGGCAATGGCGGACGGACCGAACCCCCGGCGCGGCTTTGCAATAACGCGCAGAAAAGATAAATCATCAAACGGATGGGCCAGCAATCGCAGATACGCAATCGCGTCGCGGATTTCCATCCGGTCATAAAACTTGGTCGCACCGATTAAGCGGTACGGAATCCCGCGGGATGTGAATTCTTCTTCGAACAGACGCGACAAACTGCCCGCGCGAATCAAAATGGCAAAATCGTTGTATTTGTTGTCGGCATTTCGGGTAATGGTGTCGGCAATCGCGCGCGCTTCGTCCCAGTCGGTCGGCACCGTCAAGACATAGACCGCTTCGCCTGCGTCCATGCCGGGGGCGGGGTGTAAATCCTTGCCCAGTCTGCCAGAATTGTGCCGTATCAGTGAATTGGCCGCGCCCAAAATGTTGGCCGTGGACCGGTAATTGGTTTCCAGACGAATAATCTGGGCGTTTTCGTACGTCTGGTCAAAATTCAGGATGTGTTTGATTTCCGCCCCGCGCCATGAATAAATCGATTGGTCATCATCGCCCACACAGCAAATGTTTTGCGCACCGCCCGCCGGGGTCAGCATCGTTAAAAACTGCATCTGGGCACTGTTGGTATCCTGGAATTCGTCCACCAAGATATAATGAAACTGGCGCTGATAACGTTCCAGAACATCCGGCGCATTTTGAAACAATTCCAAAACACGCAAAATAATATCCCCAAAATCGACGGCGTTTAACCGGGCCAGTTCCGCATTATACGCATCATAAATTTCGCCCATGCGCCCCCCCAAATGGGCGGCGGCGTCCAATCCCTTGTCCTTTATCATGGAAATCTTTTCGACCCATGTGGCGGGGCTGTATTCCTTTGGGTCCAGGGCCATTTCGGCAAATATGGATTTCAATACGGCCTTTTGATCATCTTCGCCAAAGACCAAAAAATCACGCCGCAGTCCCACCCGGTCACAATTGTATCGCAAAATCCGCAGACACACCGAATGGAACGTCCCGCACCAAATATCGGCGGCCGACCACGCGCCGCCCCCCATCTGCCCCAGACGGTTTTTCATTTCGTTGGCAGCCTTGTTCGTGAACGTCAGGGCCAAAATCTGCCACGGCGCGGCCAGCCCATTATTTAAAATATACGCGATGCGCGTGGTCAGCACGCGCGTTTTGCCCGTTCCCGCCCCAGACAACACCAACAGCGGCCCATCGGTCGTTTCCACCGCCAGCCGCTGTTCGTTATTAAGATTTTCTAGCATTAAATTCACGAAGTCATTATAATGCCAAAAACCAAACATAGCAAAAATTTATTTAGCCAACGGAACCGCACCATGAATCGTATCATCTGCTTTGACATTGAAACAACCGGATTGGAATACAGCCGCGGTGACCGGTGCATTGAAATCGGCGCGGTCGAAGTGATTGACGGCAAAATCACGGATCGCACATTTCATGAATACATTAACCCAGACGGCAAAATCATCCCGCCCGATTCGTACATGGTCCATAAAATTTCCAACGCATTTTTGGAAGACAAACCGAAATTCGCGGCCATTGCAAAACCGTTCCTGGATTTTATCGGCGACAGCCCCATTGTCGCACACAACGGATTTGATTTTGACTTTCCGTTTATTAATTTTGAATTGGCCCAGTTGCGTCTGCCGCAAATTCCCCGCACCCAGCAACTGGATTCACTGGTGATTGCGCGCAACCGTGTCTTTGGTCCCAAAACATATACGTTGGACGCGTTGGCCAAATGGTATGGCATCCCACTGACCGCCCGCGCAGAAGCGCACGGGGCCTTAATCGACGCGGAAATCCTGGCCAAGGTGTACCTGGAACTGGACAACACGGCGCCCGCCCCGGATATCAGTGAAATCATTGCCCAGCAACACGCGGCCCTGGAAAAGCAACAGCGTTTCGGTGCGAATTTCCCCCGCCGGTCGTTCCCGGTTCCCGACGCGGATTTGGCCGCACACCGGGCATTTATGGAAAAAATCACGGCATAAAAATCCCCCGTATGGGGGACAATGTTATAAATTGTCGCGGCTGCGTTTTATCACCAGCAGTGCAAATGCCCCGTGGAAAAACCGGCGCAATATGCCAATGTCAAACAGCGCCTGGCCCCGTTCACATTTCTGATAATCTTTCTTGTTCATTTTCAATAATTTTGCCGCGTCGGCCACACTGATTTTCAAATGTTCGCGCGCATGGCGCATGATATTGCCGTAATAATTGGCATCGATTAATAATTTTGCCATAGTTTAAACTCCTTATGTTTTTTAAGCAAAAAAACACCGCCCGTAAAAGCACAGGCGGTTGGAGGTTAGTAACTACAAACAAGTATAGTGTCGCTTATTTAAGTATATCGCGACCCTCCAACCAATTGTCGGAGATTTTTTCTTACTTTTGGGTTACTACACCCTACACCGGTTACCCAATGCGTGTGAATTATATCGCATCCCACGCGAATGTTCAAGGAATTTAAATTTATTGGTGTGGGGGTTGATTTACTGGATTGCCACGCGCGCTACGCTTGCTCGCAATGACAAAGGAGATGCAGTGCCAAGCAATTCAACACCATTGTCATTGCGAGTGCAACGAAGCAATCCAGTGAATGGTGGTCTGTTCCTTATTATCCGGATTGCCACGCCATACCGGCGCCCCGCAATGACAAAGGAGATACAGTGCCAAGCAATTCAACACCATTGTCATTGCGAGTGTAGTGACGCAATCCAGTGAATGGTGGTCTGTTCCTTATTATCTGGATTGCCGCGCCACTGACGTGGTTCGCAATGACAAAGGAGATACAGTGCCAAGCAATTCAACACCGTTGTCATTGCGAGTGCAGTGACGCAATCCAGTCGGTTATGCCGCGCGGATGCGCGTACCACCCACCCCCATAAAAAATCCCCCGTGCGGGGGGATTTTACGTGTTATTTTTTTTGACGCATTTGCCGGAACTTTCTTCTGTGCCAACCGGGCATTGCGCGTAACATTGGTTGTTATACGGTTTGTACCCTTCGAAACACTGACAATGGTCGTTGACGTATCTGTTGACGCCGGCCGTCCCGGATGTCTGGGTGTAATTCGAATTATCGGGGCACAGCAACGACTGATAAAACATTTTGGAAATGCTTTCGATACATTGCTTTTCGCCATCCGCGCCATCGGTACAGGATTGCGGATCCTTTTCAAAAACGGCGTACGAACACGTCAGTGCGACATTCCGGCATGCACCGGTCATCACCTTGTAAATACTGTCAACACTGGCCACATTCGACCATGCGTTTACCTGGGTTACCTGTTGGTTATAACATGTGGCGATTTCGGTCATACATGTGGACGCGTAATCGGAAATAATCTTGCGCTGGGCGGCCTGGATATTGACCATGGCACGCTGGATATAATTCACGACAACATCGTTGTACGGCTGATAAGAATCGTTTTTGTATGTGTATTGCTGACACTTGTCCAACACCGCACGGCACAGCCCGTTGTCGGTCACCTTTTGACCGGTGCCGATTTTATCCATCAAATAACGCGCGATACATGCACCGTCGTTGCCGGTGCCCTTTTTGTCGGGGTTGGGCGCGGCCTTGCACATGTTGGTTGTTATCTGTTGCGACATGGCGTTACTTAAATATACACTGTCGATATTGGCATTGCTGTAATTGGTGGCATCCATAAACTGCTTGATATGCGTGATATTCTGCCCCAGAACGACATTGCCATTTTCGTCGATATATTTCTTGGTCGGGTCCAAACATTTCGTGTAATCTTCGCCGCAAACCATTTCGTCGGTCATGCACGTGTTCAGCGCGGAAATACATCCCTTGGCATCGTATTGATTTTTATTTTGCAGAACGGCCAGTCGCGCCTTTTGCAGCATTAAATTCGCACTGCGCACATTGGATTTCAATGTGTCGTTCATTTTCGACAGACCCTGTTCGTATGCCAGGCAATCCTTGTCAATGGCCAAATCGTAATTGGCGGTAATTTGTTGGGATGTGGCGCCGACATCCTTGCACTGTTTCAAAATCGTGTTACAGCGCTTTTTGGCCGCGTTGTACAAATCGGCCCCGCGCATATTGGACAAACTGGATGAATTGTTACTTAAAAAATCCAGGCTGAACAAATCGCTGGAATCGGACGAAAAATCCAAATCCAGGTCCAATCCAGAAAAACTGTCGCCGGATGAATACGACGCGGAACTGGTCGGATCCTTAATCATGTCTTCGATTTGTTGCAACATGTTGCGGGATTCGGTCGTATCGCGTTTCCCCGACAGGGCTTCTTCGGCCTCGGTCGCGGACATAATGGCGCGGATTTCATCGGCCGACAAACCGATGTAACGGATACGCTGGGCAACTTCGTTCAATTGGGTGTTGGCGTCTTTGACGGCCGATTCCACCTTGGTATAACGCGACAAATTCGATGAACAGCTGCACCGTTTTTGATTGGCATCGATAACCGCACAGAACTGGTCCATGCAATCGTTGTATTGTTCCTGGCACGATTTGTTTAATTCCGCCGTCTGTTCCAGGCGTTCTTTGGCATCTGCAATGGTTTCACGGGTGGTGACTGTCGTGGCGGCGCGGGTTTGGACGGCGCGCACTTCGTTGCCAATATTCGACCCGGTTTGAACGCCGGTGCCGGCAATGGTGGCCCGGCCCCCAACTTCGGCCGTGCTGGGGCGCAGGGTGACGCCCGCGCGACGAACGGCGGCGGTGTTGTTAATGCTGGCCGCGCTGACGCGGGCATTACGACCAACCGTATTCACGGCGGCATCCAAATTATCACGGGCGGACGTCGCACCCGCCGGCGCGGCGGCGCGCGAATACGCGCCCGATTGACGCGCGGTCGCCCCATCACGGGTTGTGGGCGTGACATCGGGCGTTGTCGAAACGGTGCGTGAAATGGTGGCCGAACGGGACGGTGTCACGTCCGACGCCGCCGCGCGCGCGGTAACGCCATCGGACGCGTCCATTGTTGTGGCGGCGGGTGCGGACGGGGTTGTTGCGACATCCCGCTTAATCGGGGTGCGGGTTGCAACCGCCGTGCGGGCCACGGTGGCGTCGGTATTGGCGGCGTTTGTATTTTGCGAATTTGATGTCGGCAGACTGCGCGACGGCGTCACGGCGGCGGCAAATTCACCGGACGCGCATAATGTCATTAAGAATAAACAGGTTGCAACCTTCTTCATTATGGATAAATTATATCACAACTTGTCGGCATGGGAAAGATGAAATTACGCGTGGCGCAAGAAATTACGTTTAAAAAACAGCCCCCACATTCGCGACCAATCACACCGCCGGGCCGCGCATTCGTTTTAATTGTCCCCCCACGGATTGACGGTGGGGGTGATGCGTGAATAATGACCAATTCCTATTACCTGGATTGCCGCGGTCGCGTTGCTCCCTCGCAATGACAAGGATGTTTAATTTCCAGGAACTTTATCTCCTTTGTCATTGCAGGTGTAACGAAGCAATCCAGTAAAAAATCCCCCGGGTGGGGGATTTTTATTAATCAACCGTTACGTTGATGATATCGCCATAGCTGCCGGCTTCGTCGCCACCGACATAGCATGTGATGTGGTTACCAACACTGTTCATCCATGCTTCATAGGCCGCGCGTTGGTCCGCATTCAGGCTGGATTTCTGGATATCACCCGTCAGCTTGTTCAGCATGATGCCCCCACCGACGCCACCAACAACCGTACCGATTGCCGTACCAATCCACTGGTTGTTCTTTTCAGCGTTAGCAGACTGTGCATCTTTTTCAACAGCCGATTGACAGCTGGCTGATAATGCTGCAACAGCTTTATCCATACCATTTTCACCGTCTGTATATTTGACCGTGGTACCATCTATGGCTTTCAGTGCATTGATTCTGCCAGACATGTCAGCCAGACTCTTTTCATTCACCTTTGTCGCCATATCTTTCAGATAGACATAATTGCTTTTATAACTATTTTCGTCATAGATTTGACCGGCGATATAAGTGCAGTTCTGTTTCAATGTTTCAAACGATGTTTCGTTTTTGGCATTGGAATTCAGCCCCGTCAGTTTACCAAACACAGAACCGTTTTGGATACCATTGCCCAGGTAAGCGCCACCGACACCGCCGCCAATCGCCCCCAACGCCGTCAACCAATTACGGGTTGTCTGTTGGGATTCGCGTTTGCCCGCAACCGCTTCGTCGGCGACCGCGTTGGCGATGCTTTCCAGTGCACTGGCCGGAATCCAGCTGCCGCATGTAAATGTGTCACCGGTTGCAAAGTATGCAGTCGCCCAGTCTTTGCCTTCGCGCAGAACTTCCTGAATCCGTTTGTCGTCGGATTGGATGGTCACGCGCACGCGGCAGAACGAACCGTACAAATCATTGCTGGCCGTGAACTGGGTCGATTTTAACCCGTTGACCGAATAATTCTTGGGCACCTTGTTCGATTTCAGTTTCACCCACATGAATGTACTGCCCTGGTCACGATTCCCCATAACGCCACCGGCGTTGCCCGCCATACATGCGTTCTGTTCGCGTGTCAGTTTGGCGTTATATTTCGCCTGGGCTTCTTTTTCCAGGTCATAGACCAGGTCTTTGAACAATGACGACGCGGCCTGGCTTTCCACATATGTGGTGTAAGAGATATAGGCCGGTTTCGTGCACAGTTCGGTTCCGCACATGTCAACGTTACAGCGGCCCGTGTCGAACCCGCCGGATTCGGCCGTGCACAACAGATTGCCGTTGGCGTCAATATCTTGGACCTGTTCGGTGGTGGCGGTCATCTTGGACGCGGAACCGGCATCAAACCAGCCATCGCGGACGGTGTTTGCCGAACCCCAAGACGATGCGGACGCATTGTTCGCCATTTTCAGTTTGTTGCGTTCAATCGCCAGATGTTCTTCGCACACGGACGCGTTTTTGACCGTATCCAGACACAGCCCCAGAACAATGGTGTAATCCAGTACACCGCCAACCTTGTTCATGGACTTGTCAAACGACGCGTCGCCGGTGTTGGTCAGCGAAGAATAGATATCCGTACGATTGCGATAGCAATTGACATAATCCGCCCCGCACAGGTTTTTCACGCACCCGCTGGCGACGGCCTGGCACTGGCGCTTCATATTGGCGATGGCGGCATCGCTGTAATTGTTGGCCAATGCGGCGTTCAAACTGGCAACCACGCCAATCGGGTCGTTTTCCGCCCCGTCATCAAATTCGGGGAACAATGTGTCGAACGCGTCATTATTAATATAGGCATAGTTATACGGGCCCGTTGCATCCGGGTTCGCCGCCGCATATTTACAATACGCATCGGTGTTGACAATCGACGCACATCCGGTTTTGATTTCATTATATGTCGCCGGG
This sequence comes from uncultured Alphaproteobacteria bacterium, assembly GCA_949082785.1. Lineage (GTDB taxonomy): Bacteria > Pseudomonadota > Alphaproteobacteria > Rs-D84 > Rs-D84 > Enterousia. The sequence goes on from CARVLU010000005.1 coordinate 45,742, forward strand.
GCGTTGATGGATTTGTCGCGGGAACCAAACACCTGGGAATAACAGGCGGCGCCACTGCCACTGCCGCATGTGCGCATGGCGCATGCCTTGATGGTTTCGGTGCACTTTTGCTTGGCCTTGGTATCGAATTTATCAACCAAATCGGCAATCTTGGCCTTCATCCCGGAATTCATGCGGGCGTTGTACGCTTCGTCATAAATTTCTTCTTGGTTGTCTTCGTCACGCAACTGGGAACTGGTCGGCATCGCGCCATTGCCCAGGAATGTCGCATAGCAATATTTGTTCGACCCAATGGTGTCCAGGCACGAATTTCTGATGTACGCAGAAATGCCGGCGCGGCTGATGGTGTCGGTTGCCACAGCATTTGCATCGCCCGCAACGGCTTCGTTGTTATTGATGGCTTCGACAATATTAACGACTGACTGCGCGCTGTTTTCATAGCATTTGTACGGATTTGTCGCGCACGCGTTCAAGATACACTGGTCCACCACCTTGTAACATGTTGACACCGCATTGACCGCGGCCAGGGCGGCGCCCTCGGTTATCATTTCGCCGATGCGGCTGGATGCGGCGGGCGTTGTGTTGGTGTTGTTCGACCCAAACAGTTCAATGACGCCATCGCTTTGGCAACGCGCCAGTGTGGAATCACAGAACACGCGCTGTTTTCTGAATTCTTTGTCGGTGGTGCACAATTCGAAATCGGCGCCACAGACGCTGTCCTTGCGCAGACAGGATGTGTACCGCTTGACACAGTTGGACGTGTCATATTTGTTGGAAATGGCCGCACCGATAATCAGCTGGCCCAGAACACTGCCGTCTGTGGGGTATGTATAATCCGTCACTTCGCCATAGCTGTTTTTTGTTGCGACATTGGACAATGCCGTGACGGTGGATGTCCCAAACAGGCTGGACACACCCGCGCCCGAACACTGGGCCAGTGTGGACAAACACTGCGGCATTTTGCCATGGAATAAAACCTTGGTCGTGCATTCTTCGAAATTGGAACCACAGGCATCACCACCCTTCATACACGATGTGTACGCATCAATACATTCCGCATTCGCCAACAGCGACGATGTCGTCGTCGATGTTGATGTGTTGGAACTGGTGATGTACGTTGACATTGTCGGCATCCGCGATGATGCGGCGCCAACAATGCTGGGGCGCGCAGTCAGGCCAAAAACCGACGGTGCGACCGCAAAAACAGCCATAAAACCAATTGTTTTGTTCAGAAAAGACATCCGACTCACTCCGTTATTAATTACTTTATTATAACACAAGCCAGCCGGATGACCAAGGAAAATATATAGATTTTTAAGCGTACTGGGCGTCGTCCAAAATAGCCTTTAATTCCTGCATGTCATCGGGCATACGGGATTTAAAACGCATGGGCGCGCCGGTGGTCGGATGGTTGAATTCCAAAACTTCGGCATGCAACATCTGGCCGTCATGTGTTTTCAAAAATTCCAGCAATTCCGGATTGCGCACCGAACCCAATCGCGCCGCCCCCCGGCCATAGACCGGGTCGCACAGCACCGGGAACCCATGGACCGACAAATGAACGCGAATCTGGTGCGTGCGCCCCGTCAGCAACCGGCACCGCAACAACGATACCCGCGACCGGGACCAGGTGTCGGCGACGGCCACCTCTGTATGTGCCGGTTTGCCCCCGGATTTGACCATGGTCATTTTCTGGCGGTTGCGCGACGACCGGGCGATGTTGCCGGTGATATCCGCACTTTCCCAATTGGGCAATCCCCACACAAATGTCACATATTTGCGCGTCAAATCGTGGGCCGCAAATGTTTTGACCAATTCGCGATACGCCGCGTCCGATTTGGCAAAAACCATGACGCCACTGGTATCCTTGTCCAGGCGATGCACAACCCCCGGGCGCGTTTCCCCGCCCAGCGCCGACAAATGCGTGTGCGCCAAAATATTTTGCACCAACGTGCCCGTGTGATTGCCCGCCGACGGGTACATCACGACACCGCGCGGTTTGTTGATGACGATGATGTCATCATCTTCGTATAAAATATCCAATTCGAAATCGGGCGCGGGGGCGGCCACGGCGCATGACACGGCCGGCGCCGGAATTTCCACGCGGTACGCGTCGCCCGCGCGAACGCGTTCGGACATCTTGGCCGCGGCGCCATCGGTGCGCGCAACCGTGAATTTTTGAATTTCACTGCGTGAATATTCGGGCATCTGGGCCGACAAAAATTTGTCCAGACGCACGCCTGCATCATCATCGTTTGCCGTGAAAATCCGTTCTTGTATTTCTGACATTATTTAAAATCATCCCAATTTTTGCCACGTACGCATTTGGCCATATCGACCGTAAATTCCCGGTCGCCCGCAACCGGACATTCCAAAATGCCCGTGGTGGTTGTCTGGATGGCATCTTTCTTGGCGTGGCGCCATGCAAAATAAACCGTTTTGGGGGCATGCACGCACACCAGGCGCAGCCGGCCGTCCACCTGGCCGCGGGGCGAAATCCAGACGCGAACGCTGTCCGCTTCGCCGTAACAGGGAAAACTGTCCAAAAAGAACAGAACCAATCCCTGGGGGCCGATTAATTTTTTATCGGGGGAAAAGTTGCCTTCGTATTGGGCCCAGGGCAAACCGGTGACGGCCGACCAATCGGTGCTGGTGGAAAAAATGCTGACCCGCGTCGGGGTCGGCGTGGGTTTATCACCAGGCTTGTCCGCATCGGCCGCAATTGCCGCCCCGCAGAACATCATTGCCATCAATCCCAAAATCATGCGTCGCATTTTCATCCCCCCGCTTTATTCCGTCATGTCTTTTAATTCCAGTGTGATTTTTTTCACCCCGGCGGCCGGCGCCGACAGCGTGTGTGAAAACTGCGCCACGCCCCCCGCATCCAACAGCGTTGCCGACGGCATAAATTTCTGGCGGGCGACAACATTGTCATTGGCATCGCGCGACACGACAATCAAATCCGGCACGCCCCAGATTTCATCCGACAGATTCCGGACAATGCCACTGACGACCAGATGGCCCACCCCCGCGGCATCAACCACCGTGCGGATATCGGTAACCTGTGCGACCAGTGGTTGCTGGGCGCGGGCGGCCGCCTGGTGACGGGTGACCACGACCACGGCAAATATCACCGCCGACAACAACGCGCACAGCGCCGCCACAAAGACCAAAAATGTGTTTTTACGCGATGGCGCCGCCACCGTCCAGGTATGCCCGCACACCGCACACCGCACCGGCGCCGCCGGCGCGCGGTCCAGACTGTATTCCGTCTTGCAAAAATCGCACGTTATTTTCATGATTGCTTTATACCATATATTATTCCAAATTCAACTGGCGATATTTTATGCGGACGCGACGCTGGATTTCGGAAATCGCATTCATAAAATCGGCGGCGGTGGCGTTCTTGTTCGCGACGGTCGCCCCAAACAATTCGGTCGCCGCTGTCCCCGCCACGCGTTCACGCGCCGCAATCGTGGTCGCCATCTGCCCCAGTTCCATAAATGTCACATCCCGCAAATTTGCCGCCCCGCGATATGCGTCCCAATAATAATCCGGATTTATTGAATCTTCGATTAAATTGCGCACAAACAAACGCGGCGTTATCGACCCGGCAAAGGCCACACTGGCAAACACCGCATCAATACGACCGGCCGTCATGTCCAAATTCTGGTTAATCTTTAAAATGGCGGGCCCCATATCAGTTCGAACCGACATCCCGCCCAGTGTTAAATTCGTGACCCACAAATCATCGGTGGTAAAACTGGAAAATTTCCCCAAATCGTTCAGGGTGAATGTATTTGCAATCTCCATCGAACGGGAATCCGATGATAACGCACCGGCGACCACCGCGGTTTGGGTTTCAAACTGGCGGTCAATTGTCGTGCGATTTTGGAATAAAACGGTGTCCGCAACGATTGTGTCGGCGGCCAAGACTTCGTCAAACTGGACCGCGGACGCGTCAAAGAATTTCGCGTTTGTGACGTCATGCCCCCCCAGATTCAGCGATGATTTCATCGTTGCATCGGCCGCATTTTCAGACGGCAACCGCCACAGATATTTTGTATCTGCGCGCATCCGCGGGGTTAAATCGACAATACCCCCATTGGCATTAATCCCCAAATCAACCGCATCGGTGCGCCATGTACCGAACGCGCCGTATGCCCGATTATCTTCGACAAAGCCCATATTATCCCCGCCCAGGTTGATAATTTCACGCGTGCGTTTGGGCGAAATGTCGGCATCGGTAAAAACAATAATTCCCTGTAACGTTGGCTGGGCCGAATTGGACGCGGATTTCAAGACGCGCAATTGATACCGCGCGCCCTGGCCGTCGGCCATATCCTGGGGGACGCCATAATCGACCAAGTCCGCCAGATTTACCCGCGTGATATTTTTCCCAACCGGCGCCAGCAACGCATCCTGGTTATACATGATATAGCGTTCCAGGGACGCCTGGATTAATTCCATCTGCTGGGTCAGGGCGATGTTTTCCGCGCGCGTGACCGCATTTTGCTGATATCTGAAAACAAATGGGATAATGACCGCGGCCAATGCAACACTTAACATCAATTCGACCAACATCCCACCCCGCTGGGCGGCCGCATCGATTGGCTGTAAAAATTCTTTGATGTGTTTCATTGTGTATTATTTCCCCGCGGGTTGGATATCTTTCCATGATGACGACATCAACGCATCGAATTCACCACGCACGGGCGCCGCCGGAATCGTGGCGCGCGACAAATTAAATTCTTTGAACGACGGGGGCGTGGTTGACGGAAATGTCCACGAACCGATTTTCAGCGGCGGGTTCGTCGAATACAGCAATTCCCCAGACACCGTCAATCCGAAATTATCATAAAATATCATTTCCTGGGCCGACAGAAATGGTGTGTGCACGCCGTTGACACTGATGCCGTCAAATCCGCTGATGGTGCGCAGACTGTCCGATTTCAGTATTAAATCACGCCCCACATTAATGGAATTATTCACACTGGCGCGGTCGGTGATGATGCGCCCCGTTGTCGTGAATTTTTCCCCGTTCAGACGATCGGCGGTAATCGTACGAAACCCGGTCACGTCGCCCGTCACGCGCATGGACCCGACCGACGTCGCATTACCGTCCATATTGGCCCCCGCGACAAAGAACACATTGCTGGCCGCCATGTCTTCGGCGGTGACAAAGACGGTGGACGCATCGACAACCTTGGCCGATTGGGCGCGCACGGTCGATATGTCATATACATTAAACTGCCCCATGTCCAAATCGCGCATCATAACGTTCAAATCATCTTCGCCCGATGTCCCGCGGTGCAGATATTTCGATTTGTCTTCGCCGGAAAAATCACGACTGATTCTGTACACCAAATCACCGGGCTGGAAATCCGGGGCCGCCACCGCCCAAGTATCGCCGTACGCCACGCCGTCGTCGCCAACCATCGCCGCGGCCGTGCCGATTTGGCGCACAATTTTCGACGTGCGCAAATCACTGTCGCCGCCGGCAAAGCCCAAATACACATCGGTCACAGCCGCGCCCCGCACCATATATTTATCAATGAACCCGGCCGACGCCGCATCCGATATCGCCGCCAATTCATCGGGCGCCAATTTTATCTGGGCGTAATCCGGCCAGCGGTCCTGGTTCATGCGCACGAAATTCAGCGCCGCTTCGCGGACGGCAATAATATTGCGGGCGGCCGAAATATCTTGGATGTCGTGTGTGGTGTCTGTTATCTGCTTATACACGAACGGCGCCAGAAATGTCACCACCCCCAGGGCCAGTAACACTTCCAACATGCTGGCGCCGCGCATGTCGCGCGGATTTGCGTCGGCAAAGATGCGTGTTTTATTTACAATCACTGCGCCCATCCATCATACATTTTTTGATATCAATGCGGTGTTCCAAACGTTGCCAGTAAACATATTGGCAAATCAAATACTGGGACAGCGACCGCTGATTATACACCTTGCCCAGGGAAGCAATAATCGACCGGCAATCGACCGTGTTGGATTCCGATGCGGCCGGACGGGCCAAAATTTTGAACGCGCCGTTATCGACACCCGAAACCAGCGCATCGGGCAATATCGACGTATCGGCCGGACGCACATCGATAATCACGCGGCCCGACGCCCCGTCCAACAACGCGTCCGATGTTTGGTCGCGCAGCGTGATGTTGGAAATGGCCAGATTGTCCACCTCTATCCCACTGCGGGCGGCATATTCCAATGTGTCGGGACTGATGTAAACATCCTGGCCGCGGGACGCGTTGATAAACGACGCAATTTCCAGCGTATCGACCGACAGATTGATTTTATCCGACACAACGTTGCCGCGCACGTTCCATTGGGGCGGGCCATAAAAACTGGTGCGGCCGGCCGTCATGGAAAAGTCATAGACAGACGCCGCCCGCGACACGAAATTACCCGTGTCACCAAACCGCGAAATGGTTTTGGCATTCACACTGGACGCCGCCAACACCCCACGCGTCACCGTCAATGCGGCGGTGCCATCGGCACTTTGGAATGTGGTTTTGGTGGCGGATAAATTATCAATGTTGTTGCGGGATTTTCGGCCGTTTTCAACGCCCACAATGGACAACGTGTCCATCTGGCCAGATTCAAATTCCCCGTTGCGCGCAAACGCCGTGCCGATATTGTCCATCACGAAATTGCCCATATCCAAATCGGCCAGAAATCCGTTTTCATCCAGATTGGTTTCGTCGCGACGCACAACGTCGGAAAATTCTTCGTCCAGCGGCACGGCCAAGACAACCGCATCATCGGCGGCGTGCGCATAAAATCCCAACCGGCGTGCCATTTCCGCGCGCTGTAACCCGGACAGTTTTCCACCCGACACGACCAGACGCGCGGTCACCAATTGCGGCGTCTTTTCAATTTCCAATGCGACATCCTGGCCCAGGGCCGTTCGCGCCACCGCCCCCAGCGGCAATCCATACGGTTCCAGCGTATCTGCAAACGCATTCCCTGCAATCACCGTCGTCCCATACGCCAACTGGCCCGCATTTTCCCGCACGAACAAACGCGCGGCGGTCTGGGCGGTTTCCAGTTGCTGGGTCACGGCAAACATTTGGGAATTTCTGTCACGGTCGGCCAATTTTTGCGCAAAAAAAGGCATAAAGGCAAATATCAACGTCACTGCCAACAAAGCCTGCAATAAAAAATTTCCGCTTTGGCGCGACAAAAGCCGACCCTCCTACGATGCGCAGGATAGCATTTGAAAAAAAATATTGCAAACAGTTTTCAGATGCTTTATTATCCCAACCGTTGCAGGAAAGCGGCAACAAATGCCGCGGAAAAATGTTCACTTCCAAATAAAGAAAAAATATGCAAAACAAAAAAAGCCAGTCGTCTGTGGGTCAGATGATTCAACGTTGCCACAAATGGCGCCAGAAAAGAAAACAATATATGGACCAGGCACGCCAGACGGCGGACGAAATCGAACGCGAACGCTTGATGCAAACGGCCGAACATTACGGACGCATCGTGGCCGCAGAACAGGGAAAAATCGATTCCACCCGCGACCCGCGTGACAAAACCCCGACCATCCCCGCCGACGATGCGATGACATCGGATGATGACGATGCGGGCTTTGCGGATTTTGTGTCGAATTTGAAATAAAACTTATCACTTTAATTGTTGAAATCTGACTTGGTTTTGCTATGCTTCTGCAAAAGGAAGTTTATAGCATGGATACCAGTTACACCGTTTTGGCCCGCAAATATCGCAGCCAGGATTTTCAATCTTTAATCGGCCAGGATGTCTTGGTCAAAACACTGACGACCGCGATTAACACATCGCGTATTGCGCATGCCTATATCTTTACCGGTATCCGCGGGACGGGAAAAACCAGTACGGCCCGCATTCTGGCCAAGGCTTTGAATTGTCTGTCATCGGACCGCGCGACCGCGGCACCGTGCGGGACATGCGAAAACTGTCGCGCGATTGCCGCCGGCCAACATATCGACGTTTTGGAAATCGACGCCGCGTCACACACCGGGGTTGACAACATGCGTGATATTTTGGATGCCGCGCAATACCGCCCGACCAATGGCCGGTACAAGGTTTATATTATCGACGAAGTCCACATGTTATCGACATCGGCGTTTAACGCGTTGCTGAAAACACTGGAAGAACCGCCGGCACACGTTATCTTTATCCTGGCGACCACCGAAATCAGAAAGGTGCCCGTCACCATTTTATCCCGATGCCAACGATTTGACCTGGTGCGTGTGCCGGTCGAAACGTTAAAGAAACATTTTGCATGGATTGCGTCCCAGGAACAGGTGGAACTGTCCGACGGGGCAAATGAATTATTGGCGCGCGCGGCCGACGGTTCGGTTCGCGACGGGCTGTCCCTGTTGGACCAGGCGATTGCCCAAACCGGCGGCCACGTGGACGAAGCGGCCGTCCTGGACATGTTAAAGCGTGCAGACCGCGGCGTCGTGGTTGATTTCATGCGCACATTGCTGTCGGGTAATGTTGCGGCGGCATTGGACCGCGCGGACCAGATTTACACCAACGGTGCGGATTTGGCAATGCTGTTGACCGACATGATGGAATGGACGCACTGGGCGACGCGCATGCACCCGGCACTGCACGCGGGCGACGCGACCAATTCGCCATACACCGCGGACCAGCGCGAACAAATCCGCGACATTAATAAAAACGTCAGTTTGAACACCCTGTCCCGTATATGGCAGGTGATGGTGGCATCCGTTCCCGAAATGCAGGCGGCCGGCAATCAAAAACAATGCTTTGACATGTTGATTGTACGCTTGATGCACATTGCGGATATGCCGTCGGTCCCCGAATTGTTACGGCAACAGGCCGCCGCCCCGCGCCCCGCCAATGCGCGTGACGTCATGGCCGCCCGGAATGCGGCGCAGACCACCCCGCAAAGCGCATCCGCGCCAACCATGCCATCGGCAATGACAACCGTGGCCGCGCCCCAACCGACTGATGCGCCCGCCGCCCCCACAATCACGATTACATCGGCGACGGAATTGGCAACCGCCCTGCAATCGGCCAAGGAAATTTTGCTGTATTCATATTACAGCAGCAATATCGAAATCGCCGATTTTGCAGATGGCAAAATGGTCTATTACGATCGCAAGGGGGACGCCGATTTCCCGAAAAAGCTGGCCGTCTGGTTACAGGATAAAACGGGCCGCGCGTGGACACTGGAACGGTGCGAACAATCGCCCCACAAACAAACCGTCACCGAACAAAAGAAAGAAGAACTGGTATCCGACCCATTGATTGCAAATGCGATGTCGCTGTTTGAAAATGCGGAAATCGTCGGCGTTTCAAAATAAGAAAATACAAAGGAAAGGATTTGCCCATGAACCAACAATCTGGACGTTCGTTAATAGAAGTTATCGGTATCCTGGCCATATCGGCGATGATGGCGGCCGGGGCGGTCACGATGTACGGAATGTTGCGCAATCGTCAAATCCGCACCATTGCGGTTTCCGAATTGGAACAAATTGCAAAAAACACGCGCCTGTTGATGGCGCCGCGTGGCGATTACACCGGCGTGTCCGTCGATTATCTGATAAAGGCGGGCGCCCTGGCCAATGCGAACGCGCCACTGGGGACGGACAACTGGTCCGTCACGGCCACGGCCGACGGGGCGGCATTTTCAATCAATCTGATGGGGCTGTCGGCGGGGGAATGCAATTTCTTGGTTGCGTCCAAAACCGCATGGGCGTCCCAGATGCGCGTCAACGGATATGAAACCACCGTCGATGATTATTGTCTGTCAACCGGTGACAACCAGGTTTCCTTTATCGTGGAATAACACCATTAAATGATGCGGGGATTTGCGACGCTTTTGCTGATAATGATGACGATGACGTCATGCGTCACGTATCACAGTCCCGCGCGCCAAACATGGCCGACACTGTTGCGCGGCGCGTCCATGACCGACATGACAGAAATGTCACGCGTCGCCAAACGTCCGGTGTATCTGGGCGCGGGCGGACAACTGGTGACGGCAACCGAAAATCCGGCCGCCGATTACGGGGATAAAATTGCCAACGAAAACGCCGCCGCGTTAAATTACATGGCCAAATTGGAATACGCACTGTACGACGCGCTGCGCATGCCGGGCATATCGGTCCAACGGGCCGGCACGGACGTGGTGGTTATCATGGTGCGCGACGCACTGATGGAATTGGACGTGGCGGACATTTCACCCGACGGGGACCGCGCACTGAATATTATGGCCAAGATTTTGCGCCAATACGACGCGACATTTATCGAAATCGCCGGATATACCGACGCCATGCGCGACGGCGCCGCCGCGCGGTCATTGTCATTGGACATGGCGCAGCGGGTGGCCGTGTACCTGGCACAGCATAAAATCAACACCGCCCGCATGTTTATTGTCGGCCGTGGCGCAACGCGCCCCATCGCCGCCCAGGATGATATCGGCCGTCTGACCAATCGGCGGGTGGAAATTCGCCTGGCACCGGCGCGGTAACGCGCGGTCGGGATAACTTTCCCTTTTCATTTCAAATTTTTGTTGCTATACTTTTTCCAACCAGACAAAAGGAAGGACAAATGGCAAACAAAAACACATCTGCGACCGTCAACCCGGCCGCAAAAAACTATGCTAAAATCGGTATTATCGCCGCCATTGTTGTTGCGGTTGCGGCGGCGGGATTCTTTGCGGTACGCGCGATTAATCATCGTGGCGGCGCCAGTGTTGAACAATCGCTGGCGGCGGTATCCGCGGATGCGGCCAATGGCGCCGCGCTGCGCATTGCGGTTATCCGCATGGACGCCATCCAGGGCGAAGCGGCGGCACTGAAAGACCTGCGCAAGCAAAAGGAATCGTATGAATCCAAACTGCGCGATGAATTGACCCGTGACCAAAAGGCACTGGAAAAGGAAAAGGCGGAAATTGAAAAATCCCAGGATGTTTTGTCCCGTGACGCACTGCAACGCCGCGTTGTGGATTATCAAAACCGCGTGACGAAGTTACAGCGTGATTTGACCGAACGCGCCCAAAGCATCGAAGTCGCGTTTCAAAACGCCCTGAACGAAGTCCAGGCCAAACATCTGGACCCGTTAATCGAAGGGATTATCGCAAAAAAGAATCTGTCGTTGGTTATCGACGGCCGCTTTGCCCGCGTTGGCAACGACGCCCAGAATCTGGACATCACCGACGAAGTGATTTCGGCCCTGAACAAGAAAGTGTCCAACGTCAAAATGGCCACCCCAAAGGGATTCTAAGCCACACATGAAAAAACCCGCCATTGGCGGGTTTTTCTTCGTTCCAAGGCAGAAAAAAGGCGCCGGATAAAACCTGCGCCTTTTCTTTGATTGCGGATAGAGTAGATAAACGCCATCACGCAATGCCATGGACCAATCAAACCATGGGTTTATTGGTCAAATGGATTATCCGCTTTTTTATACTCGATTACAACAGGCAAATGTTCCCAGTGTAATGCCGTGGCCAACCCGCGACGCAGATAACGGGTGTATGATTCCGGGATATCGGACGCGCCGCCCACATTAATCGTGATACGCATCGGATGGCGGCCCGTCTGGGATGCAAACTTGATTTTCATCGGCCGCTTTAAACGGGACAACGGCGGCTGGCGCTGTTCCACCAGCTTTTCAACGATGCGGTTCACCAGACTGGTCGGCGCCTGGGCATTGGATAAATCCCACTGTTCATAAATCCGCTTGAACATGTTTTGGACACCGGTTCCCTTTTCTGCGGAAATGGCCAGAATCATCGGCTTGATAATCTGATGAAATGAATTGGCAAACTGATGCTTTAACTTCAACAGTTTTTCATCGCGCAGCGCCGGTTCCACCAAATCCCATTTGTTCAGCGCGACGCACAAAATCTTGCCCGCGTCGTAAACACGCGCCGCAATCGACAGCGCCTGGTTTTCAATATCGCGCGTCGCATCAACCATTAAAATGACAACATTCGCCTTGCCCACCGCGTCCAGCGATTTTAACGCCGACAGTGTTTCCACGTCATCGGTAACGCCCGCCTTGCGGCGCAGACCCGCCGTATCCATCAAAACGATATCCCGCCCGTAAAAGCGTACGGGAATTTTCACCGTGTCACGCGTCACGCCCGGTTCGTCTTTGACAATCTGACGCTGTTGGCCCAAAACGCGGTTCACAAATGTGGATTTACCGACGTTTGGCTGGCCCATGACGGCAATTTTCAAACGCGCGTCGGTGTCCGCCGGGGCGGCATCCGTATCCGACCCAATTTTGTCCAAGAATTCATAAATCTGGGAAAATCCACGTTTGTGTTCCGCCGAAATCAGTTCCGGTTCCCCAAACCCCAGTTTGTAAAAATCATCCAGATTACCCAAACGGCGGTCCGATTCGGCCTTGTTCACCAGCAATAAAACCGGCGCACGGCTGTTACGACGCACGGTACGGGCCCAATCCAAATCTTCGGGTAATAATCCCGCGCGGCCGTCCACCACGAACAAGATGGCGTCCGCCCCCTTAATCGCGTTCAGCGCCATGTCGGTCGAATGCGCCGCAATCCCGGTTTTGGCGCGTTCCAACCCCGCCGTGTCAAAGATTTCCCATGCGCGCGCCACCATGACGCCGCCAATGACATCGCGCGTCACGCCCGGCCGGTCATGGACCAGCGCATCACGCGTCCCGGTCAAACCGTTGAACAATGTTGATTTACCTGTGTTGGGTCGCCCCACAATTGCCAGTTTCTTCATAACTTTTTCCATTGATTTTTTTCAATTATAAAGCAAAAATAGAAATAATCAAACGGAGTGTGCCATGAAGCATAAAATTAAAAAGTGGGCGTCCAGTATCGTCAGCATTTTGACCCAGCCCAAGCGTTTTTTCACAAAAATTGTTGCGGATGGCAATCTGGAAGAATCGATGTTGCGGGCCTTTATGTACGGCCTGTTGGGTGGCGGATTGGTGTTGTTGCTGCGCCTGGTCGGTGGGGCGACGATTACAATCGGCGCGGTATTCACGGCAATTATTGTTATCCCGGTGCTGGCGGTGGCGTTGCTGTTCGTGCTGGGCGGGCTGTTGATGCTGATGTCGGAAATCACGGGGGGCGAACGCGATTGGGAAATCGCGATAAAGGGATTGGCGTCCGTATTCTTTATCTATCCGGTGATTTTGGTGTTGAACGCACTGGCGTTTAATTGCACATCGCTGTGGGTAATCAGTTTGCTGGTTGACGGCTATATCTTGTTCCTGTTTTATAACATCAGTGTTTATTGCATGCGGGGCAAGCGCCAGAACGTCCTGATTGTGATGGCGATTTTGGTATTGTTTATGGCAACGGTTTACGCAACCGATTACCGCATTGGCTGGTTTATGTTAAAAAATACCAGCGCAGCCCTGGCCTGTCTGTTATAAAAATCCCCCCATGCGGGGGATTTTTTGTTTTTATATTATATCCTTTGTCATTGCGAGCAAGGCGGTACGCCGCCGCGTGGCAATCCAGTAAATCAACCCCCACACCAATAAATTTAAATCCCTTGAACATTCGCGTGGGATGCGATATAATTCACACGCATTGGGTAACCGGTGTAGGGTGTCAAGACCCGTAAACAAGAAAAAAATCTCCAACCCGGTTGGAGGGCTCGCGAATAACCAATAAGCGGCACTATACTTGTTTGTAGTCTTGAACCTCCAACCGCCCACAATAACGTCGGGCGGTGTTTTAATAACTTAAAAGGAGTTTAAACTATGGCAAAATTATTAATCGACGCCAATTACTATGGCAGTGTGATGCGCCATGCGCGCCAACATTTGAAAATCAGTGTGGCCGACGCGGCAAAATTACTGAAAATGAACAAGAAAGATTATCAGAAATGTGAACGTGGCCACGACCTGTTCGCCGAAGGGACGCTGCGCCGGTTTTTCCACGGGGCATTTGCCATGCTGGTGATAAAACGCAGCCGCGATAATTTGTAACATTGTCCCCCGAATGGGGGATTTTATTACTGGATTGCCACGCGGCGTCCGTCTTCGCTGCGCTACGTCGCGACTTGCTCGCAATGACAAAGGAGATACAGCGCCAGCCACCGTTGTCATTGCGAACGCAGTGAAGCAATCCAGTAAATAATGAACATTGCCACTTCCCTGGATTGCCACGCGGCGGCATACCGCCTTGCTCGCAATGACAAGAGAGAGTAAGTGCCCAGTCTTAAAAAAAATCCCCCATGCGGGGGATTTTTATTTACGCAGACCCAATTTCTTAATCAGTTCTTCGTATTCGGAAACATTACGTTTCTTGATGTAGGCCAACAATTTCTTGCGGCGGTTCACCATCAGCAATAAACCGCGTTTGGAATGCTGATCCTTGTGATTGGCCTTCATATGTTCGGTCAAATTGCGGATGCGTTCCGTCAAAACCGCAACCTGGGACGCGGCGCTGCCGCCGTTGTCTTTGTCTGTGGTTTTGTACGCGTTAATCAATTCAGTTTTTTTTGCTTTTGTAACGGACATTATATTTCCTTTTGTTTATCTTATTTAATTGTTCGTTTGGGGCGCAGAATTCCGTCCGACACAACGCCAATACCGATTAACCCGGCATCATCGTACACACGCGCCAAACCGTCCGCATATGCCCCGCCGATAAAGCCGCCGTGTTTATAAAAATCCGCGTCTTTATCATTCAGATTCAGAACCGGAATGTCCCCCAGTCCAAAATCAATCGGTTGCAGATATTCCTGCAAATCCCCGCCATTATGAAACAAATTTTCCAGAAAATCAAGTTTCACGGCATTTTTTATGTGCAACCCGTTCGTTTCCACGCGCCGTATCATGTCAACCGTCGCCAGTGCCCCGCACGCATTTGCGATATCGCGCCCCAGTGAACGCACATATGTCCCGGCGGTGCAACGCACCCGAAAATGGTATGACGCGCCCCGCGCCCCCAGAAATTCCAGTGCGTAAATATGAACCCGGCGTGGCGGGATATCAACGACGCGCCCCGCGCGGGCCAATTTGTGGGCGCGCACGCCGCCGACGTGCACCGCGCTGTACATCGGGGGCACCTGGTCGATATCACCGATAAATTGGGACAGCACCGCCGTCACCGCATCCGCGCCTGGGATAATGTCATTGCGTTTGGTAATTGCGCCCGTGATATCCAGCGTGTCTGTTTCAAAACCAAATTGCATAGAAAACAGATATTCTTTGACGCATTCGGTCTGCATAAACGGAATAACCCGCGTTGCGGCCCCCAACGCAATCGGCAATAATCCCGACGCCATCGGGTCCAGTGTCCCGATATGCCCGAATGTCGGCGCATCAAACATGCGCATGCACCGCGCGCCACATGCGCGGCTGGATATATTTTCGGGCTTGTCCAAGATTATCCATCCGTCCATCTGCGTTTATCCAAACAGTGACAATTGCGGTGCCACATCCGATTGATTGACGCGCCCCCGGGGTGCGGCGCGCGGCGTCGGTGCGGCCGGCGTTGTGGGCGCCGCAGATACAGGCGTGGTTATGGCGGCGGGCGCGCATTGCGCACCACCGTGACGTGATTCCAGCGCACCCAACACAGATTCCGCGCGCGCAACAACCGACGCCGGCATGCCCGCCATTTTCGCCACATGAATCCCGTATGACCGATTGGCGACGCCCGGCACGATTTTGTGCATAAAGATGATTTCGTTGTTGTGTTCGCGCACATCAATGGTCAGACACGACACACCGTCCAACTGGTCGGGGGCATCCCCCACCAACGCGGTTAATTCATGATAGTGCGTTGCAAACAACGTGCGCGGCCCCAGGTTATTTAAAAATTCCAGCACCGCCTGGGCGATGGCCATACCGTCATATGTCGCGGTGCCGCGCCCAATTTCGTCAAAGATAATAAACGACCGTTCCGTCGCACGGTTCAGGATGTTGGCAGTTTCAGTCATTTCCACCATAAATGTGGATTGGCCCGCCGCCAAATTGTCCGACGCGCCAACGCGGCTGAACAATTGGTCGCAAATGCCGATGGTGGCGCTGGTTGCCGGAACAAACGACCCCAGATGCGCCAACACGACCAGAATGGCATTCTGGCGCAGATATGTTGATTTACCCGCCATATTCGGCCCCGTCAGCAACGCGATGGACCGCGTATCCAGGTTACAGTCATTTTTCACAAAATTATCCCCGCGCGCCCGCAAAACATATTCAATCACCGGATGGCGGCCGCCCCGGATATCCATGGCGCGGTCTTCGCTGATGGTGGGGCGCACCCATTGCCAGCGGCCCGCGCATTCGGCCAATGCATACCAAACGTCCGCATCCGCAATTAGTTCGGCCGTATTCATCAAATCGTCGGCAATTTCGCGGATTTTTTCGATAAAGCCGGTGACCAGTTCGGCTTCGATGGCGGCGGCCTTTTCCCCGGCGCTGCGCACGTCATTGTCCAAATCAATTAACCGCGTCGTGGTAAAGCGCATATTACCCGCCATCGTCTGTCGATGGATAAATCCGCCGTCGGGTTGCATCATGACATCGGCGCGGGCGGATGGAACTTCTATGAAATATCCCAGGATATTGTTGTACTTGATTTTCAGGGTATGGATACCGGTCTGGGCGGCGTATTCGGCCTGCAATGCGGCAATCGTTTCCTTGGCCCCGTGGGACAATCCCCGCATATGGTCCAGCGCCGCGTCAAACCCATCGCGGATAACCCCGCCATCGCGGAAAAATGTCGGCAATTCATCACTTAGCGCGAACTTCAATTCCCCGGCCAGTTTATCATGGCTGTTGATTTCGGCAAAGCGTGCGGCCATATCCGCATCCAACGAACGCCCGCGGGCACGCGCCCCGGGCAACGCCAACAGAAAATCCGACACAGACCGCATATCGCGCGGCGTCCCGCGCCCCGACAGCAAACGCGTCAAACTGCGCCCAACGTCGGGAATCGCCCCCAGCATTTGCGCCAATCCACCCATTGCATCCATATTCAGCAACAAATGGCCGATGTGTTCCTGGCGGCGGCGAATTTCACCAATATCCGCCGACAGCGTGCGCAGATACGACCGCAACCGGCGCGCACCCGCGGCCGTCTTGGTCTGGTCCAACACGTCCAGCAAACATGCCCCGCCGTCATTAATGGGGGCATCGATTTCCAGGCTTTTCCACGTGGCCGAATCAATCAGCAATTGGCGCCCGGATTTAAAGGCATATGGTGCGCGAAACGCCATCGGCGCATCACGCTGGGTATTAAACAAATATCCCGCCAGCAATGCGACCACGCCGTTCGGCGCGTCGCCGCGAATAACGCATCCCGCGTCCGCCGCATCCACATTTTGCCCGAACACCCGCGACACAATTTGGCCGATATCGGTGCGGTTGTATAATTTTTCATAAACCGGCGTTGTCTTAAACACATCGCGCAGGGTTTGAACATACGCATCTTCGGCGGCGGATTCTGGATAAATAACTTCGGCCGGGTTGATGCGCACCAAATCGTCCAGCGCATTGTCCGTGTGGCCGATAAAAAATTCGCCGGTTGAAATATCGCACCCGGCGATATCAAACATCCCACGTCCCCCCGATACCGGGACCACCGCGACCAAGAAATTGGAATTTTTCGGCGTCAACAGATTTTCATCCGTCAGCGTTCCCGGCGTCAACACGCGCACCACGCGGCGGTCAATGTATTTGTGGCCGCGGGCCTTGGCCTGGGCCGGGGTTTCCATTTGTTCGACCAAGGCCACGCTGTACCCCGCGCGCACCAGCCGTCCAAAATAGTTATCCGCCGCATGCCACGGAATACCGCACATCGGAATATCGTTTCCGGCGGCGTCTGTTCCGCGCTGGGTCAATACCAGGGACAAAGTCGTACTGATTGTTTTGGCGTCTTCGAAAAACGCTTCGTAAAAATCGCCCAGACGAAACATCAACAACGCGTCGGGGTTTTCAGCCTTCATGTCAACATATTGTTGCATGACGGGTGTCAATTTGCTTTTTTCGGTCACGATAATCCTCTTGTGACGATGATAAATAAATTACTGTGCTGTGCCCACTTTCAGTGTTTCGATTTTCAGTTCGGCTTCTTTTAACAATTGTTCGCAATACGCCTTTAACTTAATGCCCTGTTCGTATGCGGCAACCGACGCCGCCAGGGGCAATTCGCCCGATTCCATCTTCTTGACCAATTCGGTCAGTTGTTTGTACGCTTCTTCAAACGACAGCTTGTCCTGGTCCATAATCAATTCCTTTCGTTAACATGGACACGATACAAAAATAAATCGGGAAATGCAAATTAAACATATGAAAAAACGCCGCGTTTTGCGGCGCTTTTTTTTAATACATTGTTTGCAACACATGCTTGTTCCGGTCCAAATCCATCAGCATTTTTCCGGACCCGCACGCCACACACGCCAACGGATTATCGACCAAGAACACCGGCAAACCCGTGGCCGCGCGAATGGCCGCATCCAGCCCCCGCAACAGCGACCCGCCGCCCGTCATCGCGATACCGAAATCGGCGATGTCGGCGGACAATTCCGGCGGCGTCAGTTCCAGTGCCTGGTGCACGGTATCAACGATTTTGTTGACCGTCTGGGCCAATGCGGATGCAATCTGGGATTCGGTGATAACCGTTTCGCGCGGTGTGCCCGACAGCAAATCGCGCCCCTTGATTTTCATGGTTAATTCGTTGGCCTTGTCCTTGGGCGAAATGGCGGTGCCGATTTTCTTTTTGATTTCTTCGGCGGTGTTTTCCCCAATCAACAGATTCTTGTTCTTGCGCACGAAATCGATAATATCGACGTCCATCTGGTCACCGGCGGTGCGCACCGCGTTGGAATACACAATCCCCCCCAGGGACATAACCGCAACCTCGGTCGTGCCGCCACCAATGTCCAAAACCATGGACCCGACGGGCTTTTCCACCGGCAGACCCGCGCCAATCGCGGCGGCGGTGGATTCTTCGACAATATATACCTTGCGCGCGCCGGCGGCGTCGGCGGCTTCTTGAATGGCGCGGCGTTCCACCTGGGTCGCGCACGACGGCACACAGATGATAATCAGCGGCGCCGCCATCGGGTTGCGCTTGTGCACCTTGCGGATAAAATACTTAATCATTTCTTCGGCGACTTCGAAATCGGCGATGACCCCATCGCGCAGGGGGCGCACCGCCGTAATCGTGCCGGGCGTACGGCCAAACATCTGTTTCGCGTCCGTCCCCACGGCCAAGATTTCCTTGCGCCCCAGCAAACGGTTTTCCGCCACCGCCACGACCGACGGTTCGTTCAGGACGATTCCGCGTCCCTTGACATAAATCAGCGTGTTTGCCGTTCCCAAATCAATTGCCATATCGGCGGAAAAGAATTTCAGCAGCCAGTTATACATATTATGAATCCCCCAATAGAATTGTTTTTTTGCACTATAAAACCTGCGGTAAAAAAAATCAAGCGGGGCGTTGGACAAAAATGCGCTTTTTTATTTGATTATCGTGATATTTTGTTATTATAGGGGCCATGCGTGATACAATAAAAAGACATGACGATTTTATAATGACGGAAACGGACCTGTCGGCCCGGTGCGGTGCGTTTATTATCCGGGCGCGGACAACGCGATTCCCCGGGGATGCGCGATACGGGCTGGTGGCGACAAAAAAAACATTCCGTCACGCGGTGGACCGCAACCGGGCGAAACGTGTTCTGCGCGTTTGGATTCGGGGCAACGAATCGTGGCTGGACGATGGGCGTGATTATGTGTTTATCGCCCGTCCGTCGATTTTGGCGTGGCAGCATACCGACGGCATGGTCGCCATGAAGAAGGCACTGCGTTACCTGCGCAAACAAAAGATTGATGGCGTCCCACAACAATAAATCTTGTGCAATCGCCCCAACGTCGCGCGCGGCCATGTGGTGCATACGCGCGTATCAAATGTTCATTTCCCCATTGATTGGCGGGCGCGCCGCGTGCCGCTTTACCCCCAGTTGCAGCGAATATACCCGCACCGCCATCGCGCGGTATGGGCTGTGGCGTGGGGGGCTGATGGGATTGCGCCGAATTGGGCGATGCCGACCCGGTGGCGGGTGTGGGTATGACCCGGTGCCTTGACATCCGCGTTCATTGTGATAAAATTCGGTTCAACTGAAATAAACCAGTCAAACAGATTAAAAAGGATATATAATGTCATTTCGTGCAACTGTTGAATCCATGTCCAAAATTATGGACGAAATGGGTATTACGGAATTGGATTTGGAACGCCAGTTCTTGTTTGGTGTTTACCGCAAACACATTCATTTGTCCAAGCAACAGGCCGCCGCGGCCGTCATGCCCAGCTTTGCCGTTTCGGAAAACAAGCGGCCCGGTCTGGACGCGCCGGCGTCCGACGAACCGAAAATTTCGGGTCACGTGCTGAAATCCCCGATGGTGGGCGTTGCGTACCTGGCGCCGGAACCGGGTGCGAAACCGTTCGTGACGGTTGGCGCATCGGTCAAATCGGGTGACACGGTCGCCCTGGTCGAAGCGATGAAGACATTCAACCCGATTAAATCCGACAAAGACGGCGTCGTCAAAGAAATCTTGGTTTCCGACGGCCAGGCGGTTGAATTCGACCAAGCCTTGATTGTGATTGAATAAGAAAGCGAAAAGCCATGCCACAAATTAAAAAAGTATTAATTGCCAACCGCGGGGAAATCGCCCTGCGCATTATCCGCGCGTGCCGCGATATGGGCATTCGTACGGTTGCGGTTTATTCCACGGTTGATAAAAACGCAATGCACGTGCAATTGGCGGACGAATCCGTCTGTATCGGCCCCGGCCCATCCAAGGATTCTTATCTGAACGAATCCGCGATTTTGACGGCGGCGTTACTGACCAATTCCGACGCGATTCACCCGGGATATGGATTTTTGTCCGAACGCGCCGATTTCGTTCGCAAGGTGGAACAGCACGGTCTGATTTGGGTTGGGCCGACCGCCGCGATGATTGAAAAAATGGGGGACAAGGTTAATGCCAAACGCACCGCGATTGAATGCGGTTTGCCGGTTGTTCCCGGTTCCGACGGTGCGGTCGCCAGTTTGGACGACGCATTGATGTGGGCGGAAAAAATCGGTTATCCCGTCATGTTAAAGGCGTCCGCCGGCGGCGGTGGCCGCGGTATGCGTCCCGTTATGAACGCCGAACAAATGGCCGAAGCGTTCCAAATTACCAAACAGGAAGCAAAATCCGGTTTCGGCGACGACACATTGTATATGGAAAAACTGTTGCTGCATCCGCGCCATATTGAATTCCAGGTGCTGGGCGACCAGCATGGTGGCGTTGTGATTTTCGGAGAACGCGACTGTTCACTGCAACGCAAAAATCAAAAGGTTATGGAAGAATGCCCTGCGGCGGCATTGACGCAGAAACAGCGCGACGACATGATTGAAATCTGTAAAACCGCGGCCAAGAAAATGGGATACACCAACGCCGGTACATTTGAATTCATGTACGAAGATGGCAAATTCTATTTCTTGGAAATGAACACCAGATTACAGGTGGAACATCCCGTGACCGAAATGGTGTATGGCATCGACCTGGTGCGTGAACAAATCCGTATCGCGGCCGGGGAAAAATTGGGCTATACCCAATCGAACGTTGTCCCGCATGGTCATGCGATTGAATTCCGCATCAATGCCGAAGATCCGGAAACATTCATTCCGAACCCGGGTAAAATCACCCTGTACGCGCCGTCCGGCGGTCTGGGGGTTCGCGTGGACAGTGCGGTCTATACCGGTTACACCATCCCGCCGACATATGATTCGATGATTGCGAAATTGGTCGTGCATGCCCAAAACCGACCGGCATGTATTATGCGTGCCCAGCGTGCGCTGGACGAATTCGTCATCGAAGGGGTCAAAACAACCATCCCGTTACAGCAAAAATTGCTGAACAACCGTGATGTCAAGACGCTGAATGTCGATAACCATTGGCTAGAAGGTTATTTAAAGGCGGAAAAGGAACACCCCGCCCCGGCACCCCAAACCACCGACGAAGAATAAAAATCCCCCGCACGGGGGATTTTTTTATCCCCGTTGTCATTGCGAGCCACGTCAGTGGCGCGGCAATCCAGATAATAAGGAACAGACCACTATTCACTGGATTGCTTCACTGCGTTCGCAATGACAAAGGGGATGAAGTACCCGGGAAATTAAACACCCTTGTCATTGCGAGCCACGTCAGTGGCGTGGCAATCCAGTAATAAAATCCCCCATTCCGGGGGATGGCATTACAAATTATCGCGGCTGCGTTTTATCACCAGCAGTGCAAACGCCCCGTGAAAGAAACGGCGCAGTATCCCGATATCAAACAGCGCCTGGCCACGTTCACATTTCTGATAATCTTTCTTGTTCATTTTCAATAATTTTGCCGCGT
>CARVLU010000006.1 GCA_949082785.1 uncultured Alphaproteobacteria bacterium
ACAGATACAATCATCCGCATGTGTCCGTATGACAAGCTGGTTGGCTGTCAACAGGTGTACAGTGGCGAATCGGGCAAGCAATCGATTCGCGACGAAGCGGTTTATGACGTTTTGGCCAACATGGTCCAGGGAATCATGCTGTCGATTGACAACAACATGCTGGAATATTGCCAAAACGCGGCCAACGAAGCCATGATAAAGGTTTGTGGTGACACAGAAAACTGTAACGGTTTGGCCGTGGATGAAAATATCGGCGCGCGTTCGCTGGATTATAAAATCTGTGAATACACCAGCAGTGGCGACAGCCTGGACATCAATTATTCCCGTTGCCGCACGGACGTATCCCAAATCCAAGACAGCGAATTGGGCCGTATCCAGGGCGCAACCCAATCCGGTCTGGGGCCGGTGACACCGTTCGCGGGCGTTTTGGACGGGACGATTTACTGGGAAAGTGTTGATTTTGATGACGACGGAATGCTGAGCAGTGTTGATGATTATATTGAAAAAACGGGCTCTCAATTAAGTACCGCGCAGAAAGAAAAGGTTAAATCGGAACTGGCCGTATTGCAGAAAAATATCAATACCGCCATTAACGCAATCGAAGCCGACCCCACGGTGCAATACTGCATGACCGGCCGCCAGGTCCAGGGTATGAAAGACATGCGCATTGGTCGCGGCCAGGCGGCGCCCCGGTTCCCGGAATTGACCAAGCAAATGCGTTTGCAAATTGCCACCGCCGCATTGAAATCGGCCAAGGACAGTTATTATAAAAAGTATGACCAGTTACAGGAAAAAATGTTGCAGGATTATGCGACCATGGGCGAACGCATGGCGGAAATTGCCGGTGAAAACGCATTGGATGCACGTCGTGAAATTGCGCGCATTGCCTGTATCAGCTTTGCCGAAGCGGCCAGTTTGCCCAAATCGCCCAATCCCCCGGGAAATGCGTTTGGTAAAATCATGTCAATGGTGGCCCTGGCGGGGGCGGCGGTCGCGATTCCGTTTACCGGTGGTATTTCCGCGGTGGCGGCACCGGGGCTGGCCGGGCTGCTCGGTGGAACGGTGACCGCTGGTGTCGCAACAACTGCCGCAATTGGTGGGGCCGCGGTCGGCATCAGTGCAATTGGATTAGCCGGCAGTGGTGGCGGCAAGGCCAACGGCGCGGATGGTGGAATGGAACGTGAATTGATTGGTTCAAAACAATTGAATCAATGGAATTACAAGGAAACAATCACGTCCACATTTGAATGGGACACGCTGAACTGCCACAAATGTGTGCGCGCACAAAATTGTAGCAAGAAAGGTAACCCCTTGTTCGGCAGCAAGTATTGTAAATCTTGGGCAGACCCGGTAGAAACCTGCACGGATACGCAGTTCTGAAAAAAATCCCCCATTCGGGGGATTTTTACATGGCGATATTGACGGTTGTGGTGACCGGTTCCAAAAATTCCTGGCATGCGACACCATGATATGTTTGGGTTGTGCCGGACCATTTTTTATTCCCGCCAATGCGCAGTAATCCACCGCCGCCGCATCCGCCGCCAAATATGTTAATACCCCCACTGCCGCATCCCTTGTACGTGTCGGTGGTCACGATTTCTTTCATCTTGCTGCACATTGTTGTGACGGTCGTCAACAGACATGTTTGCGTTGATGATTCATACACGGCAGAGGTTGAAATCTTGCCAATCATGTTTCCTTTGCTGTCAGTTTGGGTATAATTCGAATGACCCTTTTGTTGGGCCGCGGCCAGGTCTGCGAACTTAACCCCAGAAATGACATACTTGGTCGAATAGATGTCATCCCCGGTTACGCCCGTTTCTGCCGCGGTTTCGGAAAATACATCGTCCAACGTGTTGGGGCCGTATTGTGTACACACCGGATCACCGTTTTCATCCGTGCGATACTGTTGGCAAACAGGGGCACTGTCTGTGGCCAATGCGGCGCACATCATGGCCTTTAAATCATCCTTTTGCGCTTTCAGTGCTTCGCCCACCAGTTTGTTGTATTTATTCCGGTAATTGTCATTCGCGCGGTCCAAACCCGACGATATAATCGCCAAGACGGCTTCGTCCAGCAAATGCGGGAAACGCGCCGTGGTTGTGCTGCCGCGTACCACATTATTATTCCCGCGAATCTGGGACATATTGCGTCCGGTCACGCACATTTCAATCGTCGGATTTTGGGACAAAACAGCAATCTTTTGATTGATTTTGGTTGCAACAGATTCCAACGCCCCCACAACACGCATCACATTCGGGTCAGATCGGTCCAAATGCGATTTGTAATCGTTGATATTGATTTCATATGTTCCAAATTTTATGTTGTCGTCGGTGCTTTCGGCCTTGGTAACCTGGACATTGCCGAACGATATCAGCCCTTCGATAACATGGTCGCCATCGTTGTTGATATAACTGGCCAAGCTTTCCGTTCCCATGAATTCGTCATCATTAAATGCGTCACAAGTCATGGTATCGCCGCAGAGTTCAATCATTTGTTCTGTGACGGCGTCCTGGCATTGTTGCAATAATGCGTTGTCAATGCCCAAATAAATACCCTGTAAGATATTATCCAGTTCATCGATGGAATTCAGTTCGCCGTTTTTCTGGCATCCGACCAGCTTTTCCAGTGGGCACATATCTTTGATACTGGCCAG